>JAZBLM010000043.1:0-24900 GCA_037033225.1 Pseudomonadota bacterium
TCGCGCCCGCTGGCCGTCACTACCGGGACAGAGCTGACGGCCAGCGGCCGCCACTACCAGCCGACGGTCGCCACAACCGGGACCACCGCCGGCCGCGCCCTGCAGGCGACGGGCTTTTGACGCCTGTCGCCCCGGAATGACCGTTCGTCCTGCCCCCGCTTGCAGCGGGGGGCAGGGCTGCCTCATCGTGCCGATATCACGCTGGGGAGCGGTCCATGTCTTTGCGCCTGTCCAAGGGCTTCACGCTGCTGGAATTGATGGTGACGGTCGCGGTCATGGCGATCATGGCCACGCTTGCCTTTCCGAGTTTCCAGGGCACGCTGCGCTCCAATCGCATGGCGACGACGTCCAACGAACTGATCGCCGCCCTGTCCCTTGCGCGTTCCGAGGCGATCAAGAACACCCGGGGTGCGGGCGTCTGCGCGTCCACTACCGGGACATCCTGCAACGGCACGTCGTGGGCGGGCGGCTGGATGGTTTTCGGCGATACCAACCGTAATGGAACCTTCGATGCAGGCGAGCCGGTGCTGCGTTTCGCCGAAGGACGTCCGCAGCTGCAGGGCACGAGTGGCCAGGCGCTTTCCATCGGTTTCGATGGGCGCGGCCGCAACCGCGCCAACGTGGCCCGCGACATCACGCTGCGCCCGGCCGAATGCGGCGATCAGGACCTCCAGCGGCATCTGGTCATCTCGCCTACCGGGCAGGTGAGGCTTACCAAGGAAGCATGCGCATGACCGTGAAAACGTCGCGGCCCCACCGTCGCCAGCAGGGCGGGTTCAGCCTGATCGAAGTCCTGATCGCCATCCTCGTGCTGGGCTTTGGCCTGCTCGGCTTCGCCCTGTTGCAGACCATGAACGTGCGCTACGTCCAGAGTGCCAACTATCGTACCCAGGCGACCAACCTGAGCTACGAACTGCTGGACCAGATCCGGATCAACCGGGTGGCGGCCAGCGAGTTCGTCGGTAACTACACCGCCACGGTCAGCGATTGCGATCCGCCTGTCGGTGCCAGCATCAGCAAGGACAGCTTCATGGGTGACTGGAAGTGCCGCATGGGCAAAGCGCTGGGCGAAGCCGCCACGGCCAGCGTGGAGCAGAACGGTAGCGAAATCACTGTCAGCGTGAGCTGGGGCGATGAACGCTGGAAGGAAAACGCCGCAGATACGACATTCACCGCGAGGACGCGCCTGTGAAGCGTTTGCCCCACCGTCGCCAGCGTATCCGCGGTGTCTCGTTGATCGAGCTGATGATCGCCATGGTGATCGGCCTGATCGTCATGCTGGCCGTCATCCAGGTGTTCGCTGCGTCGCGTTCCGCCTATCAGCTGTCGGCCGGCCTGGCGCGGGTGCAGGAGAACAGCCGCTTTGCCATGGATTCACTGCAGCGGGAGCTGCGGATGGCCGGCCATTTTGGCTGCGTGAACGACCAGGCGCATGCCCAGCAGGCCACCAACTCGCTTTATTCCACCTTGATCACCACGCATCCGGCGCTGGACTTCACCCGTTCCGTGCAAGGGTACGAGGCGACCGGCACGGCGCCCGGTGATACGTTGACGCTTGGCGCCACCCCGGCAACCGGCGGGACCGGTTACAGCCCGGCGCTTCCGTCCCAGTACGCTGCGGCCATGCCCAACCGCGTCAACGGCAGCGACATCGTGGCGCTGCGCTACCTGATGCCGGACGGCGTGCCTGTGACCTCAACAGGCGGTACACCCGACAAACCTGTTTTCAACTTCGATCCGGCCCGGCTGTCCGTTCTGCAGAGCGGGGTGACCAATCCCGGTCTGTTCGGCGTGTCCGACTGTCTGTCTGCCACGGTCTTCCAGGCCAGCGCAGTGAGCAACAGTGCCGGCAGCGTCACGTTCAACACCGCGACCAACAATGCGACGAACTTCACGGCGCTGTACACGGAAGGCCAGGCGAATCTTTATCGCGCCGAAAGCATTGTTTTCTACGTGGGGTATGACGCGGCCACGCGCCAGTCGCAACTGTATCGCGTGCGCTTCACTGCCAGCCCTGGTGGCGCGTTGACGGCACAGCCGCCGGAAGCGCTGGTTGAAGGCGTGGAGAACATGCAGTTGCTGTACGGACAGGATCGCCAGCTCGACAGCACCTCGCCGACGGGCTACATCGACCGTCAGGGGACCGCCACCGCGGTGCAGGCATCGCTGACCGACAAGGCGCAGGCCTGGCGCCGCGTGGGTGCGGTGCAACTGGGACTGCTGGTGTCCAGCCCGGATCCTGCCGCCGCCAAGCGTCCCACCGGTGACGCCGAGCTGATCTCCCTCGGCGTGACGTTCACCGTTCCCAACGATACCCGCATGCGTTCGGTCTACCAGACGACCATTGCAATGCGTAACCGCCTGTATGGCAACTGAGGCCTCCATGTCCCTGTCCGCGATCCGTGCGCGCCGTCCTGTGCCATCGCCGCAACGCCAACGCGGCGCGGTGCTGTACGTGGCCTTGATCATGCTGATCCTGCTCGCGCTGATCGGCATCGCCGGCATGCAGGTCACCAGCATGCAGGAGCGGATGTCGGCCAACTATCTGCGCACGAACCAGGCCTTCCAGAACGCTGAATCCAGCGCACGCGGGATCGAGGCCGGCATCCAGACCAAGGTCGCCGGGGGCGAGACGTTCCTCGCCTCGCAGGAAGAGTGCAGCCCGAGCTATGACCCCATGACCTGGTCGAACGGGGTCACGGTGAATGCCTCCAGCTACACCCGGCGGATCGACAAGTGTTTCGCTTCGTCCAGCCGACGGGTGGGAACGCGGATGAGCGAAGAAACCGGAAACATCTACCAGGTCACGGCGCTTGCCAGTGACGACCCGACCAATGCCTCGGCCAGCGCCGTCATCGACACGATCTTCATCCCATGAACAGTGACCGTCGTCTTCCTCGTTTCTCTCCCTCGCGCTGGGCGCGGGTAGGCATCGGCCTCGCGGTCCTCGGTGGCCTTGCTGCGCTGGTGATTCCGCTGCGCGCGGCCGTTGGTGATTACGACATCGCGCAGGAGCCGCTGTACAGCAAGCAGACGCAGCCGCCATTGATGATGATGGTGATGTCGCGTGATGAGCAGCTGTTCAACAAGGCCTACAGCGATTACAGCGACCTGAACGAGGACGGGACACTCGATACGACGTATCTTGATACGTTCGAGTACGGCGGCTACTTCGATTCAAAACTCTGCTACAGCTCAACGGCGACGGGCGACACCGGCGTGTTCAAAGCCGTTGCCAACGCGGGCGGCACCAATGGCCATACGTGTTCGGGGCAGTGGTCGGGCAACTTCCTGAACTGGATCACGATGAGCCGCCTCGACGTGATGCGCAGCGTGCTCTACGGCGGACAGCGATCGACCGATCTGGATGACAAGACCGTCATCGAGCGCGCTCGTATTCCCAATGACCTTCACGCTTGGGTGAAGGTCTACAGCGGCGGCGATATCGGCAATTTTGCTCCACTGTCTGGAACCCAGTCCTTCTGCAACGCAACCCAAGGGACAAACGACGCCGCGTTGCCACGGATGCTGGTGTCTGCGGGCAACTGGTCAGAGTGGGCGTCAACCGCGGGTTATCAGTGCGGCGTGGGCCGTAGCGGCGAAGGCAGTTCCGATGTGCCCCGCTCGGCGACGATCTACACCGTGCGTGCCGAGGTCTGCGCGCCCGGCACCAGCGCGATCCGTGAAAGCTACTGCCGCAAGTACAACGACGGCAGCCAGGACCGCTACAAGCCCAGCGGCGTGCTGCAGACCTACGGTGAAAGCGGTCGCCTGCGTTTCGGGCTGATCACGGGCACCTACGTCAATCCGCGTGATGGCGGCACCGTCCGCCGCAACATCGGCAAGATCGCCGGCAACAGCAGTGCGTTCTGCGCGGCAGGCGACGAGATCGACCTGGCCACGGGACGTTTCTGCTACCTGAAGGCTGGCGCCGTAGCCGGTGCAGAGGGGGTCATCAAGACGATATCCACGTTCAAGATCGACCAGTGGAACGGCAGCAGCAATTGGAATGACTGCAATACCTACGGCATCCTCAACCGTCAGGACCAGAACGGCAACGGCAACCTGGCCGACCCGGGTACGGGCGGGCAGAAGTGCAGTGCGTGGGGCAACCCGCTTGCGGAAATGTATGCCGAGGCGCTGCGCTATGTAACGGCGGGCGCTCCGGTCTACGGCGATTTCGGCGATCTCGCCGGCCTGCCCACCGGCGTCAAGTGGGCCGACCCCTACCGCCTGCCGGCCCAGGGCGGCAATTCATACTGCGCGACGTGCAACATCCTGGTGATGTCCTCGGGCCTGCCTTCGTTCGACAGTGACAACATAGGCAGCATCGCCAACCTGGCATCGGCTACCGCAGCCACCGACGCGCTGGGTACGGCGGAGGGGCTGGTCGGCAAGTCGTTCATGGCCGGGCGGAATACGGCGACCCCGCGTTATGCCTCGCTCAATACGCATGAAGACATCTGCCAGCGGCAGACGGTCGGCTCGTTGAGCACGATCCGCGGCATCTGCCCGGACATTCCCTCGATGGAGGGCAGTTACATGCTGGCCGGCCTGGCCAAGGCGGCGGCAGAAACGGACCTGCGCCCCGGTGTGCAGGGCAAACCGGCAAGTTACAAGGTCACTGCGACGACCTACACCGTGGCGATGGCCGAGAACCTGCCGAAATTCGAGATCAATGTCGGCGGCGGCAAGATCGGTATCTCGCCGTTGTGCCAGGCCAACAACAGCGGCAGCGCGACTGCAGGCTCCAACGGCTGGCGCAGCTGCTTCCTGGGGGCGGTGGGCATCGGCACCAAGGTATCCACGACGTCCCAGGCCAACGTCTACGGTCGACCCTACAAGGCGGACGGTACCGCCGGCAGCTTCTCGCTGGTATGGGAAGATTCGTTGTGGGGCAACGACCACGACAACGACGTCGTCGCCATGCTCAGTTACTGCGTTGGCGCCACCTGCAGCGAGGCAGCCGGCTTCAACAACATCTGCTGGCGCGCCGATGCCCGCGCAACCAGAAGCTACAGTGCGGCCAACAACGCGGCCGTCTGCAACGGTGATGCTTCGAACCTCGGCACGACGGTGCGTGGCACCGTCGCACCCGATGAAGTGATGATCCGGATTGAGAACCTGTCTGCGTATGCGGGCAACGCGATGCTGTCCGGTTACACCATCACCGGCTCGAACTCGCCCAACACCGTGCAGCGACTCGCGCTGCGCCCGGGCAACCAGAATGACTCGGTGCTGACGTCCAACAACAACTTCCCTACCAGCTGGGACAAGCCGGTTGTCATCAAGTACAAGCTGGCCCCTGGCGCGGCAGGGCAGCTTGAAAGCCCGCTGTGGTACGCCGCCAAGTACGGTGTCCCCGCTGGCGGCAAGAAGTGGGACAGCAAGAAGGCAGGCACACCGGACAACTACTTCCTGGCCCGCAATCCGACCAAGCTGAAGGAAGCCCTGGAGGCGATCTTCGACAGCGCCGCTGCAGGCGATGCGCCGGTCGGCGGCAGCGGAACCGGTGCGCGCATCACCACGGGCTCGTTCACCGTCAGCTCGAACTTCAAGGTGCCAGAGGGCTCCAACGACTGGACCGGTGACGTGGTCGGAACAGCGGTCACCTCCGATGGTACCGATGGCGCTGAGCTGTGGCGCGCGTCGTCGCGGATCGCCAGCTCAAGCCGCCGCATCTTCATGTCGACCGCGCCGACCAGCACCAGTGCCACCGGTGTGGTGACGGCGGTGGCGGCATCGGAGTTCACAGCGGCCAATGTTCCGGGTGGCACGCGAGCTGCCAAATTGTCGGCCATGGGCTTCAGCAGCTCGATCCCGACCTGGTTCGGCCTGCGCGATGTCGATTCGCTGGTCAGTTATCTGAAGGGCACGCCGATCAGCGGTCTGCGGACGCGTTCCTCACCGTTGGGTGACATCGTCAACTCGTCGACAGAGATCGTATCCAACCGTGATGATTTCGGTTACGCGTCGTGGTCGTCCAGCCCAACCCAGTGGAAGAAGACTCTGGGAACGTCGTATGCAACCTATCTGACCGCCAAGAAGGCGGCGGGTGGCCCGCCGACGATGGTCTACGTGGGTGCCAATGACGGCATGCTGCACGGGTTCAATGCCATGACGGGGGGCTCGGCGGGCAATGAGGAGATGGCATTCATTCCGTCCGCATCGCTGCAGCACATCGCCGAACTGGCGAATCCGAGCTACGGCCATCGCTACTACGTGGACGGCTCGCTGTCCTCGGCCGACGTGTATTACGGCAATGCCTGGCGTACGGTCCTGGTCGGCAGCACCGGGGGTGGTGGGTCCAGCAAGGCGCCCAACGCATCCAGCATCGGCAATGGATCGGTGTTTGGCCTCAACGTGAGCAATCCCAGTGGCTTTGCTGCCTCCGACGTACTGTGGGAGGTCTCGGGCAAGACCGAGTCGGATATGGGCTTCGTGATCGGGAAGCCGTTGGTGGTGCCGGTTACCGGCGCTGCGACGGGGGCCGCGCCGCGCTTTGTCGCGCTGTTCGGCAACGGCGTCAATTCGACCAGCGGCAAGGCTGTCCTGTTCGCGGTCGACGTCCAGACCGGCAAGGTACTCAAGCGCATCACCTCCTCCGATGCCGCCTATACGGGGCGCAATGGGTTGATCAACATTGCCCCGGTTGCGTTGATGAACAGCGATGGGGTGACCGACACGGTTTACGGCGGTGACATGCAGGGCAACCTGTGGAAGTACGATCTGTCCGATCCGAACCCGGAGAACTGGACCATCGCCCTCAGCGGTGCGCCGCTGTTCACCGCAATGCGGGACAATGCCCGACAGCCGATCACGGGCGGCATCGAGGTCAGCAGTGGTCCGGGCGGCGGCGTCAGCCTGTTCTTCGGTACCGGTCAATACTTCGCGGCGGATGACAACCAGGTCAGCTCGTCCTCGCCGATGCAGTCGCTGTATGGGATCTGGGACGACCTGAAGACCTCCATCAGCGGCCGCGGGCAGCTGGTACCCCAGACCATCGGCACCGCAGCGAACAGCAGTGGTTATGCCATCCGCACGGTCAGCCGCAACAACGTCAGCTACGTGACCAAGCGCGGCTGGTATGTCGATCTGGCCGTGGGCACGTCGATCGAAGGCGAGCGGTTCGTTGGCAACCCCAACATCCAGAACGGTATTGTCTTCTTCACAACATATGTCCCCGGTACAGCGATCTGCGGCAGCGGCGGCGGCGTCAACTGGCTTTACGGCCTGAATCTGCTCACCGGCGGTGGCAGCATGTCCGGCCTCAGTCCCAACCGCGGGGGCGACCCGGTCTGCAGCGGTGACTGTGGCGGCATCGCGCTGACCAAGGGCGGAGACCTGAGCAAGGGGCCACCGGTACGCGATACGAGCATCTTCGTTCCGCCACCGCCGGCTGCCCTGGTAGGGTGCAAGCCGGGGCAGCCGGGCTGCAGCGTCGATGAGCGGATCGAGCGCGAAATCTGTACCTTTGTTCTGCGTGCGCCCGGCGCCGACGGTCTGTACATGCCGCGTCCCTGCGGACGGCAGTCCTGGCGGCAGATCCGCTGATGAACCTGTCCATGAGGAATCCCATGAGTGCGTCGTTCAAACATGCCAAGGGCTTCACGCTGATCGAGCTGATGATCGTCGTGGCCGTGGTCGCGATCCTCGCTACGATCGCCATGCCGTCCTATCAGGAGCACGTGCGCAAATCGCGCCGTGCGCAGGCAAAGGCAGACCTGGTCGAGTTGGCGCAGCAGCTCGAGCGTCACCATACGGTGCAGAACAGCTACGCCGGCCTGACGCTGCCCTTCACCCAGTCGCCGCGAGACGGGACGTCGCGTTACACGTTGTCGTACGTGGGCACGCCCGCGGCGGGAACGTTCACGATCCAGGCAGTCCCTGGGGAGGGGCAGTCGTCCGACAAGTGCGGCACGCTGACGCTCGACCAGGCGGGCCGCAAAACGAGCTCCGCGTCCACGGTGGCCGAGTGCTGGTAACCCTTCGTGGGGACTTGCCAGCGCGTCGGGAAGTTGGCTAGAATGCGCACCCCGCCCGAATAGCTCAGCCGGTTAGAGCACTTGACTGTTAATCAGGGGGTCGTTGGTTCGAGTCCAACTTCGGGCGCCAGTTTCTGCAGAGGCCGCGAGCGATCGCGGCCTTTGTCGTTTTCAGGGTTCCCTGCACGGTTCGCGCTCGCGTGCCCGTCGGCTGCGGATCCGTCCGGGGATGCTGGCCACCACTTCGGTATAAAGCCGATCGCTGATGCAGATCCGGATTTTCTGATTGAGCCCCGCATTTCGGCCGTCCGGCCGGAAACGGATCCGCGGGCGGCCATCGCTGACAAAGGCAGTGACCTTCGAACGCGGGCGCCGTTCGACGATGAAGGGCTTTTTCGGGGTGTATCCAGGACGGGTGGTGACCAAGGGCTCGTACATCAGCCAGCCTCGCGCCCAGTCGTCGCTGCACTTGATGCCATCGCTGCTGGGGCAGGCCTCGATCGGCCGCCCGCGACTGATGGCCGTACTGCGTGCGGTCGCCAGCGTGGCGTGCAGCTGCATGCGCAGCGTGTCAGTCCGCATGCGGTCGAGCAGGGCGTTCAATGGCGGCAGGGCAAGCGCGCACAGGACACCAAGGACACCGAGCGCGAGGACCCAGTGGAGCAGCCCGTAACCTGATGCGGCCCGCGGCCGGGAAGAGAGGGGCAGGGACATGGCAGACCTCCGGGAGGTCCCATGCTGGCGCCGCGCAGGTCGGCAGGCTGTCGGACGGGAGGTTGCCGTGCGGTGAGCCCAGCCCTCAACAAGTCGTCACCGACCGCCCCGCTATAATGGCCCCCCCGGGACCTGGCAGCACCATGAGCGACCGTTTCCAACTCGTATCGCCTTATTCGCCGGCAGGCGACCAGCCTACCGCGATCGAGAAACTGAGCAGCAACTTCGAGGCCGGCGTGGCCAAGCAGACCCTGCTGGGCGTCACCGGCTCGGGCAAGACCTACACCATCGCCAACGTCATCGACCGCATCCAGAAGCCGACGCTGATCATGGCGCCGAACAAGACCCTGGCTGCGCAGTTGTACGGTGAGTTCAAGGCGTTCTTCCCGCATAACGCGGTGGAGTATTTCGTCAGCTACTACGATTACTACCAGCCCGAAGCCTACGTGCCCTCGTCGGACACCTTCATCGAGAAGGACAGTTCGATCAACGAGCATATCGAGCAGATGCGCCTGGCCGCGACCAAGACGCTGTTGTCGCGGCCGGATGCGCTGGTCGTGGCCACCGTATCGGCCATCTACGGCCTCGGCGCGCCCGAAGACTACCTGTCACTGCGGTTGATCCTGTCCAAGGGCGAGCGTATCGACCAGCGTGACCTGATCAATCACCTGACCCAGTTGCAGTACACCCGCAACGAGTACGAGCTGCACCGCGGCACGTTCCGCGTGCGCGGCGAGGTGATCGACGTATTCCCCGCCGAATCGGACAGCGAAGCGCTGAGGATCGAGCTGTTCGACGGCGAGGTCGAGAAGATCACCCTGTTCGATCCGCTGACCGGCGAGACGCTGCGCAACATGCAGCGCTTCACCGTCTACCCCAAGACGCACTACGCCACGACCCGCGAGCGCGTGCTTGGGGCGGTGGAGACCATCAAGATCGAGCTGAAGGAGCGGCTGGACCAGCTCTATTCGGAAAACAAGCTGGTGGAGGCGCAGCGGCTCGCTCAGCGCACGCAGTTCGACATCGAGATGATGGCCGAGGTGGGCTTCTGCAATGGCATCGAAAACTATTCACGGCACCTGACCGGCAAGCCGGCCGGATCGCCTCCGCCGACCCTGTTCGATTACCTGCCACCGGATGCGCTGCTGGTGATCGACGAGTCGCACGTAACCATTCCGCAGATCGGCGCGATGTACAAGGGCGACCGCTCGCGCAAGGAAACGCTGGTGGAGTTCGGCTTCCGCCTGCCGTCGGCACTGGACAACCGGCCGCTGCGCTTCGAGGAATGGGAGCAGCGCTGCCCGCGCGCGATCTACGTGTCAGCGACGCCGGGCCCCTACGAGTATCGCGAAGCAGGCGAGGACATGGCCGAGCTGGTGGTGCGCCCGACCGGGCTGATCGATCCGGTGGTGGAGATCCGGCCCGTGGGCACCCAGGTCGACGACCTGATGAGCGAAGCCAATGAGCGGATCAAGATGGGGGATCGCGTGCTGGTCACCACCCTGACCAAGCGCATGGCCGAGAATCTCACCGAGTATCTCAGCGAGCACGGTATCCGGGTGCGCTATCTGCATTCGGACATCGATACGGTGGAGCGCGTGGAGATCATCCGTGACCTGCGACTGGGCAAGTTCGACGTGCTGGTGGGGATCAACCTGCTGCGCGAGGGCCTGGACATGCCGGAGGTGTCTCTGGTGGCGATCCTGGATGCGGACAAGGAGGGCTTCCTGCGCTCGACCGGTTCGCTGATCCAGACCATCGGCCGTGCGGCCCGCAATGTGCGAGGCAAGGCGATCCTGTACGCCGACAAGATCACCCGCTCGATGCAGGCGGCGATCGATGAGACCGACCGGCGTCGCGCCAAGCAGGTGGAGTACAACGAAGAGCACGGCATCGTGCCCAAGTCGGTTGCGCGGCCGATTGTCGACGTGCTGGAAGGCGCGCGTTCGGACCCGTACGACAAAGGGTCGCGGAAGGGCAAGGGCAAGGGGAAGATCGGTGCGGTGGAAATCGCCGAAGAGGGTGCCGACTACGCGACCCTTACTCCGGCCCAAGTGGCCAGCAAGCTCAAGTCACTGGAGCAGCGCATGTACCAGCATGCGAAGGATCTGGAGTTCGAAGATGCCGGCCGCGTGCGCGACCTGATCAAGCGCCTGAAGGAAGCCAGCCTGGGCTGACGGCAGCACGGAAGCGCGCTTTCGAATATTTCTTCACAAAACGGTTGCACAACCCTGTTGTCCTCCGTAATATACGCGGCCTGCCCCGACGCAATCGCAACGGGCCAGGACGCAACAACGGGCGGTTAGCTCAGCGGTAGAGCACTACCTTGACATGGTAGGGGTCACAGGTTCGAACCCTGTACCGCCCACCACTTCCAGCGAAGTGGGAACGAAAAAAGCCAGCCATCGTGCTGGTTTTTTTGTGCCTGGCGTTTCCGGCAGGCACCGCCTTCTGTAGGGGTCATGGCCTGGCGACTCGCCAGGGTGGCGACGCCTGGAGGAGCGCTTCAGCCGGCCGCGAACGCCTGGCGCAGGCTGTGCAGCGAATCCTGCCTGCAACTGGCGGCACAGGCTTCGCCCATCTTCAGTTCCTGCAGGCGCATCCCGACCAGGGTCAGTGTCAACGCGTAGCGGTTGTCAGGTGCATGCCGCGCATGACTGACAGCATGTCGGGCCAAGGCATCCACGTGGGCGCGGTCGGGCAACAGGCCCAGGAAGGCCTGTTCGGCGCTGTCCAAATCAGGCGCGGTCAGCACCACGTGCGGGTCGATCGATAAGCAGGGCGGGGCGGGCGCAAGGCTGGCCGGGGAGAGGGAAGCGTCCATGACGTCGTACGGCTCGATACAGAAGCGGTTCGTGCACGATGCGACATCAACATTGTCAGAACATTGCGCGGCCCGCAGCGGCCTTATCATCAACCCCCCGCCACTCCTTGCAGCCAAGCATGCGCATCCTGCTGGTCGAAGATGATCCAGACCTGTCCCGCGCCCTGCAATCGGGCCTGGAACGGCAAGGCGTGGTGGCCGATACGGTCGACACGCTGGCCGCGGCAAGCGCGGCGTTGCGCGAGCCTGTGCACCAGTTGATGCTGCTGGATCGTCAGCTGCCTGATGGCGACGGACTGGCGTTCGTGGCGGCGGCGCGCGCGCTTCGACCGGGTCTGGCGGTCATCATGCTCACCGCGAAGGGCAGCGTCGGCGACAGGGTCGAGGGCCTGGACGTAGGGGCCGATGACTACCTCGTCAAGCCGGTCGCAATCGAGGAGTTGATGGCGCGGATACGCGCCGTGGCCCGCCGCCCGACAGAACTGGTGGCGCCGGTGCTGCGGTTGGGACGGTTGTCTTTCGACTTCGAGTCGATGCAGGCGCAGGTCGACGGCCAGCCGCTCTCGCTGCCGCGTCGACAACTGCTGGTGCTGCAGGCACTCGCGCTGCGACAGGGGCGTACCGTCACCCGCAGCGGCCTGGAAGAAGCGGTGTACGGCTTCGACGATGATATTCAGTCCAATGCGCTGGACGCGCATATTTCCAAGCTGCGCAAGGCGCTGCAGCAGGCCGGGGCCGGCGTGGAGATCCATGTCATCCGCGGGGTGGGCTACCTGCTGGCGGAGGCCTGTGCATGAACCCTGGCATCCGCTCGATTTCGCTGGGCCTGGCGTGGCGCGTCTGCCTGGCCCAGGTTTTCACCGTATTGATCGCAGTGATGGCGTTGATCCTGACCTGGGGCGACCAGGACACGGTGCCCATGGACATGTTCGCGGCCGACGCCGTGGTGGCGGCACTGCACAGCGATGGCCACGCGATCACGCTGGATCGTGTGCGGTGGGAGGCACTGAATGACCGGGCGGGTGGCAACCTGTGGTTCGTCGCCGTGGATGAGCGCGGCAACCGGCTGTCCGAAGGTGCGATCCCGGACGTTCACCGGGAGTTGCTGTCCCGGCTGGATCGCGTGGGGTCCAGCGAGCTGGGCTCGCTGACGCCGCCGTACCTGGATGCGGCGCGCATCGTGATCAGCAACGAGGGCGGGCGGCGGCTGAGTGTCATGGTGGGTGGCCAGCCGAAACGTGGTCTGTGGGAAGGTGCTCTCATGGTGCTGCGGGTGATCGGTCCGTGGTTCTTCCTGCCATTGATCGTGGTGACCCTGCTGGTCATGCCGCTGGTGATCCACCGCGCCATGCGGGGCGTGCGTCAGCTCGCCCGCGAAGCGCGCCTGCTTGACATCGGAAAGCCCGGTGCGCGGCTGGACACCCGCCTGGTGAGCACGGAGATCGCACCGCTGGTCAGCGCGTTCAACGACGCCATCAGCAAGGTCCAGCAGGGCTATGCAGCACGCGACAAGTTCCTCGCTGACGCGGCGCACGAACTGCGGGTGCCGATCGCCGTGGTGCAGGCGCGGCTGTCCCAACTGCCGCAGGGCGCGTTGAAAGCGCAACTGCTCAATGATGTGGCCCGACTCGGCAATGTCGCCGAACACCTGCTTGACCTGCAGCGGCTGGATCGCAGCGTGGAAAAACTGCAGCCGCTGGATCTTGCCAGCCTGGCCCGTACTGCCGCCGCCGAACTGGCCCCGCTGGTGATCGGCGCGGGGTATGCGTTCGAAGTCGACGCACCTGAGGAAGCGGTGTGGATCGTAGGCGATGGCATCGCCCTGGGACGGGTGCTGGCCAACCTTGTCCACAACGCCATCGTGCATGGCGGCGGGCGCGGGACGATCAGCGTGCGTTTGGACGCGACCGGCCTGCTCGAGGTCGCAGACCAGGGCGCAGGGGTGCCCGAAGGCGACCGCGAAGCGATATTCGAGCCGTTTCGCCGGTTGCGTGCAGCGGGCGGCGGCAGCGGTCTCGGCCTGCACCTGGTCAAGGAGATCATCCAGCACCACGAAGGTACCGTCGCGGTGGGTGAAGCACCCGGCGGGGGAGCGAGTTTCCGCATCGCCTTCAACCGATCGGTACGCCGTCCCGGCTGAAATCCGAGCCATCGCGATTGGAATCCTGATGGGATGAGGGGCGCGCGGCGGCCACGCTGGTGGCATGGGCAGGGTCGGCAAGCAGCGATGTGCGCGTCCACCGGGCCCCTGGGGCAAGGCGGGAGCGGCGGCCGTGGTGCTTGGAGCGACCGCCTGCTGCAACCTGCCTGTCCTGCCGCCTGCCCCGGTGGCATGGGGGCTGCTGCTGGTCGGCGTCAGCCTGTGGGCCGCTCGCTGGCGCGGCCGCTGGCTGGGCATGGCACTGATCGGCGCCGCACTGGCTGGGTTGCATGGCCAGTCGGCCCTGCAGGCACAGGTGCCACCGGAACAGGCGCCATTCGACGCCGAGGTCACCGGCGAGGTGATCGATCTGCCCGAGCATCGCGCCTCCTATTCGCGTTTCCTGCTGCGCGTCGATGACGCTGCCGGTGGGGTGCACTCCCTGCGGGGTCGTCGGATCCAGGTGTACTGGGCAGACCCGTTCAACGGCACGCGCAAGGTGACGGGCGGCCGGGACCCCGCAGCCGGGGCGGCCAGGCGGATAGTCAGGGCAGGCTCGCGGTGGCGGCTGGTGCTTCGACTGCGGGCACCCCGCAGCCGCATCAATCCCGGCGGCTTCGACGGCGAACGGCACGCCGTGATGCTCGGCGTCAGTGCAGGTGGCCACGTGCGCGGCGGGGCCGGGGCCGCGTCCCGGCTGGCACCGGCCCGGGGTCTTGCTGCCTGGCGCGAGCAGATGTCCGACCGCATCAGTCGAGCGGTGCGGGAAGATACCTCGCGCTTCATCCGTGCGCTGGCATTGGGCGATACCCGCGCGATCACCGACGACGACTGGGAGCGCCTGCGTGCCCTGGGGCTGACCCACCTCATTGCGATCTCAGGGTTCCATGTCGGGCTGGTCGCGGGCGGCTGCGCTTTGCTGGTCAGCCTGCTCTGGCGCTGCGTGTCGGTGCTGCCCCGGCACCTGCCACGCCCCACGGCGGCCGCGCTGGGTGCGGCGGTCGGTGCATCCGGCTACGCGCTGGTGGCCGGGCTTGCGCTGCCGACAGTCCGTACGGCGCTGATGATCGTGGTGGTGGCCCTGGCACGCGCCAGCAGGCGCAGGCTGCCCTGGGCGCAGTCACTTGCACTGGCGGCCTATGCGACCGTGCTGGTGGCGCCGCTCTCGGTACTGTCGGCCGGTTTCTGGCTCAGCTTCGGCGGTGTGCTGTGGCTGATGTGGTGCCTGCCCGGCGGACAGCGGCCGGAGGGCGGGGTCGCTGGCATGCTCAAACCCTTCCTGGCCGCGCAGGGCGTCGCCACTCTTGCCCTGCTGCCGCTGGGCATCAGTCTGTTCGGCCAGGCCTCTCGCATCGGTCCGCTGGTCAACCTGCTCATCGTGCCCTGGTGGAGCCTCGTCGTGGTGCCACTGGCCCTGCTGGGTACGGCGCTTGATGCGGTGCATGCCGGCCTGGGGCAGGCCTGTTGGCGGATGGCCGACTTCACCTTTTCGCTCAGCTGGCATTGGCTGCCGCGACTGGCGGACTGGAGCGGGGCAGTGTGGTGGTTGCCGGAGGCCCCGCGCTGGTCGTTGCCGCTGGCCCTGCTGGGCGTGTTCTGGTGGCTGCTGCCGCGGGGCCGGGGCGGCATGCTTGCTTCGCCCCTGTTGTGCCTGCCGCTGCTGTGGCCGGGACGTCAGCTGCCGCAGCGTGGCGAAGTGGAGTTGCTGGTACTGGACGTGGGGCAGGGCACGTCGGTGCTGGTGCGGACGGCCGGCCACGTCCTGCTGTATGACCTGGGGCCGCCCGGTGCGGAGACCGATGCCGGCGAGCGGGTGGTCGTGCCGGCGATGCGCGCGCTCGGCACCGGCCCGCCGGACAGGATTCTGCTCAGCCACGGAGATGCCGACCACGCGGGCGGATTGCCGGGCGTCAGGCATGCCTTTCCGCTGGTGCCGGTAGCCGCACCGGAGGGCGCGGGTATCCAGGGCGCCACACCCTGCCACCGAGGGCAGGGATGGCAGTGGGACGGCGTGGACTTCACCGTGGTGTACCCACCGCGGGGGCACGCCGAGCGGGGCAATGAGTCCAGCTGCGTGCTGCGTATCCGAACGCCGCACGGCGCGGTGCTGCTTGCCGGCGACATCGGCATGCGCAGTGAAGCGAAGATCCTGCGGGACAGGCCCGGCGAGCTGAAGGCCGAGGTGGCGCTGGTCGCCCATCATGGCAGTGCCGGTTCGTCAGGTCCGGCGTGGGTCAACGCGGTGGCGCCGCGCCTGGCGGTGGTGTCGGCCGGGCACCGCAACCGCTTCCGGCATCCCCGCCCGGACGTCGTTGCCCGCTGGAATGCGGCCGGTGCGGAGGTGCTCAACACGGCCTGCTCCGGCGCGGTGCGGATCTGGCTCGGCGGGCAGGGGCTGCAGGTGCGCGAACAGCGGGTGCATGCCGGACGGTGGTGGAATGCTTCGGGGCGGGAGCAGGCGGCTGCTATCCTATCGGTGGACAAACAGGCGGCCGCTGGGCCGGAGGGTTGGAAACGTGTGGGAACTGGTCAAGGCCGGCGGTTGGCCGATGGTGCCGCTGCTGCTGCTGGGTGTGCTGGCTTTGGCGATCGTTCTGGAACGTTTCTGGTCCCTGCGCCGTAACGAAGTACTGCCGCCGGGCCTGGGCCAGGACGTGCGCAACTGGGCTGCCCGCGGCAAGCTCGACCCGGCCCACCTGCAGACGCTGCGCGCCAACTCACCGCTGGGGGCCCTGCTGGCCGCCGCGCTGGATGCCCGCAACCGCCCGCGTGACCAGATCCGCGAGCGCGTCGAAGACACCGGGCGCTTCCTGGTGCATCGCATGGAGCGTTTCCTCAATGCGCTGGGCACCATTGCCTCGGCCGGCCCGCTGCTGGGCCTGCTGGGTACGGTGGTGGGCATGATCCAGATGTTCCTGGGCATCCTCGATCACGGCGTGGGTGACGTGAACCAGCTGGCAGGCGGCATCGGCAAGGCGCTGGTGTGCACCGCCACCGGCATGATCGTGGCCATTCCGGCGCTGATGTTCCACCGCTATTTCAAGGGACGCATCAACGGCTACGTGATCGAGATGGAACAGGAAGCCAGTGCATTGCTCGACGCCCTGGATGGCCGTCCAGGCGTGATGGCCGGCGCAGTGCGCCCGGTCGCTCCGGCCGCCGCCGGGGACAGAACCGCTGCGGCCAAGGCCTGACGGATGCGTATCCGCAACGAACGCGCCGGCGATGAGCCGCATATCGACCTGGTGCCGTTGATCGACGTCATCCTGGTCCTGATCATCTTCTTCGTGGTCACCACGACGTTCGATGCGCGATCCACCCTGCAGGTGCAGCTGCCGCGGGCCAGCGAGCAGGCCAGCAGCGAGCCTCCGCGCGCGCTCAGCATCCTGGTCAACGCAGACGGCCGTTACTTCGTCAACGACCAGGAAGTGCTGCGTACCGACGTGGAGTCGGTCAAGCAGACCATCGCCGCAGTGGCTGGCCAAGACCGGCAACAATCGGTGTTGCTGCGTGCCGATGCACGTACGCCCTACCAGGCCGTCGTTACCGCGCAGGACGCGCTGGGCCAGCTCGGCTTCCGCCGCGTCTCCATCGCAACCGCTCCCGAGGTGCGTCAATGAGTTCCAAACACGCGCCTGTCTGGCCGATCTACAAACGCCTGCTCGGCTATACGCGCTCCTATTGGGTCTTCATGGTGGCCGCCGTGGTGGCCATGGCCATCGAGGCGCTCGCCGGCTACTCCTTCACCCGGCTGATGGAACCGCTGGTCAACCGGGGCTTCGTCAACCCCGAGCCGCGCATGGCGGTGATCCTGCCGCTCACCATCCTCGGCCTGTTCCTGATGCGCAGCCTGGCCACGCTGGTCAGCGACTATGCCCTGGCGCGTACCGGCCGCAGCGTGGTGCGCGACCTGCGCGAGCAGGTACTGGAAAAATACCTGCACCTGCCGTCGTCGCACTTCGACAGTGAGTCGACCCCGGTGATGGTCAGCCGCTTGAACTTCGATACCGAACAGGTCACCCAGGCCAGTGCGGACGCGCTGAAGACACTGGTGGCCGACACGCTGACGATCATCGCCATGCTGGTGGTGATGCTGCAGGCGAGCGTCAAAGTCACGATGGCGATGCTGGTCGTGGTACCGATGATCGGCCTGATCGTGTCCTATGTGGGCAAGCGCTATCGGCGCATCAGCCGCGGCATCCAGGACGGCATGGGCAGCATGGCCGCCACGGCGGAGCAGTCGCTGGCGGCGCAACAGGAGGTGAAGGTCCACGGCACCCAGCGCCATGAGATCGACCGTTATTCGCGCCTCGCCAACCGCATGCTGAACCTGAACATGAAGGTCGAGACCACCCGTGCGTTCGCCTCCAGCACAGTGCAGTTCCTTGCGGCGCTGGCGCTGGCAGTGATTGTCTGGGTGGCTACGCGGGAAGCGCTGGTCGGCAGGCTCAACGCCGGCCAGTTCGTGGGCCTGATGACGTCGATGATGGCGATCATCCCGTCGCTGCGTCGGCTGACCAGCGTGCAGACCTCCATCTCGCGCGGCGTCGCCGCTGCCGAACGCCTGTTCTCCATCCTGGACATGCCGGTGGAGCGTGACCAGGGCGGCACGCGCCTCGACCGGGCGCGGGGCGAACTGGCCTTCGAACACGTGATGCTGCGCTATCGGGAAGACACCGGCATTGCCCTGGATGACATCAGTTTCGTGGCCCGTCCCGGCACCGTGACCGCCGTGGTGGGACGGTCTGGCAGCGGCAAGACCAGCCTGATCCGGCTGGTGCCGCGTTTCTATGAACCCAGTGGCGGACGCATCACGCTGGACGGGGTGGCGCTGGATGCGTATCCGTTGGCCGATCTGCGCCGGCAGGTAGCGATGGTGGGGCAGAAGGTCATGCTGTTCGACGACAGCATCGGCGCCAACATCGCCTACGGCATGGATGCCAGCGATGCACAGATCCGCGCCGCCGCCGAAGCTGCCAATGCCTGGGAGTTCATCGAGCGCCTGCCGCAGCAGATGGACACGCCGGTGGGCGAGAACGGCGCGCTGCTGTCCGGTGGCCAGCGCCAGCGCCTGGCCATCGCACGGGCGATCCTGCGCGATGCACCGATCCTGATCCTGGATGAGGCCACGGCCGCGCTGGACAACGAGTCGGAGCGGCTGGTGCAGGATGCGCTGCAGCGGTTGATGCCGGAGCGGACCACGCTGGTCATCGCGCACCGCCTGTCGACGATCGAGCACGCCGACCAAGTGCTGGTGATGGACCAGGGCCGCATCGTGGAGCGCGGCACGCATGCCGAGCTGCTGGCGATGGGCGGGCTCTACGAGCACCTGTACAACATGCAGTTCCGCGAAAGGCAGGCCTGATGTCCGGCAAGGGAACCCAGACCCCTGCGTACTGGTACGACGGATCGACCGCACCGTTCGCGATGCGCCTGCTCAGCCCGTTGTATGGCGCGCTGGCGGGCCTGCGCCGGAAGCTGTACCGGCGCGGCTGGCTGAAGCGCCACAGCCTGCCGGTGCCGGTGATCGTGGTGGGCAACATCACCGCCGGCGGCACCGGCAAGACGCCGCTGACGATCTCACTGGTCCAGCAGTTGCGCGCAGCCGGGTGGAATCCCGGCGTAGCCAGCCGTGGCTACGGCCGCGAGCAGGCCGAGGCCGGACGCTGGGTCGATGCCGGGACACCGACTGCGCTGGGCGGCGACGAGCCCGTACTGATCGCCTGGAAGACCGGCGTGCCGGTCCGTGTCGACGCAGATCGGGTTGCCGCTGGCAGGGCACTGGTCGATGCCGGTTGCGACGTCATCATCTGCGATGACGGCCTGCAGCATTACCGGCTCGCCCGGGACATCGAGATCGAGGTCATCGACGCCCAGCGACGTTACGGCAACGGCCGCCTGCTGCCGGCCGGTCCATTGCGCGAACCCGTGGCGCGCGCGACCGAGTGCGATTTCCGCGTGGTCAACCAGGGCGCGGCCAGCGCCGAGGATGCGGCGCAGGCCTGTGGTTTCGGTCAATGGGCGATGCGCCTGCGCATCGACAGCGCCCAGCCGCTGGTCGGGGGGCGCCTGCGTGCGCTGTCCCATTTCGCCGGCCAGCGCGTGCATGCGGTGGCGGGGATCGCCCATCCCCAGCGATTTTTCGACATGCTGCGCGCCGAGCGCATCGGCGTGGTGCCGCACGCCTTTGGCGACCACCATGCCTACCAGGCACAGGACCTGCGCTTTGGCAGTGAGCTGCCGATCCTGATGACCGAGAAAGACGCGGTGAAGTGCCGCGCTTTCGCCAACGACTGGCATTTTGCCGTACCCCTGCAGGCCGAGCTTCCCGCGGCGTTCTGGGTTGCATTGACTGACCGCCTCGAGAAGCTGCGCGCCCGCTGAGCCGCGTGCCGGCAGGTCCATATCGGAGATGTTCCATGACCGAGTTCGTCGTTGCCATTCCTGCCCGCTACGCAGCCACGCGGCTGCCGGGAAAACCGCTGCGATTGCTGGCCGGCGAGCCGTTGGTGCTGCATGTCGCCCGGCGCGCGCTGCAGGCCGGTGCCCGCGAAGTGTGGGTCGCCACCGACGATGCGCGCATCGCCGACGCGCTTGACGGGATGCCGACGGTGCAGGTGGCGATGACTGATCCGTCGCATGCGTCCGGCACCGACCGGTTGGCAGAGTGCGCGCGCACGGCCGGCTGGAGTGATGACACGGTGGTGGTGAACCTGCAGGGCGACGAGCCCTTCGCGCCAGCCGCTGGCATCCAGGCGGTCGCGCAGGCACTGGTGGACGGCGGGGCGCCGATGTCCACGCTCTGCACCCCGGTGGAGGATGCGCACACCCTGTTCGATCCGAACGTGGTCAAGCTGGTCCGCAACGTGCGCGGCGAGGCGATGTACTTCAGCCGTGCGCCGATCGCCTGGCATCGCGATGGGTTTGCCCGCAGCCGCGATGCGCTGCCCGATGGTGTGCAGTGGCTGCGCCATATCGGCATCTACGGCTACCGCGCCGGTTTCCTGCAGCAGGTCGCGGCGATGCCGCCGGGCATGCTGGAGGAGGTGGAGAAGCTGGAGCAGCTGCGCGTGCTTGAAGCGGGATACCCGATCGTGGCCGCACTGTCGCCGGCGCCATTCCCGCCCGGCATCGATACCCCGGAGGACCTGCAGCGGGCCGAGCAGCACCTGGCCGGTGGCGGTGGCTGAAGGGGACGGGAAAAAATCCGCTGGCACGACGATTGCATGACGCGCCGTCCGGCATAATCAGGCCATGAACGCCCAACCCGTCCAGGACCTTCCCGAGTTCGCCACGTGGCTCAACGCCGCGCCCGCCACGCTCAGCGAGCTGCGCGGACGCCCGCTGGCGCTGCTGTTCGTCAATGCCGCTTCGGCCTGGTGCGCGCAGCGGCTGGCCGAAGTAGCGAGCTGGCAGTCACGTCATCCCGGCCGCCTGCAGGTGCTGGTGCTGCAGGTGCCGCGTTTCGACTTCGAGCGCGAGGAGGCGGCGAGCCTGAAGCTGCTGCGTCGCCATGGCCTGAATACCACCGCGCTGCTGGACACGGACTGGGACGGCTGGCGTCGCTTCGGCATCAGCGCCTGGCCGACCATGGTGCTGATGGACGTGTACGGTCGCGAGCAGGGTCGAGTGGTCGGGCTGGGCCAGCCCGGTGAGCTGGACCGCAGCCTCAACGAACTCTGCGGGACCCTGCAGCCGCCGGACCACGAAAGGCTGCGCGAGCTCAACCCGGAGCCGCGGCTGCCGCTGTGTTTTCCCACCGGCCTGGCGGTGACCACCGAGCGGCTCTATATCGCCGACAGCGGCCATCACCGGATCCTGGAATGTACCCACGGTGGGCGCGTGCTGCGCCAGTTCGGCCAGGGCACGGCCGACCTGATGGACGGCGGCGCGCAGGAGGCCGCCTTCAGCCGCCCGCATGCACTGGTGGTGGAACGTGAGTCGCTGTACGTGGCCGATACCGGCAACCACGCCCTGCGCCGCATCAACATCATCACCGGGCAGGTCGACACCCTCTGCGGCACGGGCCGACCCGGTGACCCGGAGGAAGGGCAGGTCAACGAGCCGCGCAGCGTGTGCCTGAACCACCCGACCGGCCTTGCGCTGGCCGACAACGAGCTGCATGTGGCAATGGCCGGCGACAACCGGATCTGGAGTTATCACCTCGGCCAGCGCCGGCTGACCCGGCGTGCCGGCAGCGGGGCCCTTGAGCAGCGCGACGGCAGCGGCAACGTCGCCGCCTTCGCCCAGCCCACCTCGCTGGCCGTGGTGCAGCAGGTGCTGTACGTCGCCGACGCCTTGGCGTCTTCGATCCGCTGCGTCCAGTTGCGCGGCGATCTGGTGCAGACGCTGATCGGCCAGGGACTGTGGACCCATGGTGCCGAGGACGGCCCCCGGGACCGTGCCAGCCTGCAGTTCCCGCAGGCGATCGCGCTCAGTCCGGACGCGCCGCTGCTGTGGATCGCCGACGCGGGCAACGGGCGCCTGCGTACGCTCCGGCTGGGCGGCGGCGAGCTGGTCACCCAGGCCCTGCCACGTCGCCTGCATGGCCCTTCGGGCCTGGCTGCCGGCGCCGGCGCGGTATGGATCGCGGAGACCGATGCACATGCCGTGCTGCGGTTCGATCCGGCCAGTGGCGTGCTGAGCGAAGTGCCGATCACCGAATGAGCGTTGTTCCCGCATTCGATGGCAAGGCGTTCGCTGCGGCGCTGAGCACGGCGCCCGGGGTGTACCGCATGTACGCCGCCGATGATGTGCTGCTCTACGTCGGCAAGGCGCGGGCGCTGCGCAACCGTGTCGGCAGCTACTTCAACGGCAGTCCGAAAAACGCGCGCATCATGTCCATGCTGTCGCAGATCGTGCGCATGGACGTCACCGTGACCCGTTCGGAAAGCGAAGCGCTGCTGCTGGAGAACCAGCTGATCAAGTCGCTGTCGCCGCGTTACAACGTCTCCCTGCGCGACGACAAGACCTATCCGCACGTACTGCTGACCCGCGAGGCCTGGCCGAGGATCGCCCTGCATCGTGGCCCGCGCGCGGTGCCGGGGCGCTACTTCGGGCCTTATCCGGGCGTGACCGCCGTGCGCGAAACGCTCAACCTGATGCACAAGCTGTTCCGCCTGCGCAGCTGCGAGGACAGCGTGTTCCGCAACCGCTCGCGTCCCTGCCTGCAGTACCAGATCGGCCGCTGCAGTGCACCCTGCGTGGAACTGGTGGCTGCCGACGATTACGCCGACTCGGTACGCCGCGCCTCGCTGTTTCTCGAAGGCAAGAGTGATGAGCTCACCCGTGAGCTCGGCGAGTCGATGCAGGCGGCCAGCGAGGCGCTGGAGTTCGAGAAAGCGGCGCGCCTGCGTGACCTCGTCAAGTCGCTGCGCAGCATGCAGACGCGGCAGTACGTGGACGGCCGCGCCGCCGACCTCGACGTGCTTGCCGTGGCCACCCGGGGCGCCCAGGCGTGCGTGATGCTGTTGGCCTTCCGCGATGGCCGCAACATGGGCACGCGCCCGTTCTTCCCGCGCACCAATGGCGAAGAAAGCGCCGACGAAGTGCTTGGCGCGTTTGTTTCGCAGTACTACGTCGAGTTCGAGCCGCCGCGCGAGATCCTGCTCGACCGTGAGATTCCGGATGCGGCGCTGCTGGAGGCGGCGTTCTCTGCGTCGGCCGAGCGCAAAGTGCAGTTGAAGTGGAATGTGCGCGGCGAACGCGCGGGCTACCTGGAGCTGGCAAGCCGCAACGCGCAGCTGACCCTCGCAACCGAGCTCAACAGCCGCGATTCGCAGCATGCGCGCAGCGAAGCGCTGCGCGACATGCTGGGTCTGGCAGAACCGGTCAAGCGGGTGGAATGCTTCGACATCAGCCATACCATGGGCGAAGCGACAGTGGCCTCGTGCGTGGTCTTCGATGCCGCCGGTCCGGTGAAGGCGCAGTATCGACGTTTCAATATCAGCGGAATCGAGCCCGGTGACGATTACGCCGCGATGCGCCAGGCCATCGACCGGCGCTTCCGGCGTGCAGTGGAAGAGCAGGGCGTGTTGCCGGACGTGCTGCTCATCGACGGCGGTGCTGGCCAGTTGGGCCAGGCGCAGGCGGCGCTCGCTGACCTTGGCGTGGAGGGCGTGCTGCTGGTGGGCGTGGCGAAGGGCGTGGAGCGTCGCGCGGGGCACGAGGCACTGGTGCTGCCCGATGGGCGCGAGCTGCGGCCCGGTGCGGCGTCGCCGGCGCTGCAGTTCATCCAACAGGTGCGGGACGAGGCGCACCGCTTTGCGATCACCGGTCATCGCGGCCGTCGCCAGAAAGCGCGCATGACCAGCAAACTCGAAGACATCGCCGGGATCGGGCCACGTCGACGTGCCAGCCTGCTCAAACATTTCGGCGGCCTGGTCGGCCTGAAGGCGGCCGGCGAGACGGAAATAGCCCAGGTGGAGGGCATCAACGCTGCCCTCGCGGCACGCATCTACGCTAACCTGCACGGACTGCCCGAGCCGAATGCGGCGGGCGAGTAGAGATTACTGATGACGTTGACGCTCCCCACCTGGCTGACCCTGCTGCGGATCCTGATGATCCCGGTGCTGGTGCTGGTGTTCTATCTTCCCTATACATGGACCAATTTCGCCTCTGCCGCGTTGTTCGGGCTGGCGGCGATCACCGACTGGCTGGACGGCTGGATCGCCCGCCGTTACAAGCTCGAGTCGGCGTTTGGTGCCTTCCTGGATCCGGTTGCCGACAAGCTTATGGTGGCGGTGGCGTTGTTCCTGATCGTGCAGGGCCACCCGACACCCTGGATGGCGTTCTGGGCCGCGGTGATCGTGGGCCGCGAGATCGCTGTATCGGCGCTGCGTGAATGGATGGCCGAGCTGGGGCAGCGTGCCAAGGTGCGCGTGGCGGTGATCGGCAAGGTAAAGACCACCGCGCAGATGGTGGCACTGCTGTGCCTGCTGTATTCGGTTGCGCCGAATACGCCGGTCAGCGACATCTGGATGGGCCCGTTCGTATTCCATATAGGAGACTGGACGTTGGCCATCGCAGCGGTGCTGACCCTGTGGTCGGGGTTGCAGTACCTGCATGCCGCCTGGCCGAGCCTGCGTGCCGACGAACGCGCCGCACGCGAACGGGCGCGGCTGAAGAAAGGCGGTTGAGTGGTTGTTGACACCCGTGTGAAGAACGGTAAAATGCCGCCTCCCAAGCGGGAATAGCTCAGTTGGTAGAGCGCAACCTTGCCAAGGTTGAGGTCGCGA
>JAZBLM010000044.1:0-23669 GCA_037033225.1 Pseudomonadota bacterium
CGAAGCGGACCGCCAGGCCGGCCGCCGCGCAGCGGTAGCGGCGGCGGCGCCCGGCATGCGCCAAGCCGGTTGAGGCCGGCTCTACAGGCATGTGTGTCAGCCGGCCGGAGCCGGCGCTACCACCGCACCGCATGGTGCTGACGCGATCAGGCCAACAATCGCAGCTTGGGTTCGCGTGCCCATTGCCGGGTCGCGGCCGCCTTGACGAAGGCCGACGGATCGCTGGCCATGACGATGCCCGGATCAGGCTCCACGTTTGCCGCCTTGAGCAGCGCATTGCCGCCTTCATCGCTGGCGATCGCCTTGAGGTGCGCCCATGCGTTGCTGACGAAATCCACCGCTGCCGACTCCTTGGCGAGCGCCTTGGACGCATCCGCGCTCAATACCACGGCGATCGCGTCGAAGACCACCGACGGCGTACCCGCGAGCTGGCCATCGGCAGCCTGGCGGGAGCCATCACTGAGCACGCCGCCGCCGACCCTGGGGGCGACCAGTTTCACATCCGCACCGGCTCCCTCGGCTGCCTTGCGCAGGGCGGCAATGACGGCCGCATCTGAGCCTTCGTCGAACAGAATGCCGACGCAGCGTCCCTGCAGGCTGTCCTTGCCGCGGCCGATCGTGCGCACTTCCGGCGCCGGCGGGAGATCCTGCGCCGGGACCGCGGCAGGCGCTGCATCGGGCAGGGCGGGCATGCCCAGTCCATCGGCCACGCGCTGCGCCAGGCTGTCGTCGACATTGCGCAGCTGGCTCACCGTGCGTACGCGTACCGCCTCGGTTTCCACCTTTGACAACTCGAACACCAGCGCCGAGGCCAGATGCGCCTGCTCGGGCGCCTCCAGGCTGCGGAAGAACATCCGCGCCTGGCTGAAATGATCGGCGAAGCTCTCCGCGCGGGTGCGTCCCTTGCGGCCGTCGTCCACCGTCGCATGGCTGCGGAAGCCAGCGGGTGTCTCGCGTGGCGTGTCGCCCTGCAGGGAACTGGGTTCGTAGGCAACGCGGCCCTTGGGTACCTGCATCTGCATATGCCCATCGCGCTGGTGGTTGGCGAACGGGCACTTCGGCGCGTTGATCGGGATCTGGTGGAAGTTGGGGCCACCGAGGCGGATCAGCTGGGTGTCCAGGTAGGAGAACAGCCGCCCCTGCAGCAGCGGGTCGTTGCTGAAGTCGATACCCGGCGGCACGTTGGCCGGGCAGTAGGCCACCTGTTCGGTCTCGGCGAAGAAATTGTCCGGCCAGCGGTCCAGCACCATGCGACCGATGACCTGCAGCGGTACCAGCGATTCCGGGATGATCTTGGTCGAGTCCAGATGGTCGAACGGGAACGCATCGGCCTCTTCTTCGGTGAACAGCTGCACCGCCAGTTCCCACTCCGGGAAGTCGCCGCGCTGGATGGCTTCGAACAGGTCGCGACGCTGGAAATCATTGTCCGCGCCCTGCAGCTTGAGCGCCTCGTCCCATACCGTGGACTGCAGGCCAAGCTTCGGCCGCCAATGGAACTTCACGAAGGTGGAATTGCCGGCTTCATCCAGCAGGCGGAAGCTGTGGATGCCAAAGCCTTCGATCATCCGCAACGACCGCGGAATGGTGCGGTCGCTCATCGCCCACATGATCATGTGCATGGATTCGGGCATCAGGGAGACGAAGTCCCAGAATGTGTCATGCGCGCTCGCGGCCTGCGGGAAAGCGCGGTCGGGCTCCATTTTGACCGCGTGGATCAGGTCAGGGAACTTGATCGCGTCCTGGATGAAGAACACCGGGATGTTGTTGCCGACCAGGTCCCAGTTGCCTTCGGGCGTATAGAACTTGACGGCGAAACCGCGCACATCGCGTGGCGTGTCCACCGAGCCTGCGCCGCCGGCCACGGTGGAGAAGCGGGTGAACACAGGCGTCCGGACGCCCACCGCGGTAAGCACCTTCGCCCGCGTGACATCAGCGAGCGACCGGGTCAACTCGAAGTAGCCATGCGCTGCGCTGCCGCGCGCATGGACGATCCGCTCGGGAATGCGCTCGTGGTCGAAATGGGTGATCTTCTCGCGCAGCAGGAAATCTTCCAGCAGGGTCGGCCCACGGGGGCCGTCGCGCAGGGAGTTCTGGTTGTCGGCGACCGGAATGCCCTGGTTGCTGGTCAGCACCGGATGGGTGCCACCGGCGTGTTGATGCAGCTCATCACCGTTGCCGCGCCGGTCGGGCGCCGCATCTGTTGGCATGGGGGCAGGTGCGGGCGTGCGGTCAGGCTTGCTGGCAGCCATGGGGGAACTCCTGTGGGATGGGCGGTATACCTCCCATCGACAGTGGCCTCCGGGAGGTTAAGGAAACGTCCGGCCCGGGTGAGCACGCAGGCAAACGGGCGGTCGGGTATGCTGGGCCCATGCGTGTTGAGCCTGCCGACATCGAAGCCTTGTTCGACGCCATTCCCGATGTCCTGTTCTTCATGAAGGACTGCGAAGGGCGTTATACCCACATCAACCAGACCATGCTGCGCCGGCTTGGACTGCGCTCACGCAAGGAGGTCATCGGGCGTACCGCGGCGGAAATCTATCCGACCGGCCTGAGCGCGGACTATGCCGACCAGGACGCGCGGGTAGTGGCCGGTGAGGTGATCGAAAACCTGATGGAGCTGCATCTGTTCGCCAACCGCGAACCGGGCTGGTGCCTGACCTGCAAGCGACCGCTACGGGTGGAGGGAGAGATCAAGGGACTGATCGGCATTTCGCGCGACCTGGGCCAGAAACACAGCCTGGGCGCGCAGTACGAGCACCTGCGCCTGGCGCTGGCGCACCTCAATGCGCACTACGCCGAGAACGTGCGCATGCAGACGCTTCTGGACATCACCGGCTTCTCCCTCTCGAAGCTGGAGAGAAGTTTTCGCAAGGTCTTCCAGATGACGCCACAGCAGGTGCTGACACGGCTGCGTATCCAGATGGCGATGCATCTGCTGCATGGCGACGACAGCATCGCCAGCATCGGCCAGGCCTGCGGTTTCACCGACCAGAGTGCCTTCACACGCAAGTTCAAGGCCGAAAGCGGGATGTCACCGCGCGCTTACCGCGCGCGCATCGCGGAACTGGCCGGCGGACAGGTGGCGGGGCAGGCGGCCTATCCCAACGGGGCGCCGGACAGGGTAATGTGACGGCCTTGTTGCCGCCTACAGCGCCCTCGATGCCCGCCAACCCGATCCCTGCCGCTTCCGCGTCCTCCCCCCGCCTGGGCCACGCGCTCAAACCCCGTCAACTGATCATGATGGGCCTGGGCAGCGCCATCGGTGCCGGACTGTTCCTGGGTTCCGGCGTCGGCGTCCAGCTGGCGGGGCCGGCCGTGCTGGTGTCCTATCTGGTTGCCGGGGCATTGGTCATCATCGTCATGAACGCGCTGGGTGAGATGGCAGCCAACAAGCCGACCAGCGGCGCGTTTTCGGTTTATGCCGCTGACGCGCTCGGGGCAACCGCCGGTGCCACCGTAGGCTGGCTGTGGTGGGTGCAGCTGGTCATCGTGATCGCGGCCGAGGCAGTGGGGGCGGCAGGCCTGCTGGCAACGGTATGGACCGGCCTGTCCGTTCCGATGGCATCGCTTGCGTTCATGCTGTTCTTCACCGCCATCAACCTGTTGGGCGTGAAGAACTTCGGCGAGTTCGAGTTCTGGTTCGCCATCCTGAAAGTCGCCGCGATCCTGGGTTTCATCGCCGTCGGTGCGGCGCTGCTGCTGGGCTGGTTGCCGGATGCGCGCTCACCCGGCGTGTTCAATTTCACCGGCAACGGTGGCTTCGCACCGACCGGTCTGGCAGGGGTCGGCGCGGCGCTGCTGGTGGTGATCTTCGCCTTTGGCGGCACGGAGATCGTCGCCGTGGCGGCGGCGGAAACCGAGGACCCCGAGCGCAGCATCGCGCGCGCGATCCGCACCGTGGCCTGGCGCATCCTGGTGTTCTACATCGGGTCGCTGACCGTCATCATCGCGGTGGTTCCGTGGACCAGTGAAGCGCTGAAATCGCCGTTCGCCGCTGTGCTGGAGGCCGCCAACATTCCCGGCGCGGGCACCGCCATCACGCTGGTGGCGGTCATCGCACTGTTGTCGGCGTTGAACGCCAACCTCTACGGTGCGTCGCGGATGATCTTCTCGCTGGGGCAGCGACGGGAGGCGCCAGCCGCGCTCGGCAGGGCGGACAGCCGCCAGGTGCCGGTCCTGGCGGTCCTGGCCAGCGTGCTGTTCGGCTTCGCCGCCACGGTGATGGAACTGGTCTTCCCGGACAGGGTGCTGCCGGTACTGCTCAACATCGTCGGCTCGACCTGCCTGCTGGTCTGGACGCTCGCGCTTGCTTCGCAACTGGTGCTGCGCCTGCGCGCCGACCGTGCCGGCGTAGCGCTGCCTTTCCGCATGGCGGGCTTCCCGTGGCTGACCTGCCTGGCCCTTGGCATCCTGGCGCTGATCTTTGCATTGCTGCTGTACGGGGAGCAGACGCGGCTGCAGTTCCTCTCGATGGTGGTATTGACCACATTGATAGCGGGCTGCAGTGCCGCAGCCCGCCGGATGCGTCTGCCGATGCGCTGACGTGGCGCCCGCGCGGGCGCCACGCCGCCTGCGGTCAGGCCGTACGCCGGGGGGCGCTGGCGGGCGCCGGTCCGGTGCCAGCAGTGGAGGCACCTTTGCCGGCGGCCAGGCATTGCAGGAACTGCGGAAGGCATTGCAGGCCGCCACCTCCTGTCAGGCAGGCGACCAGTCTGGCGCCGCAGTCGATGATGCCGCGCTGCTGAGACTGCTGGGCGTGGGCAGTGGACGCGGTAAACAGCGCAGCCAGCAGGGCGGTAGTCAGGATGGGTTTCATGTTTTTCATGGAAGAACTCCAGGAGTGACGAAGGGTCCGCAGCAGGTGCTTGTCGGACGTGCCCCGGATGGGGCCATTCCGGAAGTGCCGGAATGTGGCTTCATCGTCCTGGGAAGGCCTGCTCTGGCCCATCGGCGATGCCTGCATGCGTCACTCGGTTTTCGATGCGTCGAAGCGTCATCCTGCGCTTACGCCTTCAGCCGAAAGACAGAGGGCCCGCATGCGCGGGCCCCCCTTGGTCTACCGGTCCTTCCTGCCTGACGTGGGATCAGGCGTCGACCTCGTCGTCCTTGTAGGCATCGACCGGAATGCAGGCACACATGATGTTCTTGTCGCCATATACGTTGTCCACGCGGGCAACCGGCGGCCAGTATTTGGCACGTTTCAGAGTGGCCAGCGGAAACGCCGCCAGTTCGCGCGGGTAGGCATGGGTCCACTCAGTGGCGGTCACGGCGGTGGCGGTGTGCGGCGCATTCTTCAGCGGATTGTCCTCGCGTTCGAGACGCCCGTCTTCGATCGCTGCGATTTCCTCGCGGATCTGGATCATCGCATCGATGAAGCGGTCCAGTTCGTGCTGGGACTCGCTTTCGGTCGGCTCGACCATCAGCGTTCCAGCGACCGGGAAGCTCAACGTGGGGGCATGGAACCCGAAGTCGATCAGGCGTTTGGCGATGTCTTCGGCGCCAACGCCGGAAACCTTCTCCAGGGGGCGCACGTCCAGGATGCATTCGTGCGCCACCAGGCCATTGCGGCCGGTGTACAGCGTCTTGTAATGCGGTGCCAGCCGGGTCGCGATGTAGTTGGCGTTGAGCAGGGCCACCTGGGTCGCTTTGCGCAGCCCTTCGCTGCCCATCAGCGTGATGTACATCCAGCTGATCGGCAGGATCGAGGCGCTGCCGAACGAAGCGGCCGAGACCATGCCCACGTCGCCCTCGCCACCGAGCACGCGCGGCAGGAACGGCGCCAGGTGCGACTTCACCGCACACGGGCCCACTCCGGGACCACCACCGCCGTGCGGGATGCAGAAGGTCTTGTGCAGGTTGAGATGGGAAACATCCGACCCCCATTTGCCGGGCTTGGCGACGCCGACCAGCGCGTTCATGTTGGCGCCGTCGGTATACACCTGGCCGCCATGCTGGTGGACGATCTCGCAGATCTCGACGATTTCTTCTTCGAACACCCCGTGGGTGGAGGGGTAGGTGACCATCAGCGCGGCGAGACGATCGCTGTACTTTTCCGCGTTGCGGCGGATGTCGTCCACGTCCACGTTGCCGTTGGCGTCGGTCTTGGTGACCACCACCTTCATGCCGCACATCTGCGCCGATGCCGGATTGGTACCGTGCGCCGAGTCCGGGATGAGGCAGATGTCGCGGTGCCCGTCACCGCGTGAGCGGTGGTAGGCGCGGATCGCCAGCAGGCCGGCATACTCGCCCTGCGCGCCGGAGTTGGGCTGCAGGCTGACGGCGTCATAACCGGTGCATTCCACCAGCATTGCTTCCAGGCTTTCGATCAGGGCCTTGTAACCCACGGCCTGGTCGGCGGGCGCCAACGGATGGATGTTGCCGAACTCCGGCCACGTTACCGGGATCATCTCGGCGGTGGCATTGAGCTTCATCGTGCACGAGCCCAGCGGGATCATCGTGCGGTCCATTGCCAGGTCCTTGTCGGCCAGCGTGCGCAGGTAGCGCAGCAGTTCGTGCTCGCTGTGGTGCGTGTTGAATACCGGGTGGGTCAGGAACGCGCTGCGGCGGGCCAGTCCGGCCGGGATGGCATCGACCGCGGCCGCGTCCAGCGCGTCCACGTCGGCCTGCACGCCGAACACGGCGGCCAGCGCCACCACGTCCTCGCGCGTTGCCGTTTCATCCAGGCTGATGCTGACCGAGCTGCTGTCGATGGCGCGCAGGTTGTAGCCGGCTGCGCGCGCGGCGGCGTGTACTGCGGCCGCGTCGATGCCGGTGATGTGCAGCGTATCGAAGAAGTCCGCGCCGACCGCAACGCCCTTGCCGCGCAGGGCGTCGGCCAGGATCACCGCCAGGCGGTGGGTGCGGCGTGCGATGCGGGTCAGGCCCTCGGGGCCGTGGTACACCGCGTACATCGAGGCCATCACCGCCAGCAGCACCTGTGCGGTGCAGATGTTGGACGTGGCCTTTTCGCGGCGGATGTGCTGTTCGCGGGTCTGCAGGGTGAGGCGATAGGCCGGGTTGCCCTGGGCGTCGATGGATACGCCGATCAGGCGGCCCGGCATCGACCGCTTGTAGGCATCACGGCAGGCCATGAAGGCGGCATGCGGACCGCCGAAGCCGAACGGCACGCCGAAGCGCTGGCTGTTGCCGACCACGATGTCCGCGCCCCATTCGCCCGGCGCGGCCAGCAGGGTCAGCGCCAGCAGATCAGTGGCGACGGCGACCAGGCCACCCTGCGCATGCACCGCATCGACCAGGTCCTTGTAATCGGCAACCTGGCCGAAGGTGTCCGGGTACTGCAGCAACAGGCCAAAAGCCTCTGCATCGCGGGCTTCGGCCGGGGTGCCGACGCGCAGCACGATGCCCAGCGGCTCGGCGCGCGTACGCAGCAGTTCAAGCGTCTGCGGATGCACCGCGTCGTGCACGAAGAAGGTGTCCGACTTCGACTTGGCCGAACGCTTGGCCAGGGTCATCGCCTCAGCCGCAGCAGTGGCTTCGTCCAGCAACGAGGCGTTGGCGATCTCCATGCCGGTCAGGTCGGCGCACAGGGTCTGGAAGTTGATCAACGCTTCCATGCGGCCCTGGGAGATCTCGGCCTGGTAGGGCGTGTAAGCGGTGTACCACGCCGGATTTTCCAGGATGTTGCGCAGGATGACGTTTGGCGTATGGGTGCCGTAGTAGCCCTGGCCGATGAAGCTGCGCAGCACGGTGTTCTGGTCGGCGATCGCGCGGATCCTGGCCAGCGCCTGCACCTCGGTGATCGACTCCGGCAGGGCGAGCGGGGCCGGCGACTTGATCCCGGCGGGCACGATGGCGTCGGTCAGCGCATCCAGCGACTCATGGCCGACCACGCCGAGCATCTGGGCGATCTCCGCATCGTTGGGGCCGATGTGGCGCTCGACGAACGCATTGTGGTGTTCAAGCTCGCGCAGCGAAGGGGTGTTCTGGGGCATGGCGAAGGATCCGTCGGGAAAGGGCACGCACGTTGACGGGCTGCCGGTCAGCAGCCTGCGGGGCGCCCCTCTGTCCTTTTGCCTGAGAGTTTGGAAGTGCGCGGGTGCGGACTTCGTGCCCCTTCGGCGCCGGATCGAACCGGTCTCTCCAGAGTTTTGATGCGGGTGGTCACGGGCCTGAGCGATTACGGGCGTTGCGCCTTCGGCAGCGGTGTCCTGCTTCTCCCACCTTGTTGCCCGCCGATTATACCGGGCCGCCCTGCAGGAGGGGGCGCAGCGGAACGTTTACGCTGCTGAATGCAATGCACAGGATCCGTACGGGTGGGTGCCCCGGCGCATGGCAATGCGGGGACGGAGGTCCTATCATGGGCCCATTCTCGTATTCATCCGGCGTCGCCGTCCCGTCCAGAGTGGAGCGGGGCCGATGCCCGCCGCGCATGGCCTGCGTGGTGCCTCCGGACCCTTCCATGACAGCCGCGACGCCCTCGACCCGCCGCCTGGCCCTGCTGCTTGCAGGCCTGGCGATGTTCGGTCCTTTCTCGATCGACACGATTTTCCCGGCCTTCCCGCAGCTCGCACAGCGCCTGCGCGTGGACGAGGTAGCCGTGCAACAGACCGTGAGCATCTACCTGCTGTTCTACGGGCTGATGAGCCTGGCGCATGGCCCGCTGTCCGATGCCTGGGGCCGCAAGCGCGTGATCCTTGGTGGCCTGGTGGTGTTCGTCGGCGCCTCGGTCGGCTGCGCGCTGTCCACCGAGCTGGGCACCCTGCTGCTGTTCCGCGCGCTGCAGGGAGTGTCGGCCGGCGTGGGCATGATCGTGGGCCGTGCGGTGATCCGCGACCTCTACCACGGCCATGACGCACAGCGGCTGATGAGCCAGGTGTCGATGATCTTTGGCATCGCTCCGGCCATCGCGCCCATCATCGGCGGCTGGATCCTGATCAGCGGGGCGGGCTGGCCACTGATCTTCTGGTTCCTGGTGGTGTTCTCGCTGCTGCTGCTGGTGGCCACGGCGCGCTTCCTGCCGGAGACCCATCCGCAGGATGCCCGGACGCCGCTGTCACCGCAGCGGCTCGTGCGGGATTACCTGGCCATCGCGTCCAACCCGCGCTTCATGCGGCTGGCCTTGGCCGGCAGCATCAGCTTTGGTGGCATTTTCCTGTACATCGCATCGGCACCGATGTTCGTCATGCAGCACCTGCGATTGGGGGAGGGTGGGTTTGCGTGGCTGTTCATTCCCACCATCGGCGGCATGACGACCGGCTCGTTCCTGTCCGGCCGCATGGCCGGGCGCACCACGCCCACCCGGCAGGTCAGCATCGGCTTCATCTGCTGCGCGGTGTCGGCCCTGCTCAACCTGGCCTACGTCGCCTCGGCGCCGCAGCTGGAGCTGCCGTGGGCAGTGCTGCCGATCTTCCTCGGCGGCGTGGGCACCGCGCTGATCTTCCCGATCCTGGCGCTGGCGGTGCTGGACATGTATCCGCACCAGCGAGGCCTCGCGTCCTCGTTGCAGGCGTTCCTGCAGCTGATGGCCAGCACGCTGGTGGCCGGGCTGTTCTCACCGCTGCTCAGCCATTCTCCCGTGCAGCTGGCGCTGGGACAGGCCGCATTCTTCGCGCTGGGCTTCGCGTTCTGGTTCTGGGAGCATCGGCGCAGCCGCGCGCAGGAGGCGCTGCGGACCGCGGCAGGCACGACGCCGTGAGGCTGTCGGCGCTGGGCCGTGCGGTATCCTGATCACCCCTGATTGGCTGTACCCCACTGATGTCGACCACTTCCAAACTGCGCCGCGACATCCGCCGGCGCCGCGAAAACCAGGCCGCCAACCGCGAGGCCGCGCAGGCGTCGCCGGTCGAACCGCATGCCGAACTGCGTGACCAGCAGCGGACGCTGCTGGCGGGCATCGTACGCCGTGAGGGAGAGTGGGTGCTCGGCATGGATGGCAGGATCGCCGGCCAGAGCGAAAGTGCGGCCCAGGTGCTTGCGCTGATCATGCAGGCCGGCGAACTGCATGAGCGCCAGGGCACCCCGGTACGGCTGGTGTATTCGGACGCGCTGCGCGATGCCGCGCAGGCCGAAGCCAACGCACAGGGCAGCACCTTCGAGGAATTCAAGAATGCACTGGCGGCGCGGATGGCGGCCGGCAAGGCCAACTGAGCCAGTGCATGCACCGGCCTACGCCCTGCGTGGCCGGCCTTATTCGCTACGTTGCAGGGCGCCAGCCTGCGCCTGATTCCGGGCGCCGACCGTGGATCGGCACCCGGATCGTTCAGTGCTGTGCGGGTGCCGCGGGCGCTGCCGCCGGCGCCGGTGCCGCACTGGCCTGCCAGCCGCAGACCTGGCCGGCGTTCTGCTCTTTCAGCCATGCGTTGACCGGAGTGAAATACTCGATCATCGGGCCCGCATCGAGCTTTTCGCCGCCAGTGAGTTCCTTCAGCGTGGCCTGCCACGGCTGGCTGGCGCCTTTGCTCAGCATGGCCCAGAACTTCTGGCCGGCTTCCTTGTTGCCGTAGAAGCTGCACTCATGCAGCGGCCCCTTGTAACCGGACGCATCGCACAGCCCCTTGTAGAACTGGAACTGCAGGATGCGGGCCAGGAAGTAGCGCGTGTACGGGGTATTGCCCGGCACGTGGTACTTGGCACCCGGGTCGAAGAACTCCTCGCCGCGGACGGTCGGCGGCGCGACGCCCTGGTAACGGGCCTTCAGGTCCCACCAGGCCTTGTTGTAGTTGTCCGGCGTGATCGAACCGTCGAACACGCCCCAGCGCCAGCGATCGATCATCAGGCCGAACGGCAGGAAGGCGACGCCGGACAACGCCATGCGCATCTGGTTGTTGATGACCGCTTCCCGGCTTTCTTCCGGCTTGTCGACCAGGCCGATCGAGTTGAGGTACTTCGGGGTCATGGCCAGCACGATGGTGTCGCCGATCGCTTCGTGGAAGCCATCGTTGGCGCCGCCCTGGAACAGCGGAGGCAGCGGGTTGTACGCCAGGTCGTAATAGATGTGGCCCAGCTCGTGGTAGATGGTGGTGAAGTTCTCTTCGTTCGGCTTGATGCACATCTTGGTGCGCACGTCGCCTGCCATGTTCATGTCCCACGCACTCGCGTGGCAGACCACATCGCGGTCCTGCGGTTTGATGAACTGCGTGTTCTCCCAATACGACTTCGGCAGGGCGGGCATGCCCAGGGAGACGTAGAAGTCCTGGGCACGTTCGGTCATCTGCCGGGCGGTACGCAGCTCGGCGTCGCGCTGGGCTTTGTACAGGCCCTCGACGTTCGCGTTGCTGCCGGCCTTGGCCAGCGCACCACTGAGGTTGGACTGGTACTGCTTTTCCAGCGCCGCAGTGATGTCCAGGCTGCCCGCGCCGGGATACGGCTGCAGCTGGTCCCACAGATTGGACCAGTCCTGCTGCCACATGTTGCCGGTCAGGTGCGCGGCGATCAGGCCGTTGCCCACTTCGGCCCTGTCCTTGCCGTAGGTGGCGTCGAGCTTGCCGCGTGCGTAGCAATGAAGCTGCTCGTACATCGGCTTGACCTGCTCCCACAGACGGTCGGTTTCCGGTCCGATCTGCTCCGGCGGCATATCGTAGCCACTGCGCCACATCTGCCCGGCATCGGCGAAGCCGAGGCCCTTGGCACCTTCGTTGACCAGTCCGACGAACTGCTGATAGTCACCGCGCATGGCCTTGGTGGTGCCATGCCAGCCCTGCCAGGCATCCAGCTGGGCGTCGTAGTCGCGGCTGCTGGCCAGAACCTGCTCCAGGTCGCCGAGCTGGCGGCAGGAGCCGGGATCATTGGCATCGGTGCAGTACTTGCCCGCCCCGTAGCTGCCTTCCATGCGGGTGGCGATCTGGGTCAGCTGGGCCAGTTTGGCCGGGTCACGCGGAGCGGGCATCGACGACATCAGCTTAAGCAGCTGCAGCGCGCGCTTGCTGTCTTCGGACATCGGCTGACCCTCGAACTTCGCGGCCTGCTCGATCCAGCTGTTGAGCTGGGTCAGCGAGCGCTCGTTCGCCTTGGCGGCCACCCGCTCGGAATCACTGTTGATGTAGGTCGACGACAGCCACTGCGCCGAGGTCATCTCCGGGTAGGCGGCCTTGTATTCGGCATTGATGCGGGCCACGAACTGGTCGGCGGTCTCGCCCGCAGGGGCATCGGCCGATGCCGGTGCGGCGCCCGGCGTAGGCTCCTTCTTGCAGGCGGCCAACGACAGCGTGACCGCAGCAATTGCCGAGGCCAACAGAAGATGACGGTGCTTCACGGATGATCCTTGGGTGGTGAACGACCGCTGAAGGCTAGTGGCCCCGGCGCGCCGCTGCAAGGCCCATCCGTTTCCTCAGGCACGGCTCGAGCCGGCTCTCGCAGACGACGACAGCAGCCGACTGCGACCGCTGCCGGCCTCGGTATGCTCCCTGTCATCCGCCTGCGGTCGCGCCGCCCTCGCTGGTCGTGCGCGCAGCTGCTGGCGGCGCGACCTGGCACCCGGCGAAAAGATCACGGTCCGGTGCGTACAGGGCGGTGCGGACCTGCATCAGGCCCAGCACCGAGGAGAACAGTGCATCGTGGTCGGTGCGTTGACCCGCGCGCTGGCGCAGGCAGCCCAGGTCGAGCCCACGGTCGAGTGCGAACGACGGCGAGAACCACATCGTCATCGGCACATGGGTCTGCTCCTCCGGAGCGATCGCGTAGGGCACGCCATGCAGGAACAGGCCTTTCTCGCCCAGCGACTCACCATGATCGGACACATAGATCAGCGCCGTGTCGTAGTCCTCCATGGCCTGCAGCGTGCCGATGGCCCGCGCCAGTACGTGATCGGTGTAGAGCAGCGCGTTGTCGTAGCTGTTGGCGATCTGCTCCCGCGTGCAGCGCCCCAGGTCGGCGGTGTCACAGGTGGGTGTGTAATGGCGGAAGTGCGGGGGATAGCGCTGGAAGTAGGCCGGGCCATGATTGCCGAGCTGGTGCAGTACCACGACACGGTCCCCGGGCCGCGCAAGGACCTGAGCGGGCAGATCCTGCAGCAGGATGTCGTCCAGGCACCGTCCGCCGGTACACAGTCCCGCGGTGCGTGCATCGGCCAGCGACTGGAAAGGCAGACCCTCGCACACTCCCTTGCAGCCCGACTGGTTGTCACGCCACAGCGTCGCGATCCCGGCGTGCTCCAGCACGTGGAGCAGCGACTGGTGCGCACGGATCTTCTTTTCATCGTAGTTGCGCCGACCCCAGGGCGAGAACATGCAGGGAACCGAGACTTCGGTACTGGTGCCGCATGAGTGCATGTCGGGGAAGTTGATGACGGGCCGCTGCGCCAGTTCGGGCGTGGTCTGCCGCGGCCCGCCATTGAGGCCCCAGTTGCGTGCGCGCGCGGTCTCGCCGAGCACGATCAACAGCAGGCGTGGTCGGCTCTGCGCAACGCGCGGCGTAGCTGCGGCATCCATGCCGATCGGCAGCTTGGGCGCGCGCTGCACCGGATTGTCGGCGCGCAGGGCGCGTGGCAGGCCGAGCAGGATGTTGGCCGGTGTCGCCAGGTAGCGCACTTCACGCTGGTTGCGCATCAGTGCTGAAATTTCCTGGAACGACAGCAGTGCTCCGCCGAGTGCCACGCCTGCAGCGACCGCCAGCAGTCCAGCGCGCCACAGCACCACGCCGGTCCAGCGCCGTCGGGCAAGCTGCAGCTGGCACAGCGCGGCCATCGGCAGCAAGGCCAGCAGCAGCGGGACGGCCAGTGACGTGGTCACCAGCTCGCTGCTTTCCCGGCGGTCGGTCGCCAGCACGTTGCGCAGCATGTCCGCATCCAGATAGATGTGGTACTGGCTCATGTAATGGGAGGCCAGCGTGGTCACCAGCAGCAGCGCAGCCGCCATCGGCTTCGCGTTCCAGCGCCACACCAGCAGGCCCAGCAGGAACGCATGGGTACCCAGCAGGACCAGCAGCAGCGACAGCGCGTAGCGGAGACTGCCTGGATGAGTCGCCAAGGCGCTGCGCCAGAACAGCTGGTTGCCCGCCAGGGCGAAGTACACGCTGAGCAGCACGATGAGCGTCTCGACGGAGACCTGCGGCCGCCAGGCCCGCCAGACCGTGGTCGCTACCGGCGTCCGGGGGAGAGGGGCGGCGCTCATCGGCAGGATACCGGCGCAACGGGTGACGTTGACCGCAGGTGCGCGTCCACCCGCAGGTAGAGGCCCAGCGAGACCAGCCAGCACACCGCCAGGGTGGCCAGGTCGTGCGACATGAAATGTGCACCGCGCAGCTGCTGCGCCGCCCCGAGCGTGGCGCCGGCCGCAATGCCTGCGGCAAGCCCCCGCCAGCGCCAGCCCGGCCTGCACAGCAGCGCGCAGAAGTACAGGCTGACCCAGGCATAGCCGGCGCTGGCCTGGCCGGCGGGAAAACACGCGGCGGCGGGCAGGGCGGCGGGCCGTGGCTGCAGCAGACCGACGAAGGGCCGGTCTCCTCCATAGCGCAACAGGTCCCACGGGCAGTCCATGTGGGTCAGCGTCTTCAGCAGCGACACGCTGCCTGTACCGAGCGCTATGGCCAGCAGCAGGTACAACAGCGCCCAGCGTCGTCGGCGATCCGTGTCGTTGCGCCACGCGTGGATGCACGCGCCCATCGAAACCAGCATCGCGGTGACGCTGAGCCACTTTCCACCTGCATGCATAAGCACGCTGGTGGACCAGCTGTCACGCAGCTGCCAGCGGTGGCCTTCCGCTGCGAACAGGTGGTCGGCCATCCAGACGTCCCCGCCCCATGCCAGCACGCTGCCGATCACCAGGGCGCCCAGCAATGGCAGCCAGAGATGGCGCCGGAGGAAGGCGCGATCTGCGCGCTGTGTGAGGCGGAAGTCGGCGGGACGCGGGGAAAGGATGCGGTGCATGCCAAGGGCCTGGGGGGATCAATGGCCATGCTAGGCAGCGCGATGTCGGAGAAAAATCGGAGCAGCGTTCGATTCTGATTAAAGCGTTGCGGGATGGCGGCTTGGCTCAGCCTTCGTCGTGGCTGGCCCCCGCCGTCGTCGCGCGGCAGGGGCCGGACCACGCCGTTCCCGGCACCAGCAGCCAGCGATTGCCGTTGGCCATTCCGATATCGATGACGCCCGACGGCTCCACGCAGGGACTCATCGCGGTGTCGAGCACAAGCAGCCAGCGACGGCGCGGCGCGGCCTCGAGCCAGTGACCGGCGTCCTGCCATTGCAGGTCCCACGCGCGTTTGAAGCCGAACTCCCGTACGGTCCGGTCCGCCTGCAGCAGATTCTGTTCGCGCCAGGCGAGCAGGCCAAGCTCCGCATCCGGGCCGATCCGTGCGCCGACACGCTGCATCACGGCGGACGCCGACGCATAGGGGTCCACCGCAGGCAGCAACACGGTGCCGTAAACGCACCACAGAAGCCCTTGTACAAGCAGCACCAGGATCGCTGCACGCCGCTGCCCGAGCCATGCAGCCAGCGCCGATAAAGCCATTCCCAGCACCAGCATCCCGATGCCGAGCGGGGGCAACAGGCTGGCCGGCATGGCACGCTGTTCCAACTGCGTCAACGCCCACGGCGAGGCGCGCAGCAGCAGGATGGCCAGCGTCACGGACAGCGCCGCCACGGCGAGGCTGTAAGCCAGCAGGCAACGGCGCACGGCGGAGCGGCGCAGCAGCCCGGGAAGCCACGGCGCCGCGGCGAGCGCAAGCGCTGGCAGCATCGGCAACAGGTAGACCTCGCGCTTGCCCGGGCTGGCGCTGAAGAACAGCAGCACCAGCGCGGCCCAGCCAAGCAGCAGCCAGATGCGTGGGTCCAGGCGGGCGGTCCGACGCCACCACGGGCGCAGCAGCCATGGCAGCAGCAGGCTGCCGGGCAACCACAGCGTGAGCATGACCTGCAGGTAGTACCAGGCAGGTTGTACGTGATGCCACGCGTGGGCGTAACGGGTGGCGGTCTGCTTCAACAGCAGCTCCCGCGCATACGATTGCAGTGCTGCGTCAGGATGCTGCAGGAGAGCCCAGCCCAGTGGAACCAGCCAGACCGCGGTACCCAGCAGGAAGGCGGGGATCAGCCACGCGAGTGTTGCTGCAGCAGGCCCCGGCGGCCGCTGCTGATGACGTCGCCGATACGCCAGCTGCCACGCGGCCCAGGGCAGCAGCACGAGCAATGGCAGGAAGCCGACGCCCTTGGTGACCGTGCCCATGCCGGCGGCGACGCCGCCAAGCCACAGTGCGGGCAGGTTGGGGCGTTCACACAGGTGCCGAAGCAGTCCCCAGAGCGAGAGCGTGGTCATCGCGACCAGCACCATGTCGATCTGTGCGCGCTTGGCCATCAGGCCGAACTGCAGCGTGCAGAACAGCGCGGCCACCGCGTAGGGCGGCAGCCTTGCCGACCACAGCCGTCGCGCCAGGTCGCCTACCAGCCACAGGGTGAGCACGGCAGCCAACAGCGAAGGGAGCAGGAAACCGCCCTCCCAGTCCGTTACCTGATGCACTGCAGCCTGCATCCACATGTACACCGGAGGCTTTTCCGCATAGAACTCGCGGCCGCGATGGGGCACCAGCCACTGGCCGGACGTCACCATGGCGTGGGCGGCCAGCACGAACCTCGGCTCGTCCGGTGGCTGGGGGCGCCGCAGGCCGATGCCGGCACCCAGCGCAATCACCACGAGCAGCCAGAGCAGCAACCAACGGGCGCGGGGGCGAAGGAGAGAGGGCACGCCGGTGGATCCGCGGGAAAGCGGGACTATCGCCGCCGATGCGTGGGAAAACCGTCGGAAGACTCGTGGGGGACAGGTTTCCGACATCCACGGCGCTACCATGCAGGCAACTGAGGAGGGGCTGGACATGCGTCTGCTGGTCATCGAGGACAATCGGCAGCTGGTCGCCAACCTGTTCGACTATTTCGAATCGCGCGGGCACGTACTGGACGTGGCGCCGGACGGAATCACCGGCCTGCACCTGGCCACTACCCAGGTGTACGACGCACTGATCCTGGACTGGATGCTGCCGCGCATGGAAGGTCCCGAGGTGCTGCGCCGGCTGCGTGCCGAGCATGGTTCGGACGTCCCGGTGATCATGCTGACGGCGCGCGACGAGCTGCCCGACAAGATCACCGGCTTCCGTGCAGGCGCAGACGACTACCTGACCAAGCCATTCGCGCTGCCTGAACTGGAAGTGCGGCTTGACGCGCTGCGTCTGCGGGCGCACGGACGCAGCCCACGCAGGCGCCTGCAGGTCGCTGACCTGGTGTTGGACCTTGCGACACTGGAAGCGCAACGCGGCGGGCAGGTGCTGCATCTCTATCCTGCGTGCCGCAAGCTGCTGGAGGTGCTGATGCGGGCCAGCCCGGCGGCGGTCACGCGGCAGCAGCTGGAATTCGCCCTGTGGGGCGACGAGCCACCCGACGGCGATCTGTTGCGTTCGCACGTCTATGAACTGCGCCGCAGCGTCGACGGTCCCTTCGATCACAAGCTTGTACATACGCTGCCGCGGGTGGGTTACCGGTTGGCGCCACAGCACGGGGAATCGACCCATGTCCGCTAGGCCGGCGCCGCTGCATCGGCGCCTGCTGCTGTGGCTGCTGGCCTACCTCGGCCTGATCTCGCTGGCGGTGTTCGGCGTGGGCAACAATGTGCATGAGCATGCCGAGCACGCGGCGTGGCGGGCGCTGCTGAACTCCGAGCTGGACAGCATCGTCGACCACAGCGGACGCGATCCGCTGTACCGCTGGCAGGACTCGGACACCCTGCGGCTGTTCCGGCTTGACCAGCCCGGCGCACCTGCAACGCTGGCCGGGTTGCATGCCGGGCTGCACGACGGCGTGGCCATCGGCGACCGCAAGGCTGCGGTCATGGTGCGGCAGACCGCCGCGATGGGCCGGCTCGCGCTGGCGCTGGACATCTCCGATTTCGAGGCTCTGGAACAGTTCGCCACCCGCTGGGTGCTGCTGGCCGGGCTGGTGATGGTGATCGTGACGGTCGTGATGGCGCGGCTGGGCATGCAGCGGGTCGTACGTCCGCTGAGCCTGTTGGCCGCTGACATCGATGCGCTTACGCCCGGCGCGCCCGGCCAGCGCATCGTTGTCGACACACGCGGCAGTGCCGAGCTTCACACCATCGCCAACGCGCTCAATGACTACCTGGTGCGCAATGAGCAGTTCGTTGAACGCGAACGGGTGTTCATCAGCACGGCCAGCCATGAGCTGCGAACACCGGTTGCGGTCATCACGGGCGCCGCCGGCCTGGCGCTGGAGCAGCCGGACCTGCCCGCGCGTGCACGCCTGCAGATACAACGGGTGCAACGCACTGCCGAGGACGTGGAAGAACTGATCGAACTGTTGCTGGTCCTGGCCCGCGACCCGGCACGGTTGGCCGCGCGGGCCGAACGCGTGTCGCTGGAGCCGCTGCTGGCCCGGATCATCGAAGACCACCGGCACCTGCTGCGCGACAAGGACCTGAGCGTAAGCCTGAACTCGGCGCCGGTGGAGGTCGTTGCGCCGCTGGCGGTGGTGCAGGCGGCGATCGGCAACCTGCTGCGCAACGCCATCGAAAACAGCGGGCGAGGTGACATCACGCTGGCGCTGAGCCCGGCCGGCGTGCTGACCCTGCGCGATCCCGGCCACGGAATGAGCCCGGAGGAGATCGCCGCCATCCACGCGCGGATGGCGCGCGGACAGCGTAACGAGCATGGGGGCATCGGCCTGGAGCTGGTGGCCCGCCTGTGCGAACACCTCGGTTGGACCCTGCAGTTCGAACCCGTGCAGCCAAGGGGGACGCTGGCCACGCTGGACCTCGGCGCTTCACGCCCGGCAGCGCCGATCTGCCGGGCCGATCCGTAGCATCAGCCGGCTCCCGCGTCCGCGCACGCCGCACAATCCAGCCACCCCCGCGCACCGGTGGTAAGCTTTTGACGTGCCGCCACCTGCGGCATTTTTTTCGCCCATCTTTTTTTCGATCGACAGAGGACGCCATGCCGACCGAAGCTGCTACCGCCCTTATTACCAGCGACATCGTCGGCCTGGGACTCATCGCCGCCACTCTTGCGCTCATCTTCTGGGCGGCAAGTGGTCCAACGCCCCTGCTGAAGAAAATATTCGCCTGGGTTCCCGCGCTGCTGCTGTGCTATTTCATTCCCGCCATCTACAACACGACCGGGCTCATCGATGGCCACTCCACGGCGCTGTACAACCCGGTGGCGCGCGATGTGCTGCTTCCGGCGGCCCTGGTGCTGCTGACCCTGTCGATCGACCTGAAGGGCATCATCAAGCTGGGTCCGAAATTGTTGGCCGTCTTCTGCGCCGGCACCGTCGGCATCATGCTGGGAGCGATCGTCTCGTTCCAGGTGATGAAGCTGATTCATCCGGAAACCGTCGCCGGTGATACCTGGGCCGGCATGGCGGCATTGGCCGGAAGCTGGATCGGGGGCGGCGCCAACATGGTGGCGATGCGCGAGGTGTTCGGCACCGATGCGACCACCTTCGGCCAGTTCGCCGTGGTGGATGTAGCCTGCGCCAGCCTGTGGATGGCGATCCTGCTGTTCCTGGCCAACCGTTCGCAGCAGATCGATGCCCGCAATGGCGCCGACACCCGGGCGATCGATGAGATGAAGGCGCGCATCAGTGCCTACGAGGCGCAGAACGCGCGGATCCCCACGCTGACCGATCTGATGGTGATCGTCGGCGTGGCACTTGGCGGGGTGGGACTGGCACATGCCATCGCCGCACCGTTGGCGGCGTGGTTCAAGGCAAACGTCAGCTGGTCCAGCCAGTTCAGCCTGGACAGCCAGTTCGTGTGGGTGGTTCTGTTCTCTACCGGCCTGGGTCTTCTGCTCAGCTTTACCCGCGCGCGCCGCCTTGAGTCGGCCGGTGCGTCCCGTATGGGCACCGTGTTCCTCTATTTCCTGATCGCGTGCATCGGTATGCAGATGGACCTGCTGTCGCTGCTGGACCGGCCGTGGCTGTTCCTGCTGGGCCTTGTCTGGCTGGCAACCCATGTGCTGGTGCTGTGGATCGTCGCACGGCTGGTGCGTGCGCCGCTGCTGTTCTTCGGCGTCGGCTCGATGGGCAACATCGGTGCGGCGGCCTCGGCCCCGGTCGTGGCGGCGGCGTTCCATCCCTCGCTGGCGCCGGTGGGCGTGCTGCTGGGCACGGTGGGCTACGCAACAGGGACCGGCCTTGCGTATGTCACCGGCCTGATCCTCAAGGCGATGGCGGGCGCGTGACGCCGGCCCCGGCCTTTGCTCGACGCGGTCACGGCCCCGGGTTTCGCTCGACGGTGATGCGCGACACTCTGCCATCCAGTGGACCGGACGAGGACGCGCGTACGCGCAGATACGGCGTGTCCGTGTCCTGGTCCAGCGAGGACAGCAGCTGCGGCGTATCCCAGTCGACATCCTGCAGGATATCGACCACGGTTCCCGGGCGGGCCCCATTGGCGTCATGGTGCAGGACGATCCGGGCCCCGGCGCGCGCGCCGCGCAGCGCGAGGGCGCGGATGGTGTTGTCCTCGCACCCCATGCGCGGCGTGGACGTCAACGACCAGCTTCTGTCGAATGCGGTACTGAACGCGCAGACGGGCTCGGTGGCCGCATTGTCTGCGAAGGCGATGACGCCCCCGTTGTTGTAGGTCTCGGCAAGCTCCAGGCTGTCGCCCCATTCGATGAAGTCCACCGCAAGATAGGCCGGCATGCGACCGGCGGCCGGCAGGCATTGATCGCGCAGGCGGTCACTCAGGACGTCGAGTCGATTGTCGGTCCCCGCATGCACGCTGAGCGGGACGCCGTGGAAATGGTTCATGACGAACAATCTGGGGAAGCCCAGCGGCATGCTGGTGCTGTCCAGCGGAATGCCGGGCCAGCGGGGACGGCAGCTGTAGTCATGCTGGAAAATGGTCGGGCCGAGACTCCAGTAATTCTCCGCGCTGATGTCCTGGTCGTGCATGAACCATGCATTGGACCCGCCGTAAGCGCCCGCCAGCTCTGCACGCTGGGTGAACACAAGCAGGCGCTGCCCTGCCTGGATCATCTGCCGCAGGGTGGGCCATCGGCCATCAAGCGCGCGCCATCGGGGATCGGTCGGATTGAAGCTGAGTGCGAACAACGAGGGGTTTTCGCGTGCGAACGCCTCCATTGCACCGCGGCTGTTGTAGTCCTCCAGCTGCAGGGTCACCACCGCCTCGGGATGACCATCCAGGAACCGTTGGACGTGGCCGAGATCCTCTTCCAGCGGTGCCTTGCGTCCATGGAACGCGCAGTCGGCGTGGCAGTTGAACAGGCGACCATCGCGTTCATAGATGTCGAACATGAGTCCACGCACGCCCCGGACCAGCTGCAGGTCAACGGGCAGCGTCTGATTCGGGACCAGGCTGCCATGGTTGGCGGCGTTGTGCGCTGTGATCCAGAGGTAACGGTCAAATGGACGGTCGAGGTCGATCATGTCGGCCGGGCGCGGTGTCTGGGCATGGACAGGCGACACGCCGGCAAGGCATACGGCCGTCAGAATGGAAAGGGCTTTCATTGGCGGCGGACCCGTTGGGACAGTGCCTGCACTCTCCGACGCGGCTTCAGCGCAGAACGTGTGCCGGATCACGTCTGACGAAAACGCAGAAGCCGCTTACCTCAATCGGGGTGCATGACTGACCCGCCGTGCCTGACATGTGGCGCGGACCGACACGGCAGGCAGGCGACAGGTCACGTGAACGCGGCTGCCGTCCGGTTGTCAGTGACGACCGACCGTGACCGGTTCCAGGTCCACCACGGCGTTGGCGCCGGCTCCAGACCAGCCGCTGTAGCGCTTGTTGCGCTGGATCAGGTAGTAGCTGTCCACATAGTCATGGTCATCGGTGAACCAGGCATCCGGCAGCACCTGCAGGATCCTGTCGGCGATCATGCTCACCATGCCCACCGTCGGTTCAAACGGTCCTATGGTGGTCCCCACGACCTTCAGCAGTGCCTCCAGCATCGCCTTGTAGTTGGTGTTGCCGTCCTCTTCGAAAAGCTGCACGTTGGCGACGTCATATCGCAGGTTGCCCCAATGGATCCAGTCCTGGCCGGGGTAATAGTCCTGCTGGTCGTAGTCGAGCCACGGCATTTCGAAGGTGCGCATCTCCGGTTTTTTCTCATCGATCTGCAGCCCTGAGCTGATGGCGAAGATTTCGGCGGCCCCCTTGAGATTCGGCTCCTGGTCCACGGCCAGGCGTATGCGGTCCAGCCGGGTCACGTCGAGAGGCTCACCGATGGACGGAGCGGTCTGCAACCCGACCGCGCGCAGGCCTGCGTTGACGAGTTGCAGGCCTTCTTTCAGGGCAGTGCGGACATCGACTTCGATCATCACCAGAGGGAACGCAACGGCTGCATCGGCGTCGACCCACTGCTCGGTGCCATCGGCACCCCACGTGCGTACGGACGTCCACGCCCGGTCATCGCCGACGGGCGTGGCGGCAATGCGCAGCTCGTGCGCGCCGAATTCTCCCAGCACGGTGCCCGGGGGCAGGACCAGCCGTCCCCGCAGCAGGGCAGGGCCCTGTTCCGGCAGTCCCTTCAAGGCGCGGATCCGCGCGTTGGCCTGACGGGTCAATTCGCTGGACGCGCGCCGCGCCTGCGGGTCGACGCGTGCCAGGACGTCGTCCATGGACACGGTGCCCTCCCTGGATCCGGCCAGTGCATGGTAAAGCGGTTCGCCGAACCCGGGCTGCAGCAGCAGCGCCGGAAGTGCTTCTGCGTAAGACGATGTGACGGCCAGAACCGTTGCCGCCTCGCCCGGAGAAGGCCCATCAATGGACGCTGCGTGGGCCGGGGTGTGTACGACGGCCACGCCGATGGAGAGGGCCAGCAGCCCGCTGCGAAGTGTCTTCATCGAAGGATTCCTTGCAATGCCATTGAGTGGCGGGATACGCCCTGTCGATGTCACGCATGACAGAGCGTGGAGCGACTCTAGGCCGCGGGCTCTCCGCCGATCCGTGATCGATTCACGTGTTGGCCTGTGCGAAGGCCATGCCTGACCATGCCATGCGGCATCGGACGACCTGCGGTGTCGCGACGAACGAAAAAAACGGCGGGGCCGAGGCCCCGCCGCTTCAGATAAAACCCACCGCCGGCGCCCGGCGTCAAGCGCCACTCAGCAGCAGCGCCCTCCGTTCCTGCCGCCGTAACGCGCTTCCTGTCGTTCGCGGAAGAACGTCTTGTAATCCATCGGCGTCCGGTCGGGATGGTTCTCCAGCACGTGGCGGACGTAGTTGTCGTAGTCCGGTATGCCGCAGCACAGCCGTGCGGTCTGCACCAGGCGTCGCCAGAGGCGGCGGTGGGCCTGGTGCTGGCCGACGGGTACGAGCTCGGTACTCATCACAGGTCCGCCATCTGGTGCGGCAGCAGCTTCACGTACTCGGTTTCCCTGTCGGTGCGCTGCGGCGTACGGCGCGCGGCCGCGATGGTTTTCAACGCATAGAACAGGATCGAGAACACCACCAGCAGGAACAGCACCGTCAGCGTGGTGTTGACGTAGGCGTTGACCACGATCTGCTGCATCTGGCCCATGGTCTTGGCCGGCGCCGTCAGCGTCCCGCTGGCGATCGCGTCCTGGTACTTGTGGGCCTGGGCGAGGAAGCCCTGCGCCGGGTTCTTGTCGAAGATCTTGATCAGTCCCGCGTAGGTGGTGCAGATCAGCAGCCACACGGCTGGCACGGCGGTGACCCACGCGTAGCGGTCCCGCTTCATCTTGAACAGCACCACGGTGCCCAGCATCAAGGCGATGCCGGCCAGCA
>JAZBLM010000045.1:0-22933 GCA_037033225.1 Pseudomonadota bacterium
GCCGAAGACGTCTGCCGGGCAGCGCCCGGCGTCAACGGTCAGATGTTGACCGTGGTGCTCGGGTTTCCGGCGTCGACGGTGAGCAGGCGGTTGATGTCCTGCAGTTCAGCGATGTCCAGTGCACCCACGGCCTGGCTCAGCAGCAGGCGGTTCTGCAGGAACGTGTAGCGGGCGTTGGCGTAATCCAGCTGTGCGGAGAACAGGATGCGCTGGTTCTGGATCACGTCCAGCACGGTGCGGGTGCCGACTTCCAGGCCGACCTGCGACGCATCGTAGGCGCTCTGTGCGGAGACCACCGCCAGACGACGCGCTTCCACTTCGCTGATGCCGGCGACCAGGGTCTGGTAGGCATTGCGGGTGTTGCGGTCCAGTGCGCGCTTCTGCTGCTCGTAGGTGTCCTGGGCGATGTCACGCTGCGCAAGCGCCTGGCGGACGCCGGACTGGGTAGCGCCACCGGCGAAGATCGGTACGTTCAGGGTCAAGCCGACGCTGTTGGTGCGCGTATCCGGGCTGAGACCGCCTGCGCCGGTACTGTCGCCCCACGTCGCGCCCTTGCCCACGTTGGCGCCCAGCGAAAGCGTCGGCAGATGGCCGGCGCGTGCGGCCTGCACGCTCGCTTCGGATGCACTGACCTGCAGTTCCTGCGCTTTCAGTGCCGGGTTCTGGGCCACGGCCGATTGCACCAGCTGGTCCACGTTGCCGCGGTTGGCCGGAACTTCGGGACGGAAATCCTCAGGCAGGCTGCGCAGGTTGGTCACCGGCTGGCCGGTGAGTTCGGTCAGTGCCTGGTAGGCGTCGGCAAGGGTGTTCTGCGACACGATGGTGTTGGCACGCGCCTGGTCGTACTGCGCGCGGGCTTCATGCACGTCGGTGATCGGCGCAAGGCCGACTTCCAGTCGCTTGTCGGCGAAATCAAACTGCTTCCTCGCGGCCTCTTCATTGGTCTTGGCGGCGTTGAGTGATTCGATCGCCACCAGCACGTTGAAGTACGCCGACGATGTCCGGACGATCAGATCGTCGTTGGCCGAGTCCAGCCTGAAGTCGGCAGCCTTGCTCAGCTCACGCTGCGCGCGCAGATTGCTGAACTGGCTCCAGTTGAACAGCGTCTGGCTGCCATCGATGGTGTAGCTGCGGCGGCGGCTTTCGAACGTGCCGGTGTTGTTGCCGCGGTCTTCGGTGCGCGAGCGGCTCAGAGACGCAACGCCGTTGATCTGCGGCAGCAGGGCGGCGCGGGCCTGGACGGCACCTTCCTTGTCGAACAGCCGGGTGGATTCGGCAGCGGACAGCTGCGGATCGCCATTGCGGGCCATTTCATAGACCTGCAGCAGGTCGGCGGCTTCGGCGGACAACGGCAGCAGGAGGGTGGCCAGCGCAATAGCGAGGGTTCGGCGGATCATTGCGGCTTCCTTGGACTCAGAGATGGAACTGGGGGGCCGGCGCGGCACCGCGCAGGTAATCGATATCGGTTTCAAACAGCGACTCGGTGCTGCCGTCGGCCTGCACCAGGAGTGCTTCCATCACCGGTGACCGGCCATGGATGACGTACAGGCGACCGCCCGGGCGAAGCCATGAGGCGAACTGTGACGGCACACGGTCGACGGCGCCAGTGACACAGATCACGTCGAAGCGACGTTCGGTCTGCCAGGTGAGCGCGTCGGCGGTCTCCAGCCGGACGTTGGTGCCCAGGCCGGTGCTGTCCAGGCGCGCACGCGCCGTCGCCGACAGCGCGGGGTCGATCTCAAGGCTCAGCACTTCGCGCGACAGCGCGGCCAGGCAGGCGGTGAGGTAACCGCTGCCCGTGCCGATCTCCAGCACTTCGTCGCCCGGCTGCAGATCAAGCGCCTGCAGGGTGCGACCTTCGATCACCGGCTTCATCATCTTCTGGCCGCCATCCAGTGGCAGCTCGATGTCCGCATACGCCAGCGCGCGGTGCGCTTCGGCCACGAACGCTTCGCGCGGAAGGCGCGCCAGGACGTCGAGCACCTTGATGTCCAGCACGTCCCAGGGACGGATCTGCTGTTCCACCATCAGTTCACGGGCGTGTGCGTAGTCAATCGTCATGAGGTTCCAATCCAGCGCAGTGGGCCGGCCATTTTAGCCGTGCCAGGGGCCGCCGGCGCACCCGGAGCATGTATTCGGGGCGGTCGCGGTCGCAGTGCCGGAAGTCATCGCGACCTCCGGCGTGTTCAGGTTGCAGCACTCATCCTGGCGACGCCCGCTCGCCAAGGGGTCGGGGCAGGTAGGCGCGCAGGAAGAAATCCACGCAGGCGGCCACGTGCCGACGGGCATCGTCCGCCGTCAGGGGAGCCTGCAGGCCACACATCATATGGCTGTGCAGCTCGCCCTTCACCAGGGTCATGAGCTGCAACGCCGCCGTCGGGTAGTCATCGATGGCCAGTTCACCCCGCGCCGTGCGGGCACGCAGGAACTCGGCCAGCGCGTCTGTGGTCCGCTTGGGGCCGGCCTGCCAGAACATGCTGCGCAGCCGGTCATCGGTTTCCGGCGCCATCATCACGCGCTGCACCGACACCGCAGCGTCGGAGGAAATCAGCTCGAAGAACGCTGTCGCGATGCCCAGCAGCTGGTCCCGCAGAGGCCCCTCGGCGTCGGCCACGAACAGGGTGTCGGGCAGCATCTCCACGCACTTCGACTTCACCGCCTCGGAGAAGAGCGATTCCTTGTCACCAAAGTGGCTGTATACGGTCAGCTTGGAGACCCCGGCCTGGCCGGCGATGGCGTCCATGCTCACCCCCGTGTAGCCCTGGTCGACGAACAGCGCCTTGGCGGCTTCCAGGATCGCCGCACGTTTGCCGAGATCCTTCGGGCGACCGGGTCCAGCCGTCTTGCTGGCCGCTTTGGCGACCGTCTTGCGGGAGAAGGGACACATCATCGACGTAATAGTAGACCAAGCGGTTCGATATTTATACTATACCGCCGGGTTTACTAAATGGCCGCGCCGCAGCCCGGGCTGCGTCCATCTCTCGAAGATTGCGGAACAAGGACGAAGGTCGATGAAGAACATGCGCTGGATGGGAATTGCACTGGGAGCGGCGCTGTTGGCGGCCTGCTCGGGCGATAAAGAGGAGGCGGTGGTGGCCGTCCCGGTGCTGGTGGTGCAGCCCGTTGCGGCGCATGCCCAGGGCAGCGTGGTGTTTCCCGGCGAGGTGCGCGCACGGCAGGAAAGCGCGCTGTCCTTCCGCGTCGGCGGAAAACTGCTGCGACGCCACGTCGATGCGGGCCAGCGGGTTGTGAAGGGACAGGTGCTGGCGGAGCTCGATCCGGCCGATTTCGCCCTGCAGGCACGTGCATCGCAGGCGCAGTTGGCGGCGGCCCAGGCCGAGCAGGTCCGTGCCCGGGACGATCTCGCGCGCTACCGCACGCTGGCCGACCAGCAGCTGATCAGCCGTTCCGCGCTGGACCAGCAGGCAGCAGCGTTCAAGGCCGCGCAGGGCCAGGTTGAGGCGGCACGTGCCAATGCCGACGTGCTGGCGAACCAGACCGGCTATGCGCAGCTGCGCGCACCGGCCGATGGGGTGATCGCCAGCCGCGAGCCTGCTGCCGAGGCTGGGCAGGTGGTGGCGGCCGGGCAGGCGCTGTTCACGCTGGCCACCGACGAGGGGCGTGAGGTACGGATCGACCTGCCCGAGGCCATGCTGCGTGCGTTCGCGGTGGGGACGGCGGTGCAGGTAGAGCCCTGGAACCGCACCGGACCGATGCTGCCGGGTACGATCCGTGAGATTGCGGCCGCAGCCGATCCTCAGTCGCGTACCTTCGCCGCGCGGGTCAGCCTCGCACCCGACGCGCTGGCCGATGTAGCGCTTGGACAGAGTGCCCGGGTGCATGCGAAGGCGGCCGGCAACGGAGCAGGGGCGTTGCAGCTGCCACTGGCTGCGCTGCAGCGAGGCACGGACGACCAGGCCAGCGTGTGGGTCGTCGATCCCGCGACGTCACGCCTGAAGGCGGTGACGGTGACCCCCGGCGCCTTTGGGAGTGACACGGTGCCGGTAAGCGGCGTCTCGTCCCACGACTGGGTGGTGGCGGCAGGCGGGCACCTGCTGCGCGCCAACCAGTTGGTGACCGCCGTCGACCGGGAGAACCGGCCGGTGCTGAAGCCGGCCACGCCGGTGCAGGCGACGTCCACGAAGGTCGGGGAATAAGACGATGCGGCGTTTCAACCTCTCCGAATGGGCGCTGGCCAACCGACCGCTGGTCCTGTTCGCCATGCTCGCCTTCGCGCTGATCGGCGCGTGGTCGTACAAACACCTGGGCCAGTCCGAAGATCCGCCGTTCACCTTCAAGATCATGGTGGTGCGCACGATGTGGCCCGGCGCGACCGCCGAACAGGTATCGCGCCAGGTGAGCGAGCCGATCGAGAAGGCGCTGATCAACACCGGCGCGTTCGAGTTCATCCGTTCCTACTCGCGTCCCGGCGAATCACAGGTCATCTTCGTCGCGCGCGACGACCTGCGCTCCAAGGCGATTCCGGACCTCTGGTACCAGGTGCGAAAGCGCGTCGGTGACATCCGGGCCACGCTGCCGCGCGAGATCGTCGGGCCGTTCTTCAACGACGAGTTCGGCGACACCTTCGGCAACATCTACGCGCTGACCGGAAAGGGTTTCGACTACGCGCTGATGCGCGACTATGCCGACCGCATCCAGCTGGAACTGCAGCGGGTCCCGGACGTCGGCAAGGTGGACCTGGTTGGCCTGCAGGACGAAAAGGTCTTCATTGAACTGTCCACTACCCAACTGACCTCGCTGCGCATATCGCGCCAGCAGGTGCAGCAGGCGCTGGCCGACCAGAATGTCGTCGCCAACGCCAGTTTCATCGAAACCGGCAGCGACCGCGTGCAGCTGCGCGTTAGCGGCCAGTTCAACAGCATCGACGATATCCGCGCCTTCCCGATCCGCATAGGGGAGCGCACTGTGCACCTGGGAGACATCGCCGAGGTCCGTCGCGGTTTCGCCGACCCCTCATCGCCGAAGATGCGCTTCATGGGCGAGGAGGCCATCGGCCTGGCCGTGGCGATGAAGGATGGCGGTGACATCCTCGCGCTGGGCAGCCACCTGGACGCGGAGTTCGCCCGCCTGCAGAAGACGCTGCCAGCCGGGATGCAGCTGCGCAAGGTCTCCGACCAGCCGCAGGCCGTGGACGAGTCGGTGGGTGAGTTCGTGCAGGTGCTGACCGAGGCAGTGGTCATCGTGCTGCTGGTGAGCTTCTTCTCGCTGGGGCTGCGCACCGGACTGGTGGTCGGCGTGACCATTCCGCTGGTGCTGGCGATGACGTTCTTCGTCATGCACTACTTCGGCATCGGCCTGCACAAGATCTCGCTGGGGGCGCTGGTGCTGGCGCTGGGCCTGCTGGTGGACGATGCGATCATCGCCGTGGAGATGATGGCCACCAAGATGGAGCAGGGCTACGACCGCCTGCGCGCGGCCAGCTTTGCCTGGGAGTCCACCGCCTTCCCGATGCTGACCGGTACCCTGATCACCGCGGCCGGGTTCCTGCCGATCGCCACCGCCGCGTCCAGCACCGGCGAGTACACCCGTTCGCTGTTCCAGGTGGTGACCATTGCCCTGGTCGTGTCCTGGATCGCTGCGGTGCTGTTCATTCCTTACCTGGGCGACAAGATGCTGCCCGACCTGTACAACCGGCAGCCGCCGAAGCCGGGCAGCCTGACCGCGCGCTGGCATGCGCGCCGCCAGCATTGGGCCGACCGCTACCCCGCGCTGGCCAACGTGCTTGCCCCGCCGCAGCACGGTCATGACCACGACCCCTACCAGCGCCCGTTCTACCTGCGTTTCCGCCGCTTCCTCGACCGCTGCCTGCGCCACCGCTGGTGGGTGATCGCCGCGACCGTGGCACTGTTCATCGGCTCGTTGCTGCTGTTCCGTTTCGTGCCGCAACAGTTCTTCCCGGACTCCACCCGCCCGGAGCTGATGGTCGACATCGAGCTGGCGGAGGGGGCTTCGCTGGATGCCACGCGTGCCCAGGTCACCAAGCTGGAAAAGCTGCTGCACGGCCGCGAGGGCATCCGCAACTACGTCGCCTACGTGGGCACGGGGTCGCCGCGTTTCTATCTGCCACTGGACCAGCAGCTGCCAGCGACCAACTTCGCCCAGTTCGTGGTGCTGGCCAACGACACCGAGGCGCGTGAGAGTGTCCGCAGCTGGCTGCAGCGTGACGTGCTGCCGACCTTCCCCGACGTGCAGATGCGCGTGACCCGGCTGGAGAACGGCCCGCCGGTCGGCTATCCGGTGCAGTTCCGGATCTCCGGCGAGCACATCGCGCAGGTCCAGGCGCTGGCCCGCCAGGTCGAAGCCAAGGTGCGCGCGAATCCGCATACGACCAACGTCAATCTGGACTGGAGTGAACCGAGCAAGGTGGTGCGGCTGGTGATCGACCAGGACCGTGCCCGGGCGCTTGGCGTCACCAGTGCGCAGGTCAGTCAGTTCCTTGCCAGTTCGCTGGCCGGTGAAGCGGTGAGCGTGTATCGCGAGGGCAACCGGCAGATCGAGATGCTGGTCCGCGGTGCAGCGGACGAGCGGCTCGACCTGGCGCTGCTCGGCAGCCTGCAGATGCCCACGAGCAGTGGGCAGAGCATCAGCGTGTCGCAGGTGGCCACGGCCGAGTATGGCTTCGAGGACGGCATCATCTGGCACCGCGACCGGCTGCCGACGGTCACCGTACGCGCCGATATCGGCGATGGCATGCAGCCGCTGGACGTGGTCAAGCAGATCACGCCGACACTGGAGGAGGTGCGTGCCCGGCTGCCCAGTGGCTATCTGCTGGAAACCGGCGGCACGGTGGAAGACTCGGCGCGTGGCCAGGATTCGATCAAGGCCGGCATGCCGCTGTTCCTGGTGGTGGTGGCGACGTTGCTGATGCTGCAGCTGCGCAGCTTCTCGCGCACGGCGATGGTGCTGGTCACCGCACCGCTGGGCATCATCGGCGCCACGCTGTTCCTGCTGTTGTTCCGTTCGCCGTTCGGTTTCGTGGCGCTGCTGGGCACCATCGCGCTGGCGGGCATGATCATGCGCAATTCGGTGATCCTGATCGACCAGATCCAGCAGGACATCGATGCGGGCCACGACCGCTGGGATGCCATCCTGGATGCCACGGTGCGCCGCTTCCGTCCGATCGTGCTGACCGCGCTGGCTGCGGTCCTGGCGATGATCCCGCTGTCGCGCAGCGCGTTCTACGGATCGATGGCGATCTCGATCATGGGCGGTCTGATCGTGGGCACGGTACTGACCCTCGTGTTCCTGCCGGCGTTGTATGCGGCGTGGTTCCGGGTGCGGCCCGGCGAGGCGGGTCGAACGGGCTGAGCCCCCTCGTGGGTGGCTGCAGCGTGCTGCGTGGCGTGCGCCGGGCGGTGGGGCTGATCGGGGGACGGCAACAGCCGCCCTCCGGGCCCCGGCCCGGCCGCACCGTCCGCGTAAAAAAAGGCAAAGGCAAAAGCGCGCTGCCCCGGTAGGGTCGACCCATGGTCGACCGGAACCGTCATGACCCCATCGGGTGGCTGCCTGCAGTGTGCTGCGTGGCTTGCGTCGGGCGCTTGCGAAGCGGTGCTTCGCAAGCAAAGCGCCCGCAGGAGCGGCTCTTGCCGTCCCCCGCGAACCTGGGCCGCCCCGCCAACCCGCAGCCCTGCAGACTGTGACCTTGACGTTGAAGCAGGTCCCGGGCGCACCCCGGCGACGCCTTTATCCCTGCAGGCGCTGGAGCACCGCCGTGGTGGCCTGCGTGGTGGACACGGCGGCACCCGCGGTCGCGAGGTCTGCGGTGAACACGCCGGCATCCAGCGACGCATGCACGGCCGCTTCCACGGCAGCCGCTTCGGCCTCCAGACCCAGCGAATGGCGAAGCAGCATCGCCGCGCTGGAGATCGTCGCATATGGATTGGCGATGCCCTTGCCCGCGATGTCCGGTGCCGAGCCATGGATCGGCTCGTAGATGCCCACCGCACCCGGTTCGCCCAGCGACGCGGACGGCAGCAGACCCAGCGACCCGGCCAGCATCGAGGCCTCGTCGGTCAGGATGTCGCCGAACATGTTCTCGGTCACGATGACGTCGTAGGCGCGCGGCTTGGCAAGCAGGTGCATGGCCATCGAGTCCACCAGCTGGTGTTCCAGCGCCACGTCCGGAAACTCATCGCGGCCGATGCGTGTCGCCACGTCGCGCCACAATCGCGACGTCTCCAGCACATTGGCCTTGTCCACCGACGTGACTTTGCCACGGCGCCGACGGGCCAACTGGAAAGCCGTACGCAGCACGCGCTCGATCTCCGCCACGCTGTAGCTGCACAGATCGCTCGCCCTGTCGGCAGTGCGTGTCTTCTCGCCGAAGTAGATGCCGCCGGTCAGCTCGCGCACCACGACGAAATCCACCCCGCGCAGCAGCTCGGCCTTGATCGGTGAAGCGCCCAGAGCCGCTTCGTGCGTCCGCACCGGCCGCAGGTTGGCATACAGGCCCAGTGCCCTGCGGATGGCCAGCAGACCCTGTTCGGGTCGCACCCTGGCGTTGGGGTCGGACCACTTCGGGCCGCCCACCGCACCCAGCAGGATCGCATCGGCAGCGCGACAGGCATCCAGCGTGCTTCCCGGCAGCGGCTCGCCGTGGCGGTCGATGGCGATGCCGCCGATGTCGCGCTCGTTGAACCTGAAGGTATGGTGGTAGCGGGTGGCGACGGCTTCCAGCACGGCAACCGCGGCGGCGGCGACTTCCGGGCCGATGCCATCACCGGGCAGTACGACGATATCAGCGTGCATGTTCACTCTCGTAACGTTCGATTTCGGGGATGCGTCCCAACAGGTAACCCAGCTGGTCGACCCCTTCCAGCAGACAGGTCTGCGAGAAGCCGTCGAGCGGGAACGTGTAGACGCGCCCGTCGGGTGTACGCAGCTCGCGCGCGGCGATGTCGATGGACAGCACGTCATCCGGGCGCTGCATCAACTGCTGCACATCGGCTTCATCCAGGACTACCGGCAGCAGTCCGTTCTTCAGTGCGTTGCCGCGGAAGATGTCGGCGATTTCGCTGCTGACGATCGCGCGAAGCCCAAGGTCGACCAAGGCCCACGGCGCGTGTTCGCGCGAAGAGCCGCAGCCGAAGTTGCGGCCGGCCAGCAGGATGCCGCGCCCCGCGTTTTCAGGCTGGTTGAACGCGAACGCCGGATTGGGGCTGCCATCGGCCTGCCAGCGCCAGTCGTTGAACGCATTGCGGCCGAGGCCGGCACGCTCGGTCGTCGAAAGAAAGCGGGCAGGGATGATCTGGTCGGTGTCGATGTTGGTCTGGCGCAGTACGATGCTGGCCGATTGGAGCGTGCGCACGCCGGCCATCAGGCCACCTCCTGGCTGAACAGTTCGCGGGTATCGGCCACGCGTCCGTTGACGGCTGCCCACGCGGCACTCATCGGCGATGCCAGCAGAGTGCGCGAGCCCGGACCCTGGCGGCCTTCGAAATTGCGGTTGCTGGTGCTCACTGCAAGCTGCCCGGGCGCGACCAGATCGCCATTCATCGCAATGCACATCGAACACCCCGGTTCCCGCCACTCGGCGCCAGCAGCCCGCACGATCACATCGATGCCCTCGGCCTCGGCCTGCCGCTTGACGATTTCCGAGCCCGGCACCACCAGCATCCGTACGCCGGCGGCGACCTGTCGGCCCTTCAGAACCTGGGCGACTTCGCGCATATCGCTGACCCGCCCGTTGGTGCAGGAGCCGACGAACACCACGTCCACCGGCATGCCACGCAGGGTCTCGCCGGCCCGGAACTTCATGTAGTCCAGGCCCTTCTGCGCGGCGGCGTCGCTCGCCGCCGGAATGGGCGTATCGACCGCGATGGCGGTGCCCGGGTGGGTGCCCCAGGTCAGGGTGGGGCGGATGTCGGCCGCATCGATCCGGACCTCGGCGTCGAAGCGTGCGCCTTCGTCGCTGCGCAGCGTCTTCCAGCGCGCGACTGCGGCGTCGAAGTCAGCCCCCTTCGGACCGCGCGGCGTCGCCGCCACCCAGTCGAAGGTGATCTGGTCGGGAGCCACCATGCCCGCGCGTGCACCGGCTTCGATGGCCATGTTGCAAAGGGTCATGCGTTGCTCCATGTCCATCGCCCCGATGGTGCTGCCGCGGAACTCCAGCACGTGGCCGGTACCGCCGTTGACCCCGATGACTCCGATGATGTGGAGCACCACGTCCTTGGCGCCGACGCCGGGCCGCAGTGCGCCCTCGACGGTGATCGCCATGGTCTTCGCCTTCCGCTGCAGCAGGCACTGCGTCGCCAGCACATGGCCGACCTCGCTGGTGCCGATGCCGAACGCCAGCGATCCGAACGCGCCGTGCGTGGACGTGTGGCTGTCGCCGCAGACGATGGTCATGCCCGGCTGGGTGAAACCCTGCTCCGGTGCGATGACGTGCACGATCCCGCGGCTTGACGACCCCATGTCGAACAGCTCGATGCCGTACTCGGCGCAGTTGCGCGCCAGCATGTCCACCTGCGCTTCGGAGGCGGCGCTGGCGTAGGGCAGGCTGCCGTCGCTCCGCGCCGGCAGGGTCGGAGTGGAGTGGTCCATGGTGCCCTTGGTGCGGTCGGGCCGGCGCGGCGACAGGCCGCGTTCGCGCAGCTCGGTGAACGCCTGCGGCGACGTGACTTCATGGATCAGGTGCAGGTCGATATACAGCACGGCGGGAGCGCTGTCGGTTTCGGCGACGACGGTGTGGGCGTCCCACAGTTTGTCGTACAGGGTGCTGGGTGCGGGGGTCATGCGAAGGCCTGGCAGTGAAGTGCGATGGAGAACATCGGATGGGGAAGGTAGCAGCTCGTCGATCAGCGGCGACGCGCGAGCACACGCAGCCGCACGTAGTCGGCCAGCGGCTGGCCGCTGCCATCGCGCGGCAGCCCGGCAAGCAGCGCAGCTGCGGAGTCGCGTACGCGCGCCGCGACGTCATCACGCAGGTCTCCGAGGAGGGGGCCTGCGAAGACGCGCAGCCAGCCGGCCACGCCGGTCGGCAGCGGGGTGGGGCGCTCCACGGTCTCGATCAGCTGGACATGGAAGCCGTGCTGGCGCAGCCGGCTGCTATAGGTTTCGGCACTGGGGAAATACCACGCGAAGGGGCTTGCAACGTGTCCGTGGCTGATGCGCGCAGCCTGGATCGCGGAGATGATCGAGGCGACATTGCCCTCGCCGCCGAACTCTGCAACGAATCGCCCACCGGGCTTCAGCGCACGCCGCACGCCGGCGAGCACGCGGTCCGGCTGCTGCATCCAGTGCAGCGCCGCATTGCTGAACACAGCATCGAAGCTGTCCTCGAACGCCAGCGCGTGCCCGTCCATGACGTGAGCGTCCACGCCGCGTGCGCGGGCGGCGATCACCAGTTCCGGCGACGCATCGACACCGGTGATCCGGGCGCCGCTCAGGGCCAGCTCGGTACTGAGCACGCCGTCGCCGCAGCCCAGGTCCAGGATACGCTCGCCTGCCCGCGGGTCGAGCAGACGGGCGACCGCGCTGCCCAGCATGGGAACAAAACCGGCATCGATGGCGTAGTCGTGGGCGTTCCAGCGCTGCCCGGCATCAACGGTCATGGAAGTGAAGGCACTCATTGCGCGTCCTCAGGCGTGGGCGGTGGCAGCGGCGGCCGGCTGCGGCGCGGCATCGGCTTCGCGTTGACGCAGCAGGCGGTTGGCCACGTCCAGCCACGCCAGCGCGGAGGCCTCGATGATGTCGCGACTGGTGCCCGTGCCCTCCAGCACCCGTTCGCCGTTGCGCACGCTCAGGTTGGCCTCACCGCGAGCGTCGGCTCCGATGCCCACGCTGTGCACCTGGTAGCTGTCCAGCTGCAGGCTGACGCCGGTGGCCGAGGACAGCGCACCGAACAGGGCGTCGACCGGGCCGTCGCCCTGGGCAGTCTCGGCGACCCGGTTGCCATGCGGATCGGACAGCTCGACCAGCGCGTTGGCGCGGCTGCCGACATCACTGATGGTCATCGATGCCAGACGGTAGCCCTGCACGCTGGCGCCGCCCTGCATCAGCATCTGCAGGTCGGCGTCGGTCACAACGCGCTGCTGCTCGCACAGCGTCTTGAACTGTTCGAACACGACCTTCAGCTCCTCTTCCTCCAGCCAGAATCCCAGCGCACGCAGGCGCTGCTCGACGGCGGCGCGGCCGCTGTGGCGGCCCAGCACCATCTGCGAGTCTTCCCAGCCCACATCTTCAGGACGCATGATCTCGTACGTGCCACGGTGGCGCAGCATGCCGTGCTGGTGGATCCCGGATTCATGCGCGAATGCGTTGGCGCCGACGATCGCCTTGTTGCGCTGGACGGGCATGCCGACCAGACGCTGCAGCAACTGCGAGGTAGAGACGATGCGCTGGGTGTTGATCGCGGAGTCCTGCTCGTAGAAGGCCTGGCGCACCTTCAGCGCCATCGCGATTTCCTCCACGGCACAGTTGCCGGCGCGTTCGCCGATCCCGTTGACCGTGCATTCGACCTGGCGCGCGCCGCCCTCGATGGCGGCCAGTGAGTTGGCTACGGCCAGTCCTAGGTCGTTGTGGCAATGTGCACTGAAGATCACCCGCCCCGCACCACTGACGTCGGCAACGCCGGCGATCACCTGCTGGAACATCGTGCGGATCTCTTCCGGCGTGGTGAAGCCGACCGTGTCTGGCAGATTGATCGTGGTCGCACCGGCGGCGATCGCCACCCGCGACACTTCGATCAGGTAGTCCAGTTCGGTGCGGGTTGCATCCTCTGCCGAGAATTCCACGTCATCGATATGCGAGCGCGCCAGCGCCACATGGCGGTGCACCGACTCCAGCACCTGCTCGCGGGTCATGCGCAGCTTGTGCTCGCGGTGGAGGGGGCTGGTCGACAGGAACACGTGCAGGCGCGGGTGCGCGGCCGAATCCAGCGCACGCACCGACGTCTCGATGTCGGCAGCCAGGCAACGTGACAGCACGGCCAGGATCGGGCGCTGGACCTCGCGGCCGATCATCGTCATTGCTTCGCGATCGGACTGCGAACTGGCCGGGAAGCCGGTTTCGATCACATCCACGCCCAGTTCGTCCAACGCACGCGCCATCACCAGTTTCTGCTGCGGGCTCATGCTGCAGCCCGGGGACTGCTCGCCATCGCGCAGGGTGGTGTCGAAGATGCGGATGCGCGGCGGGGTAATTCGTTCGATGGTCGGCGTGTTCATGGTGAGGTCTCCTCGACAGCGGGTCGTGCGGCGTGCAGGTGGGAAGGGGGATAAGCAGCTTTCAAAGGCGGCGGTGCGACCGCCACGATGGGTGCGCGAGAGGCATCGGGTCGGCGCCGGCGCGGCTTGCGTGGTGGGCGGGGGCGCACGTCGGTCAGCAGCCCGGCCAGCACGGAGGCATCGATGTTGCCGCCCGATACCACGGCGAACTTGCGACGCCCGGCCACGCGGCGGCCAGCGGCCAGCGCCAGCGCCCCCGCGCCCTCGGCGATCAGGTTTTCTTCCAGTGCCAGCCGTACCAGGGTTTCGCGCAGTTCGGCTTCGCGCACGATGACCACGTCGTCCAGCAGTGACGCGCACAACCGCCGGGTCAGGTAACCGGGGATCTTGACGCGTACGCCGTCGGCCAGCGACGGCACCGGCGCGATCGCGCGGAGGTCGCCATTGATCGCCCGGGCCATCGAATCCACGCCTTCGACCTGCGCGCCGATGATGCGCACGCCCTGTGACTTCAATGCCAGCGCCACGCCCGAGGCCAGCCCGCCGCCGCCGATCGGTACGATCACCACGTCGGGCGCATGCGGCGCAAGCTCGATGCCCACGGTGCCCTGGCCGGCGATCACATCGGCATCGTCGAACGCGGACAGGAAGCGGTAATCATGCCGCCTGGCCAGTTCCACCGCGAATGCCCAGGCATCGTCGTAGCTCTCACCTTGCTGGCGCACGGTGGCGCCCCAGTGCGCGACGCCGGCGATCTTGTTCGCCGGTGCGCCGTGTGGCATCACCGTGATGGCCTGCACGCCCAGGCGATGTGCGGCCCAGGCCAGGCCCTGTGCGTGATTGCCTGCCGAGGCGCAGATCACCGGACGCAGATCGCCGCGTTCGCGGCCGGCCAGCAGCGCGTTCAGTGCGCCGCGCACCTTGTAGGATCCGGTCCGCTGCAGGTTCTCCAGCTTCAACCACGTGCCGAAGCGCTCGGCGTAGTGCAGCGGCGTGGGCGGCAGGAATCGGCGCAGGCGTGCCTGCGCGGCCAGTACGTCGGCGACGGTTACGTCGCCCACCCCGGGCTCGGCGGCGCCGTGCTCAGGCGCGGGCATGACGGGCCATCGGCTGCACGCACGGCGCCGGGCGCGGGCAACCGAGAAGGCCCCTCCGTGCCGGCACCGCGGCGGCGGTGCGGGCGCTCATGCGGCGACTCCCTGCAGCGCGGTGACCTTCACCGACACGCAGTCGTAGATCTTCTCGATCTGGCGGCACAGGGTTTCCGGGGGACGATCACCGTCCACCACCAACTGCAGGTGCCAGCGGCCCTGATCGGTCGCGTCCGCAGCCCCGTGGACGGCCTGCGGCGAGAAACCGCGGCGCTCGGCCATGCCAATGACGCGCAGCAACGCGCCTTCGGCCGGGTGCAGCACCAGGTCAAGCCGGTATTGCATTGGGAGCCTCCTGGCGGGCATGGGCGGGGTTGGATTCCAGCATCGTGCTGTTGGCCGTGTTCGGTGGAACAAGGGGCCAGACGTTGGCGCGTGCATCGATGGCCACGTGCAGCAGCGCAGGACCCGGCTCGGCCAGCAGCGCAGCCAGCCCACCTTCGACATCGTCACGTGCATCGATGCGCGTCGCGGCGATGCCGAACACCTTGGCCAGCGCAACGAAGTCCGGATTGTCGGACAGGTCGATTTCGCTGTAGCGCTCGGCGAAGAACAGTTCCTGCCATTGCCGCACCATGCCCAGCGAACTGTTGTCCAGCAGCACGATCTTCACCGGCAGTCGGCAGCGCGCGATGGTGGTCAGCTCCTGGACGTTCATCATGAAGCTGCCATCACCCGACACCAGGACCACCGTGCGGTCGGGGCAGGCGAACTGAGCGCCCATCGCCGCAGGCAGCCCGAAGCCCATGGTCCCCAGGGCCCCGCTGGTCAGATGGTTGCGCGGGTGGTTGAAGCGGCAATGCTGCGCCACCCACATCTGGTGCTGGCCGACGTCGCAGGCAATGACGGCGTCGGCCGGCGCCAGTTCACTCAACCGCTTCAGCAGGGCAGGAGCGTAGATGTGGCGGCCCGGCGCGTCGTAGCGTGGCGCGAACTTTTCCCGGTTCTGCGCGCATCGCGTCCGCCACGCCGCATGCGTGGCCAGCGGTGCGGGGAACGCAGCATGCAGCGCCGCGATGGCCTGCGCCACGTTTCCCGGTACGGCGACATCGGCACTGCGCAGCTTGGAGATTTCATACGCATCGGCGTCGATGTGGACCACCCGCGCGAACGGCGCGAACTCGGCCAGCTTGCCGGTGGCCCGGTCGTCGAAGCGCGCGCCCAGCACCAGCAGCAGGTCGGCTTCCTGGGTGGCCATGTTGGCGGCGCGCGTGCCGTGCATGCCCAGCATGCCCAGCGACTGTGGGTGCCCGGCCGGCAGCGCACCGAGGCCACGCAGGGTCAGCACCGCCGGGATGCCGCTGGCCTCGGCGAAGCTGCGCAGTTCCTGCACCGCATCGCCCAGTGCGATGCCTCCGCCGGCGTAGATCACCGGCTTCTCCGCTGCGGCCAATGCAGCGATCGCCTCGGCGATCGCCTGCTGCTGCGGCGCGGGCGGGGCCTGCACTGCGGCCGGCACATGCGTGGGCAGGTGGCTGGCGTCGGCCACCTGCACGTCCTTCGGCAGGTCGATCAGCACCGGTCCCGGGCGTCCCTCACGGGCGACGCGGAACGCCTCGGCCACCACGCGGGGCAGGTCGTCGACGCTGCGCACCAGCCAGCTGTGCTTGACGATGGGCAGGGTCAACCCGAATACATCCAGCTCCTGGAACGCGTCGGTGCCCAGCAGCGGGGTCGCGACCTGGCCGGTGATGCAGACCATCGGGACCGAATCCAGCATGGCATCGGCGATGCCGGTGACCAGGTTGGAAGCGCCCGGGCCGGAGGTGGCGATGCACACGCCCACCTGGCCACTGGCGCGGGCGAAGCCGTTGGCAGCCAGGGCGGCACCTTGCTCATGGCGGACCAGCACGTGCTTCAGGCGCGAATCCACCAGCGCGTCGTAGAACGGCATGATGGTGCCGCCGGGATAACCGAACAGCGTCTGCACGCCTTCGGCCTCCAGCGCCTGGGTCAGCCAGCGTGCGCCGTTGGGCGGTGCACTGCGTTGTGCGGGGATGTTCATCGGAAAGCCTTGCTGAGCGGGTGGGGGAACGCTGCGGGGTTCAGGCCGCCTGGCTCTGCAGCCAGACCATCTTGGCGCGCAGTTCCTTGCCTACCTTTTCGATCGGGTGGTCCAGATCGGCCTGCTTGAAACGGTTGTAGTTCGGCAGGCCCGCGTCATATTCGGCAACCCAGTTCTTGGTGAAGGTGCCATCCTGGATGTCCTTCAGCACGGCCTTCATGCGCTCCTTGGTGCCAGCGTCGATGACCCGCGGCCCGCTGACGTAGTCGCCGTACTGCGCGGTCTCGGAGATGAACTCCAGCATCCGCGAGATGCCGCCTTCGTAGAACAGGTCAACGATCAACTTCAGCTCGTGCAGGACTTCGTAGTACGCGATCTCCGGCTGGTATCCCGCTTCCACCAGCGTCTCGAAGCCCGCCTGCACCAACGCCGAGGCGCCACCACACAGCACGGCCTGTTCGCCGAACAGATCGGTCTCGGTTTCCTCCTTGAACGTGGTCTGGATCAGGTTGGCGCGCGCCCCCCCCAGGCCTGCGGCATAGGCCAGCGCATGCGTTGCAGCGTTGCCGCTGCGGTCCTGGTGAACAGCCCAGATGCACGGCACGCCGCGTCCGATTTCATATTCACGGCGTACCAGCGCGCCCGGGCCTTTGGGTGCGACCAGCACGACGTCCAGGTCATCGCGCGGGGCGATCATGTCGAAGTGGACGTTCAGGCCGTGCGCGAACAGCAGGCAGGCACCCTGCTTCATGTTCGGCTCCAGCACGTCGGTATAGAGCTTCCGCTGCACCATGTCGGGGGTCAGTACGGCGACCAGGTCGGCGTCCCTGACCGCCTCGGCCGGCGCTTTCACCGTGAAGCCGTCAGCCTGCGCCTTGACTTCGGTCGGGCCGCCGGGCCGCAGGCCCACCACTACATCGAAACCGGATTCACGCAGGTTCAGTGCGTGAGCGCGGCCCTGGCTGCCGTAGCCGACGACGGCGATCTTGGTCTGGGGCAGGTCGTTGGTGCTCATCGGGGTGGTTCCTTGCAGAGGGAGAGTGAGGAAGGAGGGTGTTTGCCACGTCCTGAAACGAAAAAACCCGCGCCGGGACCGGTGCGGGTTCTGATCGAGTACCTGTGTGTCTGTTGCTTACACGCTGGCTCGTCCCGCTCCGGTGGGCTGGCTAATAAGTACGAGTACGAGGAGCGAACGCAGCGAGGCGGCGCCGATGGGGGCGGGCTCGAAGTTCGTCGGCGGTGGCGTGTGGCGCTGCAACATGGGTCCGAGGAAAACATGGGTCAGCGGGTGTGTCAACCTCTACCCGGCGTGCCCGATTGGTTGCCGGTGTATCCACGCGAAGGCCTTCTCCCAGCGGGTTCGTTGCTCCTGAAACCAGTCCCATCGCTACAGCCCAGGCGCGGTGATCGCGTCATCCGCGCAGACCCGGCAGCGGCGTGTTGAACGACCATGACGATTGCCGGTTCCTGAGCTGGGCCGTCCGCGCGAACATGGGGTGTCTCTTCCGGATGCCATGCCCGTGACCCGATTCAAGCGCTGCCTGCTTACCGTTGCCCTGCTTGCCTCTTTTCCCACCGTGGCGCCCGCCGCTGACCGCATAACCGGGCAGGCGTTCGCAACCCGCTCGGAAGTGATTGCGCCGCATGCGATGGCCGCGACCTCACAGCCGCTTGCGACGCAGATCGCGCTGGACGTCATGAAGGACGGCGGCAGTGCCGTCGATGCGGCGATCGCCGCCAATGCGGCACTGGGCCTGATGGAGCCGACCGGCAATGGCGTCGGCGGCGATCTGTTTGCAATCGTCTGGGATCCGAAGACCCGCAAGCTGCACGGGTACAACGGCTCGGGGCGGTCACCACGGTCACTGACCCTGGCCGAATTCCAGCGTCGCGGGCTGAAGGAGATTCCGCCAACGGGCCCCTTGCCGGTTTCGGTTCCCGGCGCGGTGGATGGATGGTTCGCCCTGCATTCGCGGTTCGGCCGCAGGTCGATGGCGGACAATCTGGCACCCGCCATCCGCTACGCGCGCGAAGGCCATCCTGTTGCCGAGGTGATTGCCTATTACTGGGATCGTTCGGTGCCGAAGCTGTCGGCGTATCCCGGTTTCAAGGAACAGTTCACCGTGGACGGCCATGCGCCGCGCAAGGGTGAGATGTGGAAAAACCCGAATCTGGCCAATACCCTTCAGCAGATCGCCGAGGGCGGTCGCGATGCGTTCTACAAGGGCGATATCGCGCGCACGATCGGTAGCTACTTCAAAGCCAATGGCGGCTACCTGAGCTACGAAGACATGGCGGCCCACCACGGCGAATGGGTTGAACCGGTGAGCAGCAACTACCGCGGGTACGACGTATGGGAGCTGCCGCCGAACAGCCAGGGCATCGCGGCGCTGCAGATTCTCAATGTGCTTGAAGGTTACGATTTCTCGAAGATTCCATTCGGCTCGCCGGAACACGTGCACCTGTTCGTGGAAGCCAAGAAACTGGCCTTCGCCGACCGCGCGCGCTTCTACGCGGACATGGCGTTCCAGCCGACCGCGCCGGTGGAGCGGCTGGTGTCCAAAGCCTACGCCGCCGAGCGACGTGCGCTGATCTCGATGGACAAGGCACTGAAGGTCGTCCAGCCGGGTACGCCGAAACAGCTCGACGAGGGCGATACGATCTACATGACCGTTGCCGATGCTGACGGGATGATGGTATCGCTGATCCAGTCGAACTACCGCGGCATGGGCAGCGGCATGGCCCCTCCCGGCCTGGGCTTCATCCTGCAGGATCGCGGTGAGATGTTCGTCCTGCAGAAGGACCACCCGAACGGCTATGCACCGGGCAAGCGCCCGTTCCAGACCATCATCCCCGCCTTCATCACCAGGAACGGCGAACCTTACGCCAGCTTTGGCGTGATGGGGGGGGCCATGCAGCCGCAGGGGCATGCGCAGATCGTGATGAACCTGGTCGACTTCGGCATGAACCTGCAGGAGGCGGGCGATGCCCCCCGCATCCAGCATGAGGGCTCGACCGAGCCGACCGGACAGGCGACCGCCATGACCGACGGTGGCGAGGTCAATCTGGAAACCGGATTCCCGTATGAAACGATCCGCGCCCTCATGCGCAAGGGTCACCGCGTGATCTTCGCCGATGGCCCCTACGGTGGTTACCAGGCCATCCTGCGCGACCCGGCAACCGGCGTCTACTACGGTGCCTCGGAGAGCCGCAAGGATGGCCAGGCAGCGGGCTACTGACGGCTAGGCACCACAGCGGCAGCGCCGGCGTCAGCCGGCGGCTTCTCCGTTCTCCGCGCGTTCGGCTTCCTGCCGCGTCGCTTCCTGGGCCGCCATTTCGCGCTCGATCCACGTATCGATCATGTGGCGTGCGCGCTGGCTCTTGCGACGTTCCCGCGTCCATTCTTCATCCAGCACGCGATACAGCGACACCATCACCAGCACCATCAGCAGCGCGAAGGGCAGGGCTGCGATGGTGATCATGCCCTGCAATGCAGCCAGGCCGCCTGCCAGCAGCAGCGCCGCCGCGATCAGGGCGACGCCCACCCCCCATGCCATCTTGCGCTTCAGGGGCGGATCACCCGCCTCTTCGGTGGACATGCTGGCCAACACCAGGACCGCCGAATCGGCCGAGGTCACGAAGAAGATCATCAACAGCACCAGTGCCACGCTGGACAGCAGCAGCGGCAGCGGCAGGCTGTCGAACATGGTGAATAGAACCGTCTCGTAGCCGTTGCCGAGGGCTGCCACCAGGTCGACATGGCCGAAGATCTGCGACCACAGCGCGGTGCCGCCGAATACCGAGAACCAGACGAAGCCGAGCACGGTCGGTGCGATCACCACGCCGATGACGAACTCCCGCACGCTGCGACCGCGCGAGATTCTTGCAATGAAGGCGCCGACGAACGGAGCCCAGGCAATCCACCATGCCCAGTAGAAGATGGTCCAGTCAGCCACCCAGGTGCTCCCGGAGAACGGTGACATGCGCAGGCTCATCGTCACCAGCTGGTTGAGGTAGGAGCCCAGCGTGGTGGTGAACGAGTCGAAGATGAAACCGGTCGGGCCCAGCACCAGCACCAGCGCGAGCAGCACGCCCGCCAGGCCCAGGTTGAAGTTGGAGAGCCATTTCACCCCGCGCTCCACCCCGCTCATGGTCGAGGCCATGTACAGCACGAACGCGACCGCGATGATCGCCATCTGCGTAGGCACGCCTGCGCTGATGCCGGCCACGCGTTCCAGGCCGGCGGCGATCTGCACCGTGCCGAAGCCCAGCGTGGTCGATACGCCGATGGCCGTGGCAACCACCGCAGCGACGTTGACGGTGTGGCCGATCCAGCCGCGATGATGGCGGCCGATCAGCGGCTGCAGCATGTCGCTGACCAGCCCGCGGCCATTGCGGTTGAACTGGAACCAGGCCATGGACAGGCCGATCAACGCATAGATGGCCCAAGGATGCAGGCCCCAGTGGAAGAACGCGTAACGCATCGACGCACGGGCTGCCTCCATGCTCATCGGGGCCAGCCCTTCCGGCGGCTTGACGAAGTGGGAGACCGGCTCGGCCGCGCCCCAGAACACCAGGCCGATGCCCATCCCTGCGGCGAACAGCATCGACATCCAGCTGGCGCGGGAGAAATCCGGCTCGGCGTCTTCGCCGCCGATGCGCAGGTTGCCGAAGCGGCCGAACGCCAGGTACATGAGGAAGGTCAAGGTGAGGAAGACGACCAGCAGGTAGAGCCAGCCGGCACCGCGGACGACCTCGGCCACCATCGCCTGGACGACGGAATTGAAGGGGCCGGGCATCAGCCCGGCAAGCAGCACGAGCACGACGACCAGTGCGATGGAAATGCGAAACACCATGAAGGGGCTTCTCCGATCAATGAATGAGGAGCGAGCAGCAGCTTGAGTGCACCACGGCGCGAACGCCAGCAATGCGAAGGAGTGCGCGACAGAGGCCGCCGGGCAGCCAGTGGGGAGCAGCGCCGCCGGAGCGTAGCCCATGGGGCGTCAGCAGCCTGTCAGGGCCGGTTGCGACCGCAGGCGCAGGCCGGGGCGCTGACGGCGCTGTCGCGCCCGGCTATCCTGCGCTGCATTCCCACCATGGGCGCACCGATGCCGATATCACCCACCCTGCGCTGGCTGGCCATTGCCCGCCGGCATCCGTCTGCCTGGCTGCTCGGTGTCCAGTTGCTGGGGGTGCTGCTGTATCCGGCAATGGACGACACGGCGGCCGGGCGTGCGGCACTGGGCAGTTTTGGCATCGCCGTACTCGGACTGGCACTCTGGGTCGTACAGCGCAGCCCACTGGGCACCTGGCTGGCGCTGCTGCTGGCGATTCCGTCGGTGGTGTTCTCGATCGCGGCCGTGCTGCTGGGCCAGACAACGCTTGGCACCACCGCCCAGCTGCTGGAAAGCCTGCTGTATTTCTACACAGCAGGCGCATTGATCGCCTACATGCTGCAGGACCACACCGTGACCCGGGATGAGCTGTTCGCTGCCGGTGCCACCTTCACCCTGCTCGCATGGGCCTTCGCATTTGCGTTCTCGGTCTGCCAGCAGTGGTACCCGGGCAGTTTCGTCGCCGCCAGCGAAAGCGAATTCCGCTCATGGATGGAATTGCTTTATCTGAGCTTCAGTTTGCTCTCCGGGGTAGGTCTGAGCGACGTCGTACCCATCCACCCCCAGGCCCGTGCATTGGTAATGCTGGCGCAGTTTTCCGGGGTCATGTACGTAGCGCTGGTGGTATCCCGACTGGTCGGTCTGACCATGCTGCAGCATCCGCGAAAATGAATGCCAGTTAAAAAAAATCGCGCCCAGAGGGCGCGAATAGTGAAACTGATTATGTGAATACGTGGGCGAGAGAGTGCCTGGCGTCCGCCGCAGCGTGTGCGGTCAACCTGCATAGGCTAGTATTCGCGCGCTTCGATTCATTTGCGTTTTGGGTCGACGGTGTTTGCGCAGTCTGGCTGTTCGCGATTGTCCCCTTTGGTCATTCGATACGCCGGTCGGGCGCGATCCGCCACCCCCGTTCGAGTCAGATGACCATCAGCGACAACCCATTCAACGACGCAGACGTGCTGCGTATCGGCCAATGCACCGTGACGCTCTCGTCGCGCGAGGTGCAGGTACCCGGTGCGCGACGCGTGCGCCGGCTGACGCCCAAGGCGGTCGGGGTGCTGCGCGCACTGGTGCGCAGCAACGGACGTGTGGTGACCCGCGACGAGCTGTTCGCCGAGGTCTGGCCCGACACGCTGCCGACGAATGACGTGCTCACGCAGGCGGTCACGCAGCTACGCAAGGCCTTCGCTGGCGACGATGACGGCGGCGGAGTCTATATCGAGACGATTGCCAAGACCGGCTACCGCTTGCGGGTGCCGGTGAGCGCCATGGGGCCTGCACCTGTGTCGGTAGAGGAAGCGGACGCTGATCCTGACCCCGTTGAGGATGCCGCCGCTTCCTCCGCGCTCAACCCGGGCAGCACGATCACGCTGCCGGCCGACACTGCCGGCACCGCGCCGAAGCGGCCTCGCGGCCGCTGGCGGCGCGCGCGCCGCTGGCTGTTGACCGGCGTTGCGATGCTCATGATGCTGGCAC
>JAZBLM010000046.1:0-22866 GCA_037033225.1 Pseudomonadota bacterium
GCGCCGCGCATAGTCCACGACCTGTTCGCGGCTGACGCGGCCGACCACGAAGTACTGGCTTTGCGGGTGGCTGAAGTAATAGCCGGACACTGCCGCCGTGGGCAGCATCGCAAAGCTCTCGGTCAGCTGCATGCCAGCATTGCGCTGCGCATCGAGCAGCCGGAACAGCGTGTCTTTCTCGCTGTGCTCCGGACAGGCCGGGTAGCCGGGCGCGGGGCGGATGCCGCTGTACTTCTCAGCGATCAGGTCCTCGTTGCCCAGCGTTTCATCGGCCGCATGTCCCCAGAATTCCCGCCGTACCCGTTCATGCAGGCGCTCGGCCAGGGCCTCGGCGAAGCGGTCGGCCAGTGCCTTGAGCAGGATGGCGTTGTAGTCGTCGTGGTCGGCCTCGAAGCGGGCGACGTGCGCGTCGATGCCAATGCCCGCGGTCACCGCAAAGGCGCCGATCCAATCCTGGCGTCCGCTGTCGAGCGGGGCGACGAAATCGGCCAGGCAGAAGTCCGGGCGTTCGGCTGGCTTGTCGACCTGCTGGCGCAGGAAGTGCAGGGTGGCCTCACCATCCGGATGCTGGACGCGGATGTCATCGCCAACGCTGTTGGCCGGCCACAGGCCGAATACCGCGCGCGCCTGCAGCCACTTTTCCCCGACGATCCGCTGCAGCATCTGCCGCGCATCGCGGTACAGTTCTGTCGCCTGCGCACCGACAACAGCGTCGGTCAGTATTGCCGGATACTTGCCGGCCAGCTCCCAGGCCTGGAAGAACGGGGTCCAGTCGATGTAGTCGACCAGCTCTGCCAGCGGGTAGTCATCGAACACGTGCAGGCCGGGGGCATGCGGCGCAGGCGGGACATAGGTATCCCAGCCGCCATCGAACCGCTGTCCGCGCGCGTGCGCGAGGTTGACCAGCCGCTTGGCATCGCCGCGGTTGCGGTGGCGCTGGCGGATGTCGGCGTAGTCGGCTTCGTTGGCGGCTACGAAGGCATCGCGCAGGTCGCGCGAGATCAACGACTGGGCCACGCCGACGGCACGCGATGCATCCTTGACCCAGACCGTGGGCGCTGCGTAATGCGGGTCGATCTTCAGCGCGGTATGCGCGCGCGAGGTGGTCGCCCCGCCGATCATCAACGGCAGGTCAAAGCCCTGGCGCTGCATCTCACGGGCAACATGGCTCATTTCTTCCAGCGAGGGAGTGATCAGGCCGGACAGGCCGATGATGTCCGCGTTCTCGGCCCGCGCCGCGTCCAGGATTTTCTGCGCCGGCACCATCACGCCCAGGTCGATGACCTCGAAATTGTTGCAGGCCAGGACCACGCCGACGATGTTCTTGCCGATGTCGTGCACATCGCCCTTCACCGTGGCCATGATGATCTTGCCATTGCTGCGCGCGGTATCGCCGCTGCGCACCTTCTCCGCCTCGATATACGGCAGCAGGTAGGCGACCGCCTTCTTCATCACGCGCGCTGACTTGACCACCTGCGGCAGGAACATCTTGCCTGCACCGAACAGGTCCCCGACCACGTTCATGCCGTTCATCAGCGGTCCTTCGATCACGTCCAGCGGGCGCGTCGAGGCCTGCCGCGCTTCCTCGGTATCCTGTTCCACCCAGGCGTCCAGCCCGTGCACCAGGGCATGTGCCAAGCGCTCGGTGACCGGCTTTTCGCGCCAGCCCAGATCCTCGACACGGGCCGCGCCCTTGCTGCCCTTGTAGCGCTCGGCGATTTCCAGCAAGCGTTCAGTACCGTCCCGGCGGCGATTCAGGATGACGTCCTCGACACGCTCGCGCAGCTCCGGATCCAGCTCGTCGTAGATCGGCATCGCACCGGCATTGACGATGCCCATGTCCATGCCTGCGGCGATGGCGTGGTACAGGAAAACCGAATGGATCGCCTGGCGTACCGTTTCGTTGCCGCGGAAGGAGAAAGACACGTTGGACACGCCGCCGGAGACATGGCAGTGCGGCAGGGTGCGCCGGATGATGCGGGTGGCCTCGATGAAGTCCACCGCATAGTTGTCGTGCTCCTCGATGCCAGTGGCCACGGCAAAGATGTTCGGATCGAAGATGATGTCCTGCGGCGGGAAGCCGATCTCGTCGACCAGAAGCCGGTAGGCGCGGGTGCAGATCTCCACCTTGCGCGCGCAGGTGTCGGCCTGGCCTTCCTCGTCGAACGCCATCACCACGGCGGCGGCGCCGTAACGCAGTACCTTGCGTGCATGCTCGCGGAACTGCGCCTCGCCTTCCTTCAGCGAGATCGAGTTGACCACGCTCTTGCCCTGCAGGCACTTCAACCCGGCTTCGATCACACTCCACTTCGAGGAATCGACCATCACTGGAATGCGTGCGATGTCCGGCTCGGACATGATCAGGTTGAGGTAGCGGGTCATCGCCGCTTCCGAGTCGATCAGGCCTTCGTCCATGTTGACGTCGAGGATCTGGGCGCCGCTGGCGACCTGCTGGCGCGCAACCTCCACCGCTTCTTCGTAGCGTTCTTCCTTGATGAGTTTGCGGAACTGGGCGCTGCCGGTGACATTCGTGCGCTCGCCGACGTTGACGAACAGCAGATCCGGGGTGATGACCAGCGGCTCGAGGCCGGACAGGCGGGTATACGGTGCGGCGCTCATGCCGCCTCCTCCTGGCGGCCGGGAAGCTGGCGCGGCGGCAGGCCGGCGACGGCCTCGGCGATCGCCTGGATGTGCGCCGGGGTACTGCCGCAGCAGCCACCGACGAGATTGAGCAGCCCGGCGGTTGCGAAGTCCCGAAGTGTCGCCGCCATCTCTTCCGGCGTTTCGTCGTACTCGCCGAACGCGTTGGGCAGGCCGGCATTGGGATGCGCGCTGACGTGACAGTCGGCGACCCGGGACAGGGTTTCGACGTGGGGGCGCATCGCATCCGCGCCGAGGGCACAGTTCAGTCCGATCGACAGCGGGCGGGCATGCGCCAGCGAGGCGTGGAATGCATCGGCGGTCTGTCCGGACAGGGTGCGCCCGGAGGCGTCGGTGATCGTCCCGGAGATCATCACCGGCAGACGTGCGCCGCGCGCATCGAAGGCTTCTTCCACCGCGAACAGCGCGGCTTTGGCGTTGAGCGTGTCGAAGATGGTCTCGACCATCAGCGTGTCGGCGCCGCCGTCGATCAGGCCGTCGATCGCCTCGCGGTAAGTGGCGCGCAGCTCATCGAAACTGGTGTTGCGGAATCCCGGATCATTCACCTCCGGGCTGATCGACGCAGTGCGGCTGGTCGGTCCAAGTACCCCGATGACGAAGCGTGGCTTGTCGGGCGTGGTGGCCTGCACGGCATTGCAGCACGATCGCGCTACGGAGGCGCCGGCCTTGTTCAACTCATAGACCAGGTGTTCGAGGTGGTAGTCGGCCTGGCTGACCGAGGTCGCGTTGAACGTATTGGTTTCCACCAGGTCCGCGCCTGCCAGCAGGTACTCGGTATGGATCCCGGCAATGAGGTCAGGACGGGTGAGCAGCAGCAGATCGTTGTTGCCCTTGAGGTCCTGCTCTTCTGCCGCGCCATGATCGCAGCCGCCGCCGTGCACGTGGTTGCCGGCTTGGGTGTCGACACCGCCGGTGAACCGCGCGCCGCGATAGTCGGCTTCCTGCAGCCGGTGGCGCTGGATCATGGTGCCCATCGCACCGTCAATGATCAGAATGCGGTCGCGCAGCGCGTCCAGCAGGGCATGCGCACGTTCGGGATGCAACCAGGGCAGGGCGGGCACGGCAACCTCAGGGCTTGTTGGCGATCAGTGAAATGACTTCGAAATGCGGTGGGCGCTTTTCCCGCGTCACCGTTTCCAGGCTGGAGACCTGCAGGCCCGCCTTGTCGACGAACTTCTTCAGCTCCTTGTCGCTGAAGCCCAGGTTCACGTGGCCATAGGCGTCCACGGCGGCCTTGTGCTCGTGGCGGGCCAGGCTGCACAGCAGCAATCGACCCCCGGGACGCAGCACGCGCGCTGCCTCGGTGACGGCCTGCGCGGGCTTGGCGGCGTAGGTGAGGGCGTGCATCAGCACCACCAGATCGAACGTGCGATCCTTGAACGGCAGCGCATGCATGTCGCCTTCACGCACTTCCACGTTCGGCAGGCGGCGCAGGCGCTCGCTGGCGGCGGCAACCACGCGCGCACTGGTGTCGATGCACACGTAGCGGCGCGCATGCGGGGCGACCAGTTCGGCCAGTACGCCATCACCGGAGGCGATATCCAGCACGTCGCCGGTCTCCAGCAGCGGCAGGGCGGTGCGCGCCAACGCCTCCCAGGTGCGGCCGGGAGAGTAGTGGCGTTCCATGTCGCCCGCCACGCTGTCGGCCCAGTTCTGGTCGGCGGCACGGCTGGCCAGGACCGAGGCCACGCGCTCGGCGTCCTGGCGCAGCAGCGGATCATCGCTGCCCGTGCTCAGGGCGTGCCACAATGCACGCTGTGCCGGGTCCAGCTGGGCGTCGTCGAAGCGGTAATACGCGGACACGCCCGCACGCCGGTCTCGCACCAGACCGGCTTCCTTGAGCCGGGCGAGGTGGGTAGAGACCCGCGGCTGCGCGAGGCGGGTAATCGCCGAGAGCTCGGCCACGGTCAGTTCTTCCTGTTCCAGCAGCGCCAACAGGCGCACCCGGGTGGCGTCGGCGAACACTTTCAGCCGGGTCGACCAATCCTCGAGATCCATAATATCCACCTATCGCGATAGAGAGATATTTTCGCCGCCCCGACCGCCCCGGTCAAGCGCGCCCCGGTCAAGCGCGCCCCGGTAGAGTCGACCCATGGTCGACTGCACGCAGCCAGGCCAGCCCGGCTCCGGTCCCTTACCGACATGCCGTCCGCAGGCTGGCCCCGCCGTACGTAGTCGACCATGGGTCGACTCTACCGGGACATCGGCGCCGTGCGGGCCAGTCAGCCGGGCTTCGCCGGGCGCCGTTACAATTGTGCATTCGTTACCCGGGAGGGGTTGTTGTGGATTTCAGCTTTACCGAAGAGCAGCTGATGCTGCAGGACGTTGCACGTCGCATCGCCCAGGAGAAAATCGCGCCCAGCGCCGAGCACCACGACCGAACCGGCGAGTTCCCGCTGGCCAATATCCAGCTGCTCGGTGAGAACGGCCTGATGGGCATCGAAGTCCCGGCCGAATACGGCGGCGCGGGCATGGATCCGATCGCCTATGTGTTGGCGATGGTGGAAGTGGCTGCCGGCGATGCCGCGCACTCGACCATCATGTCGGTGAACAATTCCCTGTTCTGCAACGGCATCCTGACCCACGGCAACGAGGCGCAGAAGCAGAAATACGTCCGGGCCATCGCGGAAGGCTCGGCCATCGGCGCGTTTGCGTTGACCGAACCGCAGTCGGGCTCGGATGCCACCGCCATGCGCTGCAGGGCGGTCAAGCAGGCCGACGGAAGCTATGTCATCAACGGCAAGAAGAGCTGGATCACCTCCGGCCCGGTCGCTCGTTACATCGTGCTGTTCGCCATGACCGATCCGGACAAGGGCGCGCGTGGCATCACCGCATTCCTGATCGATACCGAAAACGCAGGCTTCGGTCGCGGCAAGACCGAGCCCAAGCTGGGCATCCGTGCCTCGGCGACCTGCGAGATCGAGTTCAACGATTACCTCGCTCAGGCGGACGACGTGCTGGGCCACGAAGGCGAGGGCTTCAAGATCGCGATGGGCGTCCTCGATGCCGGTCGCATCGGGATCGCCTCGCAGGCCATTGGCATTGCCCGCGCGGCCTATGAGGCGACGATCGAGTACGTGAAGGAGCGCAAGGCGTTCGGCGCACCGATCGGCACATTCCAGATGACGCAGGCCAAGATCGCCGACATGAAGTGCAAGCTGGATGCGGCCCTGCTGCTGACCCTGCGCGCCGCCTGGGTCAAGGGTGAGGGCAAGCGCTTCAGCAACGAGGCTGCGATCGCCAAGCTGACCGCCTCGGAAGCCGCGATGTGGATCACCCACCAGGCCGTGCAGATCCATGGCGGCATGGGGTATTCGAAGGAAATGCCGCTGGAGCGCTACTTCCGTGACGCCAAGATCACCGAGATCTACGAAGGCACCTCGGAGATCCAGCGCCTGGTCATCGCCCGCAACGAAACCGGGCTGCGCTGACGCCCGTCGCTGAGAGAACCGGGGCGGGTTCGCCGCCCGCTTCGGTTCGCCCGTCATCTAGAATGCCCGTCCTCTCAACGCAGGAACGGGCATGATCATCTACCGCGGGGCAGGATTTCTTACCCTGCTGACTCCGATCGTCGCTGTGCTGGTGCTGCTCTGGCTGTATCCGGATCCGTCCGTGGCCAAGGGCAACACGAGCCTGGCACAGGTCCTGACCGGTTTCGGCATCGGCGCGGCCATCAACACGGTGCTGGGCCTGGTGCTCAATCGCGGCGTGCGTGCGAAGGGCGAGCTGGCGCGGCATCACTTCTTCTACCTGCCCATGCAGTGGCCTTCGCTGGCCATCGTGGTGGCGTGTGCGGTGATTGCCGCGCTGCGCTGAGTAGGTGGTGTGGATGAAGAAAAGGCCCCGGATCGCTCCGGGGCCTTTTCGTTGACGCATGACGGCCAGCGGCCGTCATTGCAGACGGGTCTGACGGCCAGCGGCCGTCATTACCCCTCAGCGGTCGGGGCGGTGTGCGCCATTGGCCTCGCTCTGGCGTTCGCTGAACTCCTTGGACGGTTCATCCATCTTGTCGCCCAGCATGCGGCGTACCACGATGAAGAACACCGGGATCATCAGCAGGCCCAGGAAGGTGGCAAACACCATGCCGCCGATCACGCCGGTACCGATGGCGTGGCGGGAATTGGCGCCGGCACCGGTGGAGATCGCCATCGGAATGACGCCCATGATGAACGCGAAGGAGGTCATCAGGATGGGGCGGAAGCGCAGGCGCGCCGCCTCGATGGTGGCATCGCGCAGGGTCTTGCCCGCCGCGCGCTGTTCCACCGCGAACTCCACGATCAGGATCGCGTTCTTGGCGGCCAGGCCGATGACGGTGATCAGGCCGATCTTGAAGAACAGATCGTTGGGCAGGCCACGGGCCATCGAGAAGGCCAGCGCACCCAGCACGCCCAGCGGCACCACCAGCAGCACCGCGACCGGGATCGACCAGCTTTCATACAGCGCGGCCAGGCACAGGAACACCACCACGATCGACAGCACGAGCAGCAGCGTGGCGGCATTGCCGGCCAGGATTTCCTGGTAGGACATGCCGGACCAGTCATAACCAAACCCTGCCGGCAGATCGTTGCTGACGATATCCTCCATGGCCGACATGGCTTCACCAGAGCTGCGTCCCGGCGCCTGCGAGCCGACGATGTTGACCGCCGAATAGCCGTTGTAACGGCTCAGGGACGGCGGCGCGGAGACCCATTCCGATCGCACCACGGTGCTCAGCGGGATCATCGTGCTGGTGCCGTCGGGGTTGGTAGTCAGCGTGGACGGACTGTAGAAGCTGCCCAGCGACGCCTCGCCCGTGCGGTACGGCGCATCGGCCTGCATCGTGACGCGCTTGATGCGGCCTTCGCTGAAGAAGTCGTTGACGTAGACCGGGGCCAGCATCAACTGGATGGTGCTGTACACGTCCGACACCGACATGCCCATGGCCTGCGCCTGCACGCGGTCCACATGGAGTGCAAGCTGCGGGGCGTTTTCCAGTCCGTTCGGGCGCACGCCGGTCAGCAGGTCGCTCTTCTGTGCAGCCGCCCCGAGCAGCGTATTGCGTGCATTGGTCAGTTGCTCGAAGCCGGCACCGGTACGGTCCTGCAGCCACATGTCAAAGCCGCCGAACTGGCCCAGGCCCTGCACGGTAGGCAGGTTGACCACGAAGATCTGCGCTTCCTTGATGCCGTAGAAGGCGCCGTTCATGTTGCCGATCAGCTCGGGCACGGTGACCTCGCGATCGGCCCACGGCTTGAGGCGGATGAAGCCCATGCCCACGTTCTCGCCGGAACCGACGAAGCTGAAGCCTGCGATCTGCAGCAGGCCTTCGAAGCCCTCCTGCTTCTCCAGGATGCCCCGCATCTGCGCGAACACTTCGTTGGTCTGGGTCTTGGTCGACCCCGGCGGAAGCTGCACGATGGCCAGCGCGTAGCCCTGGTCCTCTTCCGGAAGGAAGCTGCCCGGCATCCGCGTGAACAGGAACGCGCACAGCGCACCGAGCACCACGAACAGGATCATCCAGCGCGGCGCATGCTTCACCGCCGAGGTGATGTGGCCCACGTAGGTGCCGCTGATCCTGTCGTAATACTTGTTGAAGGTGCGGTAGACGACATTGGGGTTGTCGTTGTGCGTGGGCTTGAGGAAGGTCGCGCACAGGGCGGGCGTGAAGCCCAGCGCCAGGAAGGCGGAGAAGGCCATCGAAATGGCGATGGTCAGCGCGAACTGCTTGTAGATTTCACCGGCCGCGCCGCCCTGCAGCGCCGAGGGAATGAACACCGCCGCCAGCACGACCGTGATCGCCACGACCGCGCCGGTGATCTGGGTCATCGCTTTCTGCGTGGCCTGTTTCGGGGCAAGTTTCTCCTCGGTCATGATGCGTTCGACGTTCTCGATCACCACGATCGCATCATCGACCACGATGCCGATCGCCAGCACCAGGGCGAACAGGGTCAGCTGGTTGATCGTGAAGCCGATCATCCACATGCCCAGGAACGTGCCCAGCAGCGCAACCGGGATCACCAGCGTGGGAATCAGCGTGGCGCGGAAGTTCTGCAGGAAGATCAGCATCACCAGGAACACCAGCACGATCGCTTCGACGAGCGTCTTGATCACTTCCTCGATCGAGATCTTGACGAAGGTGGTGCTGTCATACGGCGAGAACCAGCTGACGCCGGCCGGGAAGCTCGGCTGCAGCTCGTCCATCTTCGCGCGCACGGCCTCGGCCACGTTCAGCGCGTTGGCACCGGGCAGCAGCTGGATGGCGAATGCGCCGGTCGGCTTGCCGTTGTACTGCGTGTCGAAGCCGTAGTTGCCGGCACCGAAGCCGATGCGGGCGATGTCCTTAAGCAGGACACGCGATCCGTCCGGATTGGCGCGCAGGATGATGTTCTCGAACTCTTCCGGCGTGCTGAAGCGGCCTTCGGCCGATACCGTAGCGGTGAAGTGCTGGCCGACCGGGGCGGGGTCCGAGCCCAGCGAACCGGCCGCGAACTGCACATTCTGCTCGCGCACCGCCGCCAGCACCTGGCTGGCTGACAGGCCGTAGCCCTGCATGCGCTCCGGGTTGAGCCAGATGTTCATGGCATATTCGCCGCCGAACTGCTGGGTGCTGCCGACGCCGGGGATGCGCGAGACTTGGTCCAGCACGCGCGAGGCGACGATGTCGTTCAGCGCGTCACGGCTGTTGCCGCCGGTGTCCGAACGCAGGGCGACCACCATCAGGAAGCCGGCATTCGCCTTGGCCACCACCACACCCTGCTGGGTCACCTCGGAAGGCAGCCGTGGCGTGGCCAGCGAGACCTTGTTCTGGACCTGCACCTGGGCGATGTCGGCGTCGGTGCCGGTTTCGAAGGTCAGGGTGACCGTGGCGCGGCCGTTGGACGAGGACGACGAACTGAAGTAAAGCAGGTGATCGATACCGGTCAGCTGCTGCTCGATCACCTGGGTGACGGACTTTTCAGTGGTATCGGCACTGGCGCCGGGGTAGGTGGCCGACACGGTGACCTGCGGCGGCGCGATGCTGGGGTAGGACTCCACACCCAGGTTGAGGATCGCGATCACGCCGCTGAGCGAGATCAGGATCGCTACCACCCAGGCAAAGACCGGGTGTTCGATGAAAAATTTAGGCATGACGGAGGTTTCCCGTTACTGCTTGGTCGAATCGGAAGCCGGCGCAGCCTGCCCGGCAGCTGCCGGTGCCTGCTGCGCTGCGGGCTTGGCGGCGGCATCGGCAGGGGCGCCATCGCCCTGCGCGGCCGGTGCCTGGCCGGCGGCGGGAGCGCCCTGGCCGGCGGCACCCTGCTGCTGCGGAGACCACGGCTTGGGGACGGCAGGTGCGCCTTCCTTCACCTTCTGGGTGCCGGCCACCACGACCTTGTCACCCGGTTCCAGCCCAGCGGTGACCAGCCAGTTGCCGCCCTGCGCGCCTTCGGTCTTGACGTTGCGGCGGACGACCTTGCCGTCCGCGCCGACCACCATCAGGTAACCGCCGGTGGCATCACGCAGCAGCGCCTGCTGGGGAACCAGATAGGCGTTGTTGCGCTCACCCAGCGTGGCCTGGAAGCTGACGAACGCACCCGGCAGCAGGATACGCTCCGGGTTGGGCAGTACCGCGCGCAGTGACACTGCGCCGGTGGCCGGATCGACCGTGGTGGAGGAGAAGTCCAGCGTGCCGTTTTCGCCGTAGGCGGTGCCATCGGAGAGCTTGACCTGCACCGTGGCCTTGCCATCGCCACTCAGCGCCAGTGCGCCCTTGGCCTGCGCCGCGCGCAGCTGCGACAGCTCGTCCACGCTGAGCGAGAAATTGACGTACAGCGGATCCAGCTGGTCCACCGTGGTCAGCAGGGTCACGTCACCCTGGCCGACCAGTGCACCTTCGGTCACCTGCTGCTTGCCGGCCACGCCACTGATCGGCGCGGTGACTTCGGAATAGCCCAGGCTGATGCGCGAGCTGCTGACGGCCGCCTCGGCCTGCTTGACCGCCGCCAGCGCGGTGCGCTCGGCAGACTCGGCGTTGTCGAGGTCGGCCTTGGAGACATACTTCTGCGGTGCCAGCGAACGGGCGCGGTCAGCGGCGACCTTGGCGTTGGCGTAGCTCGCGCGCGCCGACGCCAGCTGGGCCTCGGAGGCATTGAGTTCGGCGCGCAGCGGCGCCGGGTCGATCAGGAACAGGGTCTGGCCCTGCTTGACCTCGCTGCCTTCCTGGTAGACGCGCTTGAGGAGCACCCCGGGGACGCGGGCGCGGACGTCGGCGCTGCGGTAGGGAGACAGGCGCCCCACCAGCTCGCGCTGCAGCGGCAATGTCTGCGGCTTGGCCTCGATGACGCCCACTTCCGGCGGGGGCGGGGCCTGCTGTTCTTCTTTCTTGCAGCCAGCCAGTGCGAGGGCAACAGCGCACGTCAGAGCGAGGGTGCGGAGTGGGGCGATCATCGGGAGAAACTCCGGAGTTGGTTTGAATGCTGTTGGGACGCAGCCACCGGCGCAAAGGCGCGCAGGAAGCTGTCGACGGAAAATTCGGCCCAGCCCCGACGCCGTGCGGCATCGTCGCGGTGGGGCACGTGGAAGCGCTGCCGGTCGAAATCCTGGCCGCTGATCATGCTGATCAGCAATTCGGCCATGAAGTGCGGGTCGTCATGCCTGAGACGGCCTTCAGCTGACGCCGCGCCGATCCATTCAGCCAGGTGATGAGTGAGCGCGCCGGTGCCATCGCGGTACAGGTTGCGCGCCTCATCAGGAAACTGTGCGGCATCGGCCGCGATCAGGCGGCAGGCCTGCGCAACGTGGGGCTGGTTGAAGTGGTCCAGGTAATCGGTGGCGAACTGCAGCAGGCTGCCGCGCAGGTCGCCGTCGCGCAGCCCACGCAGGCCCGCGGTCGCGCGGCAGACGTGCCGCTCCACCACGCGTCGCATCAGTTCCTGTTTGCTGCCGTAGCGCGAGTACAGGGTCTGCTTCGAACACCCTGCATGCTGGGCCACCGCTTCCATGCTCATCTGCATGCCATGGCGTGCCAGCAGCTCACGCACGGCGTCGAACACACGCAGGTCGCGCGCGTCCATGTCGGAAGCGGGAGGGCAGGCTGGGGTCACGGGTGGACTATACCGTCCAGTTCAGAATTGTGGAAACGTTTTTCAACCGGACGGCCGGCCCGGTCACGGCGGACTTTGCCGATCCTGTCGGCAGCAGGGCTGGCCGTGGCGTGCCATACGCCCACGAACGACGTGCACGACGTAAACCGCACCCAACCCGGTTCTGCATATTCCGTCCTGCAGCAAGGCCTTTCCACGCAAGAGGGCTACAATTTCATTTTCCCAACTGCGCAACACGACTCGCTCTGCCATGAAATCGCAAAAGTCTGCAGTCAAAACCGTGAAAACCAAGCCCGCTTCGGCGCAAACCCAGCTGGTCCCAGCAACGGGCTTCTCGCTGGAACCGGTCTACACGGCCTTGCGCAAGCGATACCCGGCGGCCGGGCAGGCCGAGGCGGTCGCATTCGCCGCTGACTTCTACAAGCGCATGGAAGCGGACGAGTTCCCGCACCACAGCGTGGAAGAATGGGCTGCGCTGGCCGGCGATACGCTGGAATTCGCGCGCAGCCGCAAGGCCGGCAAGGCCAACGTGCGCGTCTTCAATCCGACCGCCAAGGCCAATGGCTGGGAGTCGCCGCATACCGTGGTGCAGATCGTCAATGACGACATGCCGTTCCTGGTGGATACCGTCACCATGGCACTGGCCGAACAAGGCGTCGGTGTCCATGTGCTCGGTCATCCGGTGATCCGCTTTGGTCGCGACAAGTCCGGCAAGCTGGTCAAGGTCGGCGAAGGCGACATCGAATCGGTGATGCTGCTGGAGATCGACCGCCAGTCGGTGGAAGCCATGGCTGACATCGAACAGGGCATCATCAGGGCGCTGGAAGAAGTGCGTGCGATCGTCCGCGACTGGCAGCCGATGCGCGACAAGGCGCTCGCGGTGGCCGATGACCTGGGTACCCGCCTGTTGCCGGTCGACGACGCCTCGCGCAGCGAGGCGCAGGAGTTCCTGCGTTGGGCCGCGGACAACCATTTCACCTTCTTCGGCTACCGCGAGTACCGGGTGCGGAAGGAGGGCAAGGAAGACGTGCTGGCGCCGCTGGACGACACCGGCCTGGGCCTGATGCGCGGTCGTGACAAGTCGGCGGCACGCCCGGTGAAGACGCTCGCCGCGCAGGGCCTGAATGCCACCACCGGCCTGAAGGACGCGCTGATCCTGACCAAGACCAACGCGCGTTCGCGCGTGCATCGCGCCGGCTACATGGATTACATCGGCGTGCTGGAGTTCGATGCCAAGGGTCGCATCATCGGCGAGCAGCGCTTCCTGGGCCTGTTCACCTCCAGTGCCTACAACCGTCGCCCCTGGGAGATCCCGCTGGTGCGCCAGCGCTATGAGCACGTGATGCAGCGCTCCGGCCTGTCGCTGTCCAGCCACAGCGGAAAGGCGCTGCGCCACATCCTGGAAACCCTGCCGCGCGAGGAACTGTTCCAGTCCAGCGAGGACGAGCTGTTCCGCACGGCCATGGGCGTGCTGGGCCTGCAGGAACGTGTGCGCAGCCGCCTGTTCCTGCGCCGCGACAAGTATTCGCGTTTCATCTCGGCGCTGGCCTTCCTGCCGCGCGAGCGTTTCAACACCGATGTGCGCCTGCGCATCGAAGCGATGCTGCGCGACACACTGCACGGGGAGCATGTTGACAGTTCGGTGGTGCTCGGTGAGTCACCGCTGGCCCAGGTTCACCTGATCGTGCGGCCCAAAGCGGGCCCGGTGGTGGACGTGGACACCAGCGCGCTGGAACAGAACCTCGCCCACCTGCTGCGCAACTGGCAGGATGACCTGCGCGAAACGCTTGTGTCGCGTCACGGCGAAACCGAAGGCCTGCGGATTGCTTCGCGTATCGGCAAGGCACTGCCGGCCGGTTACATCGAAGACAACAGCACCGCCGTTGCGGCCAGCGATGTCAGCCAGCTCGACGCGCTGACCGGCCCGGACGACCTGCGCCTGAGCCTGCAGACCGTGCCGCGCGAGAACGGTGACGGCCTGCGCCTGAAGCTGTACCGCCAGCTCGACGACATCCCGCTGTCCGATGCGCTGCCGATGATGGAGAACATGGGCCTGCGCGTGATCAGCGAGCGCCCGTACCGCCTGACGGTGGACGACGCGCCGGTGTACGTGCAGGATTTCGAGGTCGAATCGGTGGCCGGCGCGATCGACGCGGCGAGCGTGGACGAAGCGTTCGGCGAAACCTTCGCCCGCGTCTGGCACGGCGACGCGGAGAACGACGGCTTCAACCGCCTGGTGCTCGCGGCCGGCCTGCACTGGCGCCAGGTCGCCATGCTGCGTGGCTACTGCAAGTACCTGCTGCAGACCGGTGTGCCGTTCTCGCAGAGCTACGTCGAAGGAACGTTTGCCCGCTATCCGCTGCTGGCCCGCTTGCTCGTGGAGCTGTTCGAAGCCCGCTTCGACCCGGCGACCGGCAGCGAAAGCAAGGAGGACATCGCGCAGGGCCAGGCCGCGCTGAAGATGCACCTGGATGTGCTGGCGGCCAGCGACGAGGCGACCCTGAAGGTCCTCAAGACCGTCGTCGATGCGCGCAAGGGCAGCCGCGAGGGCCAGATGCAGGCGGCGCGTGACGCGCTGCTGAAGCTGATGGACCGTGTCTCCAGCCTGGACGAAGACCGCATCCTGCGCAGCTTCATGGGCGTCATCGACGCCACGCTGCGCACCAGCTACTACCAGACCGACGCCAATGGCCAGCACGGCCACGTGATCAGCTTCAAGTTCGACGCCGCCCTGGTGCCGGACCTGCCCAAGCCGCGTCCGTACCGCGAGATCTTCGTCTACGGTCCGCGGGTGGAAGGTGTGCACCTGCGCTTCGGCGCAGTGGCGCGCGGGGGGCTGCGCTGGTCCGATCGTCGCGAGGATTTCCGCACCGAGGTGCTGGGCCTGGTGAAGGCACAGATGGTCAAGAACACGGTCATCGTGCCGGTCGGCGCGAAGGGTGGCTTCTTCGCCAAGACGCCGCCGGCCAGCGGTGACCGCGACGCGATATTCGCCAACGGCGTGGCCTGCTACAAGCTGTTCATCCAGGGCCTGCTGGACATCACTGACAACATCGTCAACGACAGGATCGTGCCGCCGGTCGACGTCGTGCGCCATGACATGGACGATCCGTACCTGGTGGTGGCTGCCGACAAGGGCACCGCGACCTTCTCCGACATCGCCAACGGCCTGGCCGTGGCACACGGTTTCTGGATGGGCGATGCCTTCGCGTCCGGTGGTTCGGTGGGTTATGACCACAAGGGCATGGGCATCACCGCGCGTGGCGCCTGGGAGTCGGTCAAGCGCCACTTCCGCGCACTGGGCCATGACAGCCAGAGCCAGGACTTCACCGCAGCGGGCGTGGGCGACATGTCCGGCGACGTGTTCGGCAACGGCATGCTGCTGTCGCGCCACATCCGCCTGGTCGCGGCGTTCGACCACCGCCACATCTTCCTGGATCCGAACCCCGATGCGGCAACCTCGTTCGTCGAGCGCGAGCGCATGTTCACCGTGCCGCGCTCCAGCTGGGCCGACTACGATGCCAAGCTGATCAGCAAGGGCGGTGGCATCTTCCCGCGCACGCTGAAGTCGATCGAGATCACCCCGCAGGTACGCGAGGTGCTGGGCCTGGACGACAGCATCAAGGCGCTGTCACCCAATGACCTGATGAGCGCGATCCTGAAGGCGCCGGTGGACCTGTTGTGGAATGGCGGCATCGGCACCTACGTCAAGGCGACCAGTGAACAGCACAGTGATGTCGGCGATCGCGCCAACAATGCACTGCGCGTCAATGGCTCGGAGCTTCGCTGCAAGGTCGTGGGCGAGGGCGGCAACCTGGGCATGACCCAGCTGGGCCGTATCGAGGCAGCGCAGGCCGGTGTCCTGCTCAATACCGACTTCATCGACAACTCCGCCGGCGTGGACACCTCCGATCATGAGGTGAACATCAAGATCCTGCTCAATGACGTGGTACGGGCGAAGAAGCTCACCGTCGAGCAGCGCAACAAGCTGCTGGCATCGATGACCGACGAAGTCGCCGCGCTGGTGCTCAACGACAACTACCGCCAGAACCAGGCGCTGAGCCTGATGGAGCGGATGGCGGTCAAGCGCCTGGGTTCCAAGCAGCACTTCATCCGTACTCTGGAACAGCAGGGCCTGCTGGATCGGCAGATCGAGTTCCTGCCGTCCGACGCCGAACTGTCGCAGCGCAAGGCGCGCGGGCAGGGCCTGACACGTCCGGAACTGTCCGTGCTGCTGTCCTACTCCAAGCTGGTGGCCTTCCAGCAGCTGCTGGAATCGGATATCCCGGAAGATCCGTACCTGTCCAAGGAGCTGCAGCGCTACTTCCCGCAGCCGCTGCAGAAGAAGTACGCCGATGCCATGGAACGCCACCGCCTGAAGCGCGAGATCATCGCCACGGCGGTGACCAACCAGACCATCAACCGGATGGGCGCGACGTTCCTGATGCGCATGCAGGAAGACACCGGCCGCAGCATCGCCGAGGTCGCCAAGGCATACACGATCAGCCGTGAAACGCTGGATGCCCGCGCGTTGTGGGCGCAGATCGACGCACTGGACGGACAGCTGCCGGAGTCGGTGCAGGTCGATGCGCTGGAAGTGATCTGGAAGCTGCAGCGCGCCTTCGTGCGCTGGCTGCTGTTCCGTCCCGGCCCGATGCCGGGCATCACCGAAGCCGTCAACCGCTACCAGGGTCCGTTCAACGACATCCGCGTGGCGTCGGGCGTGCTTCCGGATGCGCAGCGCCCCACCTACGAAGCCCTGGTGCAGCAATGGGTGGACAAGGGCCTGCCGGCCGGCCTGGCGCAGCAGCTGGCCGAGCTGCATTTCCTGGCCCCTGCGTTCGACATCATCGAGCTGGCCCGCACGCGCAAGTTGAAGCCGGTGGATGTCTCCAAGATCCACTTCCGCCTGGGCGAAGCGCTGAGCCTGCCGTGGCTGTTCGAGCAGATCGACGCGCTGGAGGTCAACGGCCGCTGGCACGCGGTGGCTCGCGGCGTACTGCGCGACGAGCTGGCCGCGCACCACCGCAACCTGGCCGGTCAGGTGCTGGCGACCAAGGGCGGCAGTGCCGAGGCCAAGGTCGCCGCATGGGTTGGACGTGACGACAACAGCCTGCGCTTCACGCTGGCCATGCTGACCGAGCTGGCCGAGCAGAAGACGCTGGACTACCCGACCGTGTCGGTCGCGGTCCAGCGGCTGGGCCAGCTGGCTTCGCACGGTTCCTGAGTGCGTCGGCGCTGGTGCCCACGCTCTGCGCGGCAGGGCGTGGGGCCCGTCTGATCGGCTTTCCCACCCCCACGCCGTGGGCGCCCCCCCCTGACCCAGGGGGGCTCCAGGCTGGATTCATCCAGGCCCGCAGGTGGCGCGGTTTCCGCGCCACGTCCGGTTATGCTCTACCGGTACCCGCGCGCACCGGACACCCCGCATGAGCGACACCCCCCGCATTGCCTTCCTTGCCAGCAGTACCGAACCCGCGCGCCTGGCTCGCGCGGCGATGGTGGCACGCCATGGCGACCATGCACCCGAGCAGGCTGACGTGCTGTGTCCCCTCGGCGGCGATGGGTTCATGCTGCAAACCCTGCATCGCTTCGGCCATCTTGGTCTGCCGGTATTCGGCATGAAGCTCGGTACGGTCGGCTTTCTGATGAACCAGTATCGTGACGATGAAGACCTGGCCGCTCGCATTGCACTGGCCGAGCCTGCCCGCCTGCGTCCCCTGCAGATGACGGCACTCACCGAGTCCGGCACCTCGACCGGTTCGCTGGCCTACAACGATGTCTCGTTGCTGCGACAGACGCGCCAGGCGGCGCATATCGGCGTGGATCTCAACGGGCAGGAACGGGTGGCCGAGCTGATCGGCGACGGCGTGCTGGTGGCGACGCCGGCAGGAAGTACCGCCTACAACTATTCCGCGCACGGCCCGGTACTGCCGCTGGGCTCATCCACCATCGCGCTGACACCCCTGGCCCCATACCGCCCGCGCCGCTGGCGTGGCGCCATCCTCAAGGCCGACACGGAAGTGCGTTTCCGGGTCCTGGATCCTTACAAGCGGCCGGTCAGCGTGACCGCCGATTCGCATGAGACGCGGGACGTGGTCGAGGTGACGATCCGCGAGTGCCGCGACCGCCAGGTCACGCTGCTGTTCGACCCGGAACACAACCTGGAAGACCGGATCCTGTCCGAACAGTTCGTATTCTGAGCGACAATGGGCCCCCGGCAACCGCCGGCTGCTGCAAGGACCGGACCCGATGGGCGACAACACCCCCCGTTTGCTGACTGTCGCGGTCACCTCGCGCGCGTTGTTCGATCTTGAGGAGAGCCACGCGCTGTTCGAGAGTGACGGCGTGGACGCGTACGCGAAATACCAGCGTGATCACGAAGATGACGTGCTGGGGCCTGGGGTCGCCTTTCCCGTGGTGCGCAAGCTGCTTGCCCTGAACCAGGGCGAGGGGCCGGAAAATCCTCGCGTGGAGGTGATCCTGTTGTCGCGCAACTCCGCCGATACCGGGCTGCGCATCTTCAACTCCATCCAGCACTATGGGCTGGACATCATCCGCGCCACGTTCACCGCCGGTGAGCCGACCTGGCCCTACGTCAAACCGTTCGGCACCGACCTGTTCCTGTCAGCCAATCCCGAGTCGGTGCGCAGCGCGCTGCGTCATGGCATCGCGGCGGCGACGATCCTGCCCAAGCCGCCGGGCGAGACCGCGGCGGCCGCCGCGGGCGAAGTGGTCGACATGCGCCGTCCCGCAGGCCAGCTGCGTATCGCCTTCGACGGGGACGCGGTCATCTTCGGTGATGAGAGCGAGCGGATTTCGCGCGAGCAGGGCGTTGAGGCGTTCGGACGCCACGAGCGCGAGCGCGCCCGCGAGGCCCTCAGTGGTGGACCCTTCCGCGGTTTCCTGTCGGCACTCCATACCTTGCAGGAAGTGTTTCCGAGCGGAGAAGATGCACCCATCCGGACCGCGCTGGTCACCGCGCGTTCGGCGCCGGCCCATGAGCGCGTCATCCGGACCCTGCGGGAGTGGGGCGTGCGCCTGGACGAAGCGCTTTTCCTCGGAGGACGCCACAAGGGTCCGTTCCTGCAGGCGTTTGGCGCCGACATCTTCTTCGACGATTCGCAGCACAACATCGACAGCGCACGCGAACACGTGGCGGCCGGACATGTGCCGCACGGCGTGGCCAACGAAGGCTGAGCCTGGCCGGAAGCAGTCCCGCAGGCAGCGGCAGGAGCCGCTGCCTGCGGCGCTACCGGTTTACTGTGGCACCGCGTTGCGCAGGTCCACGACGCGCCAGCGCGGGCCCTGCGGTTCCAGGACCACCTGCAGCGGCGGCTGGCCGGCTTCGCGGTCCAGTTCGACGACAAAGCGGTCCAGGCGTTCGAAGCGACCGCGTGACCCCTTGAGGGGTTGCGCCGTCTGCGTCGGTGCCCACGCATCGTCCCGTTGCAGTTCGTTGCGGCCACGCTTGTACAGTGCATGTCCCTGCAGCAGCGCACCGATGCCCATCGGCGTGATCAGGGTGTCGACCGCGGCGCCGCCCAGCTGGTCGCCCAACCCGTACAACAACGCGCCGAAGGGGCTTCCCGCGATGTCGGGGCCGGCCTGCCGCACCATGTAGTCACTCACCTGCGCGCGCAGGCTCAGGCGCACGCGCGGGAAATCGACATAGCGTTCAAGGCGTGCGGTATCACGCTGTTCGATGGCCTGGCTGAGTCCGTGCACCGTCAGGTAGGGACCGCTGAACCACCATCCCGCAAGGGCGACCAGCAGGACCAGCACGAAGGCGAGGATTTTTTTCATGGCATGTGCAGGAAGCGGGCAGGGGGCTACAGCCTGCCGCATCACCGGGCGCGGCGGGTTAAGCGTCAGTGACTGGGCGAACCGCTGCCGTCACCGAAGGCGGCCACCAGCCGGCTGCGTTCAACCGCGCTGAGCCGATCCACCTCGGTCTGCAGCACCTGCTCCAATCCTGCTACGCGCGTCGTTCCAAGTATCCCCGCGGCCACGCCGGGATGCTGCAGCACGTAGGCGAACGCGGTCTGTGCCGGGTGCTGGGACGACACCGAGGCCACCGCCGCGCGCAGGGCGCGCGCGCTGCGCATCAGCTGCCGGCTGCCTGGCTTGATCCAGGCCCGGGCCAGGTACCAGGCGTCGGCGACCCGCGGCAGACGCGGGCGCACGGGCAGCAGGTGGCCCTGCGCCAGGACGGTCCCGGCGAGCACGCCGATGCCTGCGGCGTAAAGCTGGGTGATATGCGCTTCCCGGTCCTGCTGCAGGACGTTGTAGTCGAGCAGTACCACATCGAACGCATGCGGTTGGGCCAGCATCCATTCCAGCGTTTCGGCCGAATGGGTGTTGATGCCGGTGCTCCTGATCAACCCACGCTGCCGCAGCGCATGAAGCGCTTCCAGCAGGTCGTCGTTGATCTCGTGGCGGGCGATGCCATGCAGCTGATAGACGTCCAGATAGTCCAGCCCCAGGTTGCGCAATGACGCCTCGCAACTGGCCGTGATCGCAGCGGGGGAGAAGTCGCGCTGTTCGGCACCGCTGATGCCCGCCTGGCCGGTCAACGTGCCGCCCTTGGTCGAGATCACCAGCGATTCGCGCGGGAAGCGTGCCAACAGCGGCTTGAGGATGCGGCCCAGGCGGGGCTCGGCATTGAACACCGAGTAGTTGTGGCCGGTATCCAGCAGGTTCACGCCACGCTCCAGCGCATGCTCCACGACCTGCGCGGCGCGGGCTTCGGGAAAACGGCGATGCCCCCAGAAGCCTGAGCAGCCAAGGCCGATCGGCGACACCTGCATCCCGGTGCGACCCAATGTGCGACGCTGCTGCGGTAACGGCAGGGTCATCGGCTCAGAACTCCAGGTCCAGTGCGGCGCACAGGTAATCCACGAAGGGCCCCAGGGTTGCCAGGTCCTTGCCCAGCGTAGGCAGCAGTTCCGGCCCGGTCATCACCGCATCGTCAAGCCTGCGCCACATGACCCAGTTGCGGTGTTTCAGATCGTCGATGAACGCGAAATCAGCTGGGAAGCCGCGCGGTGGGCGAACCAGCTTCTCCGTCTGTTCCAGCTCGAAACGGCGCCGCAGCGCCGGCGCATGGGCCGCCTGTCGCCAGCTGCCTGGATTGTCCAGGATGAAGTGTCGGATACGCCGCTGGGTCTCAGGCTCCGGATGCCAGACGCCCGCGCCGACGAAGCTTTCCCCCGGCTGCAGGTGCACATAGAACGACGGGGCCGCAACCTCGCGGCGACGCTCGTGGAACAGGCGTGCACCCTGCCAGTTCTTGTACGGCGACTTGTCGTGGGAGAAGCGCGCATCCCGGTGGATGCGGAACAGCGATCCACCGACCGTGCGGGTATCGGCGCGGAACTTCGGGCTGACCTCGGCCAGGGCCGGCTGCAGGTCACCGAGCAGCCGCAGGAAGGGCTGCCGCACGTGATCTTCGTACTGGTGCTTATGCTCGGCAAACCAGGCCTTGTCATTGTGCAGGGCCAACGCCTTGAGGAAACGCAGGCTGGCGTCGGAAAAGTAAGCGGTCACAGCGTTGCCTCGAGTGTGGTGCCCCATTCGCCCAGCGCCTGCAGCAGCCTCGCTCGATGCGGGTCGCCCGGCGCTTCGGCGGCCAGCGCATCGATCTGCTCGCGATACTGCTGCAGGTTCACTTCGCCCAGGCCCTCGTCGCCGAGCAGGCGGCGCTGGCGATAGGACTGCCAGCGTCGGCGGGCTGGATCGTCCAAACTGTCGGGATGATTGCGGGCGCGATAGCGCAGCAGCAGTTCGGGCAGGCGTGGGTCGTTGAATTCTCCTTCCAGCGCGGCCAGCGCCGCTGGCGGCGTGGTGCGCACGCGGGCCAGCAGCGGCTTGTCGCCCGCGCCGAGGAAACCGTCATAGACCGATGCATCGACGTCGGACGGCGTGTTCCCGCGCGATCGTGCGAAGACCAGGCGCGCCTTCTCGGCCAAGGCTGCGGCGTGCGGACGCAACCGCTCAACATTGGCCATGACCGCCGCCACGTCCAGTCCCAGGCGCGCATGGTCGTCCGGTCTCAGGTGGTTCCACGCTACCAGCGCCGGCACCTTGTTGGCGTGGACTTCCTTCAGCGGTATGCGCTGCACACCTTCGGGCAGCTCGCTGGCACGCAGGTACAGGCGCTCGGCAATCGTCTCCGCGGGCAGTTCCAACAAGGCGTCTACATCGCCGTCAAGATCGAACACGATGTAGCGGTTGTTGATGTGCGGATGCACCGTCAGGGGCAGGACCGGGGCCGCACAGAGCCGGGTGGCGGGATACCGCATCGAAACGTGCAGCAGGGGCTGCAGCGCGGTGACATCAAGCAGGCCGGTTACGAAACGTTTGTCGCGCAGGCGCAGCGCGTAGTCCCACAGGCGGGGTTGCGCACGGCGGAACAGCCGCGCCATGCCGATGGTGGCGCGCACGTCCGACAGCGCTTCGTGCGCGTCGCCGTCACGCACGTTGTTGGCCGCGGCCAGGTGTTCCAGCTTGAACGACGTCGCGCCGTCTTCGCGGGTCGGCCAGGTGATGCCGTCCGGTCGCAGCGCGTGCATCAACCGCAGCATGTCCAGCAGGTCCCAGCGCGAATTGCCATTGCGCCATTCGCGTTCATACGGGTCGAAGAAGTTGCGGAACAGCCCGTGGCGGATGAACTCGTCATCGAAACGCAGCGTGTTGTAGCCCAGCGCGCAGGTGCCGGGGCGGCTCATCAGGTCGTTGATACGGGCCAGCGCTTCGGCCTCGGGGATCCCGTGGGCGAGGGCATGCTGGGGCGTGATGCCCGTCACCAGTGTCGCGTACGGTGAAGGCAGCAGGTCGTCGGCCGGTTGCACGTAGAAGCTCACCGGCTCATCGATCTCGTTGAGCTCGGTGTCGGTGCGGATCGCGGCGAACTGGGCGATGCGGGTGCGGCGCGGGTCCTGGCCGAAGGTTTCCAGGTCATAGAACAGGAAGCTGTCTGCCATCAGTGCGCGCCCTCCAGCACGGGCAGCTTGGCGTGGACCTCGGCTTCGAGTGCGTGCCAATCGATGCGCTCAAGCGAGGCATGACCTTCAGTGGCGTTGCGCAGAATGCGGCGCTGGATCCGGGTGCGCTCCAGCGCGACCGCGTAGGGCGTGTGCAGGAA
>JAZBLM010000047.1:0-22610 GCA_037033225.1 Pseudomonadota bacterium
TGGAGCCGGCTTCAGCCGGCTCGTCGTCAGAAGCGTGCGCTGAAGCCGAGCGTGAACGAACGGCCATAGCGGTAGTAGCCCTGCGACAGCAGCGGGTTGCCGTTGATGCTGTAGGTCTGCGCCTCGTCCAACAGGTTCTGGCCCTGCAGGCTGACGGTGAACATGTCGTTGATCTCGTAGGAGATGCTGGCGGTCAGCCAGGTGATCTCGTCAGCCTGTTCGTTGTAGCCTGCCCCGAGCACATTGGTGGCGGTCACGAACCCATCGCTGTAGTCCGCCGTCGCACTGACCGACCAGGGGCCCTTTTCATACATCAGGCCCAGCGAATAGACAGAAGGTGCGATGCCCTCCAGCGGACGTTCTTCGCCGCCGACGAAGCTCTTGGACCAGTTGCGCGTGTACTGCGCGCGGAAGCCCAGCCCGTTCTCCCAGAAGTGCTGCAGGCCGGCCTCAAGCCCGTGCACCTTGGCGTAGTCACCGTTGATCGGCCGCATCACATTGAACAGGTAGCCGGGCACGCCGATGTCCTGGCCCGGCTCCCAGCTCGTGGTGATCTGGTTCTCGATGCGCTTGTAGAAGACCGCCATGTTGGCGATCGACTGCTCGGCGAAATACCACTCCAGCGAGACATCACCCTGCTTGGCGGTATACGGCTTCAGGTCGACGTTGCCGCCGTAGATCTGGGTGAACTCGCCCCAGGACACGCTGGCCGTGGTGTTGGTCGGGGCCAGCTTGTCCACCGGCGGGCGGGCCATGGTCTTGGCCGCGCCCAGGCGCAGCAGCAACTCGTCGGTGAAGCGCCAGGTGAAATTGCCGGACGGCAGGATGTAGCGGTAGCTGCCGTCCTGCTGCACAGGGGTCGGATCGGCATAGCGTGCGGTGTAGTTGAACGCGCCGTTCTCGGTGATGCTGAGGATCTTCGCGTCCCATGCCTGCGCACGGGTCTGCGTGCTGACCACGCGCACGCCCACGTCTGCGCTCCAGCGCTCGCCGGACAGGTCGGCCTGCACATGGAACGCGTTGGTCTTTTCCTCCACGCGGTAGCTTTCCAGCGGGTTCCACTGCGGCGCGGCGTTGGCGAAATCGTAGGCGGTGCCGTCCGGGCGCAGGTTGCCGTCGTAGGCTTCCAGGCTGGACAGGTAATTGGGCACGTCGAAGCCCAGGAAGCTGCGCGGAAACGCGGAGCCGACCTTGTTCATGAAATTGGGCAGTGACAGCGTGCGGTCCAGCACGCCACCACCCAGGTCGCCAACGTTGATGGCGTTGTCCACCGAGTAGTAGTCGGCGCCGCCATTGAGCGTGTTGTTGATCAGGTCGCGCCGCTTGCTGCGCTCGGTGCGCGTCATGCCGAAGTTCAGGGTGTCCACGCCCCATTGCCCGATGTAAAGCTTGCCGCCGATCGTGCCGCCGGTGATCTCATCCTTGATGTTGTCGCCGCGCAGTTCCATGTAGTGCGTGTTGAAGTCGCGGTCATTGAATTCGCCGTTGGCCAGCCCGCTGGACAGGTCCCGACCATCATCGAACGTGGTGGTGACATTGGGCACCGCGTCGCGGGTCAGATCGATGCGGGTGATGTTCGGCTGGTTCATCCGCAGCACGACATAGGTGTCCTGGCCACCGGACTTGCGCTCGGAGCTGGAGCGGTACAGGTCACCGGTCATGGTCAGGCTGTCGTTGACTTTCCAGCTGCCGTTGATGCCGAACAGATCGGTATCGACCACGCGGTGTTCGGTCTGGTTGAGCAGCTCCGGGTTCATCCGCTGCTCGGGGTCCGGGTTGTCCATGGTGAAGCCGGTGACGATGCCGTTCTGCACGCTGATGTCCGACCATCGACCCGGTGCGAACAACGGATAGAACGACTGCTGGTAGGACACCTGCGGCGAATCCAGACGGGTTTTCAACCCATCGACGACTATCCGCACATCGTCGTTGGGACGCCACTCGAACTTGCCGGAGAAGGCTTTGCGCTTCTTTTCTTCCAGCACCGAGCCGACGCGGAACTGGCCCGGGGCGATCAGGCCGTACTCCGCCGGATCGAGCTCACCGTTGCCGTCGAGGTCGATGTTGCCGCCCCAGGCGTTGCCACCCCAGCTGGGATCGCTCGGATCCGGATTACGGGTCCAGCCACCGTCGTTGCCAGCGATGTCGGTCCGGTCCTTGCGCTCGGCGTAGACCGCGCCGATCAACAGGCCCATGGTGTCGTCGGCGAACGTGTTGCTCCAGGTGGCGGAGAACTTGCGTCCGTTGAGCTCGGACATCGGGTTGTGGTCACCCTCCACGCGCACGATGGCGTGCGGCCCCTTGTCGTCGAACGGGCTCGCCGAGCGCAGGTTGATCAGGCCGCCGATGGCGCCTTCGGTCAGTCCGGCCTGTGCCCCCTTGACCACGTCGGCGCCACTGATCACATCCGAGGGCAGCACGTCGTAGGCGAAGTCACGGCCGGCACCATCGGTGGCCAGGATACGGTTGTTGAAGGTGGTCAGCGTGTACTCCGGGCCCAGCCCGCGCACGCTGACCTTCTGGCCTTCACCGCCTGCGGTGCGGGTGATCGACACACCGGTGATGTGGCTCAACGAATCGGCGACGTTGTCATCCGGAAAGCGCCCGAGCTCCAGCGCGCTGATCGAATCTTGCACGGTGGACGCATCGCGCTTGAGCTCGGTGGCCCGCGCCAGTGCTGCGCGTACGCCACTGACCTGGACGGTCTGCAGGTCGATGGGGTCTTCGTTCCCGGCGCCGGTCGCTGCCGGCGGGGTGCTGGCAGGGGGCGCAGACGGTTCGACAGCCTGTTGCGCCCACGCAGTGGCGGGCAGCAGCAGGGCAAGGGCGATTCCATGGTAAAGACAATGGCGGTGCGGACGGACGGCGTTCACGGGCTCTCTCTCCTGAGGCATGAAGCGTAGGACGGTGGGCTGTGGGGGCCTTGGCTGGTGAAACAACGAAACCGAGCGTATATGAGGTTTCGTTTCGCATCAATAGCGAAATGTAACGAAAACCTACATACTCTGGAACGTTTGAAAGGAGCATCGAGCATGGTCGCCACCCGGGACACCAGTCACCGCCGTCAACAGATCAGTGAACTGGTCCGCCAGCACGGCAGCGTGCAGGTGTCTTCGCTTGCCCAGCAGTTCGGAGTGAGCCTGCAGACCGTGCGCAAGGATCTGCGTTACCTGTCAGAACGCGGTGTGATGGCCCGCGCCTACGGTGGCGGCATCGACAGCGGCGCGGTCGGTCCGGCACCGGCCGCCGAGCCGCACTACGAGGCCAAGCGGACGGCGTTCCTGGATGAGAAGCGGCGCATCGGGGTACGCGCTGCGGCCATGGTGCGGCCCGGCGACACGATCGCCATCGATTCGGGTACTACCTCGATGCAGCTTGCCGAAGCGCTGCCAGACATCGACCTGACGGTGGTGACCAACGACTTCGGTGTCCTGACGGTGCTCAGTCCCAAGACGCGGATCAACCTGGTCATGCTGGGCGGTGAACTGCGCCGGAAGAACATGGCCTTCTACGGCGGATTGACGGTGGAAGCGCTGGACGCGCTGCACGTGGACCTGCTGTTCCTGGGCGTGGATGGTTTCGACCTGGAGCGTGGCATCACCACGCATTACGAGCCCGAGGCGATGCTCAACCGGAAGATGGTGGAGGCAGCGCGCGCGGTGGTGGCGATCACCGACAGCTCGAAGTTCAGCAAGGTCTGCCTGCACCGCATCATCCCGGTGTCCGAGCTGGATGCATTGATCACCGATACCGATGCACCGGACGAGGTGGTCCAGGCCTGCCGGGCGCTGGGCGTGGACCTGCAACTGGCGTAGCGAAAGCCGCCGAGCATGGCGATGCGGTCCTCCTGACCGGCACCCTCCGGGCCGTGCAAGCGACGTTGGCAGCGGCTCCTGGCGCTGCCTGGATCGCCATCCGCTACAGCTTGAACTCGCGTGCGGCGTTGCGGTAATACACCTTGTCGATCACGCTGCGCGGCAGCCCCAGACCCTGCACGTCGGCCTTCAGCATGGCGATATGCTGTGTCTCCCCGGTCGCCAGGTAACGCCAGTCGGACTGCCACACCGCGTGGGTTTCAGCCTTGAACTGCGCCGGGTCCGCGCCGGGTGACTGGGTCAGGTCGGTGCCGTACAGCAGGCGGTCCTGGTACTTGATGAAGAAGTCGCGCACCTTTGCGTGATTGGCGTTGGACTGGTACTGGACCTGGCTCATGCGCGCGGCCAGGTCCACCGTCGCCTGGGGAAAGCGGTCCAGGAACGCGGCCAGTACATCGACGTCGTACTCCAGGCTGGCCATGTGCGCGCCGACCACGCGCAACGTGGGGTGGGCGGCGACGAAACGGTCCCGCACGGCCATCAGGTCAGCATGCGAAGGCTGCTCCGGGTGCAGGTACATGTGGTATTCGGGGTGCTTGGCGAAATACTCGCGGTCATTGTCGGTGGTCATCCTTTCCAGCGGCAGCCAGCAGTTGTACGGCTCGCCCTGATGCGCGATCAGCGGCACCCCTTTCGCCGCGACATGTTCGGCAACGGGTGAAAGACCCGGGTTGTCGAGCATCACCGCCCTGCCCTGCGCATCCTTTTCCACCATGCCGATGTTCTTCCATACCTTCACCGCGCGTGCGCCCTTGGCGAGGTCACGATCCAGCGCGGCATTGACCCGCCCGGACCAGCCGGCGTCACCGAACCCGTCCATCGAGAACGTGGTGGCCCAGTGGAAATGCTTCGGGTCCTGCGCCGCCTGTTCCAGCGCGATCGCACGCTGCTCCTTCAGGCTGGGAAAGTCCGGGTAGTCGACGTTGATCGACAGTACCTCGAAATTGTCGGCCCGCGCCTGCTGCAGCAGCGAGGTATCGCGGTCGTTGGCATGTACATGCGCGTCGACCTTGCGGACGTTCGCGTAATCGGACATGGCATAGGGCGCATCGGATGCGACGCGCAGCGGCCCGGCAGCGCGCGTCGCATCCGCCTGTGCGGGGAACATCACGATCGATCCCAATGCGGCATAAAGCAGCGCCACCGCCGGTGAACGGGCATCTCGATTACCTCGTTTGAAGTCCATGCGCTCTACTCCGTTGCTAAACGAAACTTGCCCGAACCATATCGCAACAAAACGCTTGCATCAATCTGAAGCGCGTGGGCAGAATGCTGCTCATCTCCATTGGGTTGACGCGTATGCCACCGATCGGACGTCGTACTGCCTTGAAGCTGATTGCCGGAAGCGTGGCAGGCAGCATGGCCTGGAGTGCCGCCCCCTGGGTGCGCGCTGCCACCGCCAACACCCGCCCCGACGGACGCGCCGGCGATGCGGTGCTGTCCATCGCATTCGACAATCGGATGCATACCCGCGTCTCCCGCAGCGGCGTGGCGCTCACGGGTTGGCAATCCAGCGAGTCGCTGCTGATGGCCCACGGTGCCGTCACCGACTTTGCCCTGATCGACCAGCAGGCGCATGTGCTGGATGACCCCCGTCATGGACCGGGGCGCCAGGCGGTGTTCACCGGCCGCTCGCAGGCAGCAGGTGTGGAAAAGCAGGTCGCGGTCAGCAGCTTCGACAGGCAGCCGGGCCTGGCCCTGGTGCAGGTGCGGTACCGCAACATCGGCACAGCGCCGCTTGAGGTCACGGGCTGGCGCAGCAGCGCCTACCAGATGGACGACGCGCCGGGCGGTTTCTGGAGCTTCTCAGGCGCCACCCATACGGATCGACGCGACTGGGTCCAGCCGATGGAGGCCGGTTTCGATCAGCTCAACACACTGGCGATGGACTCCTCCGACTACGGTGGCGGCACGCCCGTCGCCAACATCTGGCGCCGCGATGCCGGCCTCGCTGTTGGCCACGTCGAAGTCGTTCCCCGTCCGTTGGCGATGCCGGTCAAGCGCACCGCAGAGGGCGCCTCGATCGCGATCGAATCGTCCACGCCGGTGACCCTTGCACCTGGCCAGGAGCTGGTGACCGAGCGCACCCTGCTGGCGGTTCATGAAGGGGATTTCTATGCCCCGCTGCAGCAGTACCAGGCCTTCATGCGTGGCGAAGGCATCGAAGGCCCGCGTCCGCCGGACTCCGCCTTCGCGCCGATCTGGTGCGCGTGGGGCTATGAGCGCGATTTCCGCGTAGAGCAGATCTACGCGACCCTGCCAAAGGCCAGGGAACTCGGGTTCGAGTGGGCCGTGCTGGACGATGGCTGGCAGACCAACGAAGGCGACTGGAAGATCGACCTGCGCAAGTTCCCGCGCGGCGACGCGGACATGCGCGCGTTCACCGCGGAGGTACGTCGCCACGGCATGCGCCCGCGCCTGTGGCTGGCGCCGCTGGCCGCCGATCCCGGTAGTGACGTCCTCCACGACCACGTGGACATGCTGCTGCTCGACAAGGAAGGCGCATTCCAGACCGTGACCTGGTGGAATGCACTCACCCAGTGCCCGGCCTACCAGCCGACCATCGACTTCTACGTGGAGCTGGTGAAGAAGGCGATCGGTGACTGGGGCTTCGAGGGCATCAAGCTTGATGGCCAGCATCTCAACGCGGTGGCGCCCTGCCACAACCCGGCGCACAGACACGCCAGCCCACAGGATTCGGTTACCGGGCTGGCCCGCTTCTGGGAGGCGATCTACCGCGCCGCGCACGAGGCCAATCCCGAAGCGGTGGTCGAACTGTGCCCGTGTGGCACCGCCTTCGCGTTCCACAACCTGCCGGCCACCGACCAGTTCCCGTCCTCGGATCCGTTGTCCTCGTGGCAGGTGCGCAGCAAGGGCAAGTCGATCAAGGCCCTGATCGGCGAGCGCAGCAGTTACGCCGGTGACCACGTGGAGCTGTCCGACAACCGCGACGACTTCGCCTCCAGCGTTGGCATCGGCGCGGTGATTTCCAGCAAGTTCACCTGGCCCAAGGACACCGACCGGCCTTCGGTGCCACTGCCTCCCGGCGGCTATGTGCTGACCGACGAGCGCGAGGCGCTGTGGCGCAAGTGGGTAGGCCTGTACAACGCCCACATGCTGCCCAAGGGCGAGTACCTCGGAACGCTGTACGACATCGGCTTCGACAAGCCCGAAGCGCACGCGATCCGCAAGGACGGCGCGCAGTACTACACGTTCTACGCACCACGCTGGGACGGCAAGGTGGAACTGCGTGGCCTGCCGGCCGGTCGTTGGCAGGTACGCGATCTGTTCAACGAAACCGACCTCGGCATCGTCGATGGCGGCCGCACCGCATCACTGGTCACCCGCTTCGAACGCTTCCTGTTCCTGCAGGCCACACCGGTCGGGGGTACGGCATGAGCGCCGGGGTCGTACCGGTGACCCGTTCGCCTCAACGCCGGCCGTGGCTGGGCTACGCGCTGGCGACGGTGGCCCTGTGGGGCCTATGGGGGGCCCTCTCGCCGCTGTCGGCCGCGCATGGATTCCCGGACACGCTGGTGTACTGCGTCTGGGCGCTGACCATGCTGCCTCCGGCGCTGTACATCCTGTGGCGCGGTGGCTGGCGACTGGAGCGCTCGCCGCGTGCCGTGGGCTACGGGCTGATCATCGGCCTGCTCGGTGCGGGCGGACAGATGCTGCTGTTCCACACGCTGACCATTGGCCCTGCGTACTTCGTGTTTCCGGTCATTTCCCTGTCGCCGGTGGTCACCATTGCCCTGTCTTTCCTGCTGCTGCGCGAGCGTACGGGCTGGCAAGGCACGCTGGGCATCGTGCTGGCGCTGGTCGCGCTGCCGCTGCTGGATTTCTCCTTCGGCAGTGGCGAAGCCGGGCTGGGCTGGTTCCTGCAGTCCCTGCTGATCATGCTCGCCTGGGGCCTGCAGGCCTACTTCATGAAGCTGGCCAACGACACGGTGCGTGCGGAGAGCATCTTCGCTTACATGACCCTGGGTGCGCTGCTGCTGGCACCGGTCGCGCTGGCGATGACCGACTGGTCGCAGCCGGTGAACTGGGGCCCGGACGGCCCGTGGATGACGGCAGGTATCCAGATCCTCAACGCGATCGGCGCGCTGACCCTGGTCTACGCGTTCCGCTACGGCAAGGCCATGGTGGTTGCGCCGCTGAGCAATGCTGGCGCACCGCTGGTGACCGCCGTGCTCTCGCTGCTGTTTGCCAGCGTGGTGCCCGGTCCGCTGAAGGCGGTCGGCCTGGTTCTTGCCCTCATCGCCTCGCTGCTGCTGGTACTCGAACCTGAGCGCCCGCCCGCCCAACATCCCCTTCCCTGAAAGGACGCCCCCCATGCACGCTCTGCTCGACCTGGTCGCGCGGCATCGGCAGGGCCACGCCATCGGCGTGACCTCGATCTGCTCGGCCCACCCCCTCGTCATCGAAGCCGGCCTGCGCCATGCCCAGCGCACTGGCCAGCCGCTGGTGCTGTTCGAAGCGACCTGCAACCAGGTCAACCAGGACGGTGGCTACACCGGGATGCGCCCGGCCGACTTCGTGCGCTTCGTCCACGGCATCGCCGCGCACGTCGGCTTCGATACCGCCCGGATCGCGCTCGGTGGTGACCATCTGGGTCCCAATCCCTGGACCGCGCTGGATGCCGCCACCGCGATGGACAAGGCCGAAGTGATGGTCGCCGAGTACGTGGCGGAGGGCTTCCGCAAGATCCACCTGGACTGTTCGATGGCGTGCCAGGGTGACCCGGAGCCGCTGCCGGAAGCGGAGATCGTCCGCCGGGCGGTGCGCCTGTGCCGCGCTGCGGAGGACGCGTGGGCGCGTGCGGGCGGCGAAGCCCCGGTCTATGTGATCGGCACCGAGGTGCCAGTGCCGGGCGGTGCCACTGAAGCGATCGAAGGCTTGGCGCTGACCACGCCGGCCGCCGCGCTCACGACCATCGAAGCGCACCGCGTGGCCTTCAACGATGCCGGCCTTGGTGACGCATGGCAACGCGTGTTGGCCTCGGTGGTGCAGCCGGGCGTGGAGTTCGACCACCACGATGTGATCGACTACGACAGCGCCAAGGCGCAGCCGCTCAGCCAGTCGATCACCACGGTGCCGCGCCTGGTGTTCGAAGCCCATTCGACCGACTACCAGACCCGCGACGCGCTGGCCGCGCTGGTGCGTGACCATTTCGCCATCCTGAAGGTCGGCCCCGGCCTGACCTTCGCCCTGCGCGAAGCGCTGTGGGCGCTGGATGCGATCGAGCGCGAATGGATCAAGGAAGGCCAGCGCGCTCAGCTGCGCCAGGTTACCGTGGCCCATATGCGCGGCGCGCCGGACTACTGGCAGCGCTACTACCACGGCGAAGGCCGCGCGCTGGCCCTCGACCTCGAGTACAGCCTCAGCGACCGCATCCGCTACTACTGGCCGGACCCCGGCATCGACGCGGCGCGGATGAAGCTGTTCGACAACCTGCGCGCCGATCCGCCGCCGCTGCCGCTCGTCAGCCAGTACCTCCCCCATGCCCTGCTCGCAGTGCGCAACGGGACTGCAACGTTCGACCCGCAGTCCCTGGTCATGGCCCATATCAGCGCCGTTCTCGATGACTATCACCATGCATGCCAAGACCATGACTTCTCCTGACATCCTCGGCTTTCCCGAACCGTTGCTGGAAGCGAAAGGTGCGCTGTGGACCGCGCGCGAAATCGCACAGCAGCCGGACATGTTGCAGGCCACCCATGCGCTGGTCGCTTCGCTGTCGGACACGCTTCGTGCGTTCGTCGGGCCGCTGATCGATGATCCCCGCGCCCGGGTGATCCTGACCGGTGCCGGCACCTCGGCGTACATCGGCCAGTGCCTGGCACCGCTGCTGGACCGCCAGCTGGCCGCCCGCGTGGACGCGGTGCCGACGACCGACATCGTGTGCGCGCCGCGGCTGTACCTGGACCCTGCCCAGCCGCTGCTGCTGGTGTCCTTTGGTCGGTCCGGCAACAGTCCCGAGAGCCTGGCCGCGGTGGAGCTGGCCGAGACACTGGTGCAGGACGTCCGCCATCTGCTGGTGACCTGCAACCCGTCCGGCGCGTTGACCCGGGCTCCGGTGGCGAAGGCGTTCACGCTGTTGCTGCCGGAACAGACCCACGACACCAGTTTCGCAATGACCTCCAGCTTCACCTGCATGATGTACGCCACGCTGGCCGCGCTGTCGCCTGCCGGTGCCCTCGGGCAGCGCATCGATGCGATCAGCGCCGCCACTGACGCCGTGCTGCGCGCCGCCCTGCCCCCGCTGCATGGCCTCGCTGCAGCACGCCATGAGCGCGTGGTCTACCTGGGCAGCGGACTGCTGCAGGGGCTGGCACGCGAGGCGACGCTGAAGCTGGGCGAGCTGACCAACGGTGCGGTGGTGACCTGCTTCGATTCACCGCTGGGCTTTCGCCACGGGCCGAAGACGTTCGTCAACGACGCCACCCTGGTCATGGTGTTCGTTTCCAACGATCCGTACACGCGCCGCTACGACCACGACCTGATCGACGAACTGCGCCGGGACGGCTGCGCTGCGCGGGTGATCGAGATCAGCGCGCAGCCACGCGCGGAGGCCGCGGCGGATACCCTGGCGGTGCAGGGGCTGGCGCAGGCCGCCGACGTGGACCTGTTGTGGCCTTACGCCGCCGTTGCCCAGACCTACGCGCTGCTGCATTCGCTCGAGCGCGGCGTGACACCGGACAATCCGAACCCGGCCGGCATCGTCAACCGCGTGGTACAGGGCGTGCAGCTGTACGCGATGGACGCATGAGCGCTGCGCTTTACCTCGGCGTGGACGGGGGCGGAACGAAGACCCGTTTCGCGCTGATGGAGGGAGAAGGCGGCCTGCTGGCCGAAGCGCAGCTGGGCACGACCTACCACCCGCAGGTCGGGCTGGACGGGGTGCGCGCGATCCTGACCGAGGGGGTCGGCCAGGTGCTCGCACAGGTGCATGCCACGGCAGCGGACATCAGCCAGGCGTTCTTCGGCCTGCCCGCCTATGGCGAGGACAGCCGCGCCACCGCACTGCTGCAGGCCATCCCGGGGCAGGTGCTCGGCCATGACCGCTATGCGTGCGACAACGACATGGTGTGCGGCTGGGCCGGCTCGTTGGCCTGTGCCGACGGCATCAACATCATCGCCGGCACCGGCTCGATGGGCTACGGTCGACGCGGTGCCGCCTCGGCGCGTGCCGGTGGCTGGGGCGAAGCGTTCTCCGATGAAGGCTCGGCGTACTGGATCGCGGTGCAGGGGCTGAATGCGTTTTCGCGCATGAGTGACGGCCGCCTGCCGCGAGGCCCCCTATATGCGATCCTGCGCGGACACTTCCAGCTGGGCGAGCACGACCTCGATATCTGCGCGCATGTGTACGGTGAGGGCCATGGCGCACGGGGCGACCTTGCCCAGCTGTCGCCCCTGGTGTCACGCGCGGCGCTGGAAGGTGATGCGGTTGCGGCCTCGATCTTCGACCGCGCGGGGACTGAGCTGGCGGCCATTGGTGATGCCCTGCGGGTGAGCCTGGGTTTCGAAGCGGGAGAGCCGGTACCGCTGTCGTGGTCAGGCGGTGCGTTCAGTGCGGGCGATGCCTTGATGCGCCCGTTTGCCCGCGCGCTGCATGCAGCAAGCCCGGACTTCGTGCTGCGTACTCCGCTGCATGCTCCGCATTACGGGGCCGCGCTGTACGCACGTACGCTGCACCACTCCACGCTTCAGGCCCACCCTGTAACGTAGCGCTGGTTGCGCACCTCCACAGCATGGCGCTCCACCCGTGCAGAGCCGGCTTCATGCGGCTTAAGCCGGCTCTACAGGTCCATCCAGTGCCGGCGCGGCCTCAATGCGGACTGGCGGTGGGACGGATGATGATCTCGCTGGTATCCACGTCCGCCGGCTGCGCAATGGCGAACGCGATTGCACGCGCCACCGCCTCGGCCGGAATCGCCGTTGCACGGAAGTGCTTCATTTCCTGGCGGCCCTGCTCGTCGGAAATGCTTTCGGCCAGTTCGGAGGTGGTGACCCCCGGACTGATGGTGGTGACGCGGATGAAGGGACTTTCCTGCCGCAGGCCTTCAGAGATGGCCCACACGGCGTACTTGGTCGCGCAGTAGACCGCCGCCGTCGGTGACACCGCGTGGGCACCGATGGAGGCGACGTTGATCACCTGCCCATGGCCCTGCGCCTGCATCCGCGGCAGCACGGCAGCGATCCCGTGCAGGACGCCGCGGATGTTGACGTCGATCATGCGGTCCCATTCGTCCACCTTGAGCGAAGCGAGGGGCGAAAGGGGCATGACGCCCGCGTTGTTGATGATCACATCGACACGCCCATGCGCGTCCACTGCGTCATCGACGAAGGACTGCACATCCTGGCGCCGGGTCACGTCCAGCGCATGGCACTCCGCCCGGCCGCCCTCGGCGTGGATGTCGCTGACCAGCTTCTGCATGCGGTCGATGCGACGCGCGCCGAGCACGACGTGCGCGCCCTGCCTGGCCAGCAGGCGTGCCGTGGCCTCGCCGATGCCGCTGCTTGCGCCGGTGATCAGGATGATGGGGGCGTTGTTCTCGTTCATGGATGACTCCTGGTCGGAATGGACTGGGAGGTTCACCTTATGGCCGGTCGATTGTTCAGGGTATCCCCGTATCTCTGGACGCGGCGGTTAGTATGATTAACCAATGGATATCGATCTCAACCTGCTGCGATTGTTCCGTGCCGTTGCTGAGGCCGACAACTTCCGCGTTGCGGCAGACCGGCTCGGTGTAACGCGGTCTGCCGTAAGCCAGGGCATGCGGCGGCTGGAAGACCTTCTGGGCGCTTCGCTCGTGCAGCGCTCGACCCGCAGCGTTCGGCTGACGGAATCCGGTGAACGGCTCTACCAGCAGATCGCAGGTCCGCTGGGCGTGCTCAACAGCGCGCTGGAGGCGGTCGCCAGCGACAGCGCGCCACGGGGGCTGCTGCGCGTCGCGGCCACCTCCATCGCCGAACAGTTCCTGTCCGGACCGCTTATCGCGTCGTTCCTGCGGGCACATCCGCACATTACGCTGGATGTGACGGTCACCGACGACGAATCGGACATCGTCGCGGCCGGTTTCGACGCGGGGGTGCGGCTGGGCGAAGTGATCGAGCAGGACATGGTCGCCGTCCCCCTGACCGGCCCGCAGCGCGAGGTCGTGGTGGCCACGCCGGGCTACTTTTCCACGCATGGGCGCCCCGGCCACCCGCGCGAACTCGCCGGGCATGTGTGCATCGGGTGGCGCCCGTCGCTGCAGTCGGCGCCCTACCGCTGGGAGTTCGTCGAAGACGGGCGCGCGTTCGACGTGGCCGTCGCGCCCCGCCTGACCACCAATGACATGCTGCTGATGGTGCGCAGCGCACTGGCAGGCGGCGGTATCACCTTCGGGCTGCAGGACACCTTCGCGCCCTACCTGGCACGCGGCGAACTGCAGACTGCACTGGACGCCTACCTGCCGCCGTTCCCCGGCTTCTTCCTGTACTTCCCCAGCCGCCATCACCCGCCAGCGAAACTGCGCGCGCTGATCGAGCACGTTCGCCGATGGCACGACAGCACGACCCCACCTCCGCGCGGCTGATGGCCCGATCAGCCGCCCAGGCTGAAGCGCGGGTTGGACAGTTCGCGCAGGAAATGACCAAAGATGCCCGGATTCATCGCCAGCAGGAACAGCACGCCGAACGCGGCGCCGGCCAGGTGGGCGCTGTGGTTGATGCGATCACCACCGCGCTTGTCCATCCAGATGCTGTAACCCACGTAGAACACCGCGTAGATGATCGCAGGCGCCGGAATGAAGAACACCAGGATGATCGTCCACGGGCTGAGCAGGATGAAGGCGAACAGCACCGCCGACACCGCGCCCGAGGCGCCCAGGCTGAGGTAGTTCGGGTTCTTCTGGTTCTTGATGTAGCTGGGCAGGATCGAGACCAGCAATGCGCCCAGGTAGAAGGCCGGGTAGGTCAGGTAGCTGCCCGACAGCTGCACCATCAACGACTCGATCCGGCCGCCGAAGAAGAACAGCGTGATCATGTTGAAGATCAGGTGCGGCCAGTCGGCATGGATGAAGCCATAGGTGACCAGCCGATCATACTGGCGGTGACGATCCACGGCCGGCGGCCACAGGACAAGCCGGTCGGCCAGCTTGCGGTTGTTGAACGCCATCCACGAGACGAGCACGGTGACGGCGATGAGGAAGAGGTTTACAGGCGTCATGTCAGGCTCAGGCAGCGCGGTAGTTGTCGACCATGCGGTAGCGGCGCGCGTACCAGCCGAAGGCCAGTGCGGCGACGAACGCGAAGCCGGCGAAGAAGAACATCAGGAAGGCCGCTTCGCTCAACCCGGTACCCGCGATCTGGTGGGTGACCGTGTCGTTGCGCACGGCCGCATTGGAGAGCAGCACCCACAGGTTGCCGATGGTGGTGGTCAGGTTCCAGAAGCTCATCACCACGCCCTTCATTGCCTGCGGCGCCTGGCTGTAGGCGAACTCCAGACCGGTCGCTGATACCAGCACCTCGCCGAAGGTCAGCAGCGCGTACGGCAGCATCTGCCAGAAGATGCTCATCGCGTTGCCGCCATCCATGATCACCTGGATGCCACCGACCACGATCCAGGCCAGGCCGCTGAAGGCGATGCCGGCGGTCATGCGGCGCAGCGCCGTGGGCTCGAAGCCGAAACGGCGCAGCGCCGGGTACAGCACCAGGTTGTTGAACGGGATCAGGATCATCACCAGCAGCGGATTCAATGCCTGCATCTGCGAGGCGGTGAACCAGCTCGGCATCTGCATCTGCTGACCCTGCAGCACCCAGGTCGAGGCCTTCTGGTCGAACAGCGAGAAGAACGGCGTGGTCAGGGCGAAGATCACCAGCACGCGCAGCACCGATCGGACGCCTTCCACCGCCTCGGCCGGATGCACCGCGCGGGCGCGGTCCAGCTGCAACCAGGTCCCGCCGCCAATGCCGGCGAGAATGGCGACCAGTGCCAGGCAGAGGCAGATGACGATACCGAGCGAACCGACCAGCCCGAACGACGCCGCCGCCAGCACCACGCCGGCAATGGCCATCACCAGGCCGGGGCGCCCCCGGCCTTCGACGCGGGTTGTCAGCGCGGTACGCACCACGTTGGAGAACGAATGCGGGTCTTTCGGCGGCAGCGGGGTGAGCACATAGCGCTTGCGGCCCAGCCAGAACACGAAGGTGGCGATCAGCATCAGGATGCCGGGAATGCCGAACGCCCATTGCGGGCCCCAGTTCTTCAGCACCAGCGGAATCAACAACGAGGCGAACAGCGAGCCGAAGTTGATGATCCAGTAGAAAGCGTCGAACACCACCTTGGCCAGATGCTTGTTGCCCTGGTCGAACTGATCGCCCATGAACGAAGCAACCAGCGGCTTGATGCCACCAGCGCCCAGCGCGATCAGCCCCAGGCCGAGGAAGAAGCCGCTGCGGCTGCCTTCGAACAGCGCCAGGCACAGGTGGCCGACACAGTAGACCAGGCTGAACCACAGGATGGTGTGGTACTTGCCAAAGAAGCGGTCCGCCAGCCAGCCACCGAGCAGCGGGAAGAAATACACGCCGATCATGAAGCTGTGCATGATGTCCTTGGCTTCACCGGCGCGTCCTTCGGCGGTGATTTCCTGCAGCAACAACGAGGTGATCAGGAACTGCACCAGGATGTTGCGCATGCCGTAGAAGCTGAAACGCTCGCAGGCCTCGTTGCCGATGATGAAGGGGATCTGGCGCGGCATGGATCCCTTGCCGGCGGGGGCGACTGCGTTATGGCTCATCCTGTAAGGCATTCCTGCGGACACGAAAGCGCTAAGGGTACCGGAAGCACTGTAGCCAACGCACGCTGCACTGCCGGTTGCGCCCCGGCTGCCAGCCTCCGGGACGGACCAGGGCCATCGCGCGCGCGCTGACGCTCGCCAGCCACGAGGGGTCACGATGCCTGCACGGAGCAAGCGTAAACTTATCGTTATGCGCGCCTCCCCTCTCCCGTTGCTGCTCTGCATTGGCCTGTCGCTGGTACCGCAGGTGCTGCGCGCCGAGCCGGACCCGCCTTCGATGCTGGCCGAGCTCAGCGTGGCCAGCCTGCGGCTGCCCGCGCAGGACGATCCAGCCTGGGAAGGCAGGCGTGAGGCGATCGCGCACCTGTTGGACACGTTGCAGCCGGACGTCATCGCCGTGCAGCAGGTACGCCAGGACGGCCGCCGCAACCCGGCGTGCTGGCTGGCCACCCGGCTGCGCTACAGCTGCGATTTCATCACCGCCGACCCGCCCAGCCAGGCCCAGCGCCATGGCAGCGCGATGCTGAGCCGCCTGCGCGTGGACGAAGACGGAGTGACCCTGCTGCACCCGCCCGGCCGCTACAGCGCCGCAGGCATGATGCGGGTAACCGTCGCCGACCACCCTCTCAACATCTACGTTGCTCGACTGCGTCCAGAGCCCGACACCATCGAAAGCCGCCAACACCAGGCCAACGACCTGATGGCGTGGATCGCCGCGACCGCCGAAGGCCATCCCAGCGTGGTCGCCGGCGATTTCGCTGCCAGCAGCAGCGACGTGGTGCGCGTGCTGCCAGGTTTCCAGCCGTCCGGTCGCAACCCGTCAGGACGCGCGGACAGGGGCCTGCCCGGCCAGGCGGGCGACGGCCATGGCCTGGATGTGCTGTTCCAGGTCAAGTCCTTCAGTGGAAAGCGCCAGCAGCGCATCGAGCTGCCGGCCGAGGGTGCCCAGCCCGCCCTGCAGCTGGGCGTCATGGCCGTGTTGCGCCTGCAGCTTCCCGCTGGCTGATACCTCTCCGGCTGCGCAATGAAGAAGGCCGCACCCTGCGGCGCGGCCTCCCTTCCCAGCACTATGGCCGGCTGATCAGGCGACAGCTTCCTGGTAACGACGCTCGACTTCGTTCCAGTCGATGACATTGAAGAACGCGCCGATGTATTCCGGACGGCGGTTCTGGTACTTCAGGTAGTACGCATGCTCCCAGACGTCCAGGCCGAGGATCGGCGTATTGCCTTCCATCAGCGGGCTGTCCTGGTTGCCGGTGCTTTCCACGACCAGCTTCTTGTCAGGCGTAACGCTGAGCCAGGCCCAACCGCTGCCGAAACGGGTCAGCGCTGCCTTGGTGAAGGCGTCCTTGAACGTGTCGAAGCCACCAATGTCGCTGTCGATCCTGCCGGCGACGTCACCGACCGGGTTGCCGCCGGCGTTGGGCGCCATGACGGTCCAGAACAGCGAATGGTTGGCATGGCCGCCACCGTTGTTGCGGACCGGCCCCTGCAGGTTCTCCGGCAGCGACTTCAGTTTCTTCACCAGCTCCTCGACCGGCAGATCAGCGTATTCGGTGCCTTCCAGCGCCGCGTTGACGTTGTTGATGTAGGTCTGGTGGTGCTTGGTGTGGTGGATTTCCATGGTGGCCGCATCGATGTGCGGTTCCAGGGCATCGTAGGCGTAGGACAGCTTGGGCAGGGTGTAGGCCATGGTGCATCTCCTCGTAGCTTGGGGACCCGGCGCGTGCCGGGTGGTGCGGATTCAGTGATGGGGTCGGTCGTGAAGATTACCAAGAGGGATGTAAAGGAAACTTCGTCCTGCAGGTGACCGTGCTGCGACAGCCACACCGCCTCATGCACGATGCAGGCGTCTGGCGCTACAGTGACCGCTGCCTCCCGCGACACCAATGCCATGCGCAATCCCCGGCTGCTCATCACCGCCATCGCCCTGCTGCTGCTCGGACTGGCCGCCAACCATTACCTGCAGCGACCGGCGAGGCCGGACTTTGCTCCCGCCCTGAGCGGCACGCCTGTACCGGCGCCGGTCCCCGCCAGTGGTCGCAGCCGCGCGGCGCTGCCGGCTTTCCTGCCCGAGCAGGCGCACCGCACCATCGCGCTGATCCAGCAGGGTGGGCCGTTCCCCCATCCGCAGGATGGCAGCGTGTTCGGCAACCGCGAACAGCGCCTGCCAGAGCGGCCACGTGGCTACTACCGGGAGTACACGGTTGATACCCCGGGCGCGGACAACCGCGGCGCGCGGCGCATCGTCACCGGGGGCACTCCGCCGCGTGACTGGTACTACACCAGCGACCACTACGAAAGTTTCCGCAGCTTCAACGTACCGGCAGCGGAGCGCAGTCCGTGAGCACTGATGCATTCGGACTGGGCCTGCATGACCTCGCCAACGCCGGGGTGTACGCCATCGGAGACGGTGACGAAGCGGCGCTGGCGGCGGCGATGCGCGATGCCGGCCTGCAGGTGCGGCGGATCGACCTGCAGGGCGTGGCGGACAAACGCACGCTGCTGGCACGGCTGGCAGCGCAGCTGGACTTTCCGGCCGGCTTCGGTGGCAACTGGGATGCGCTGGCGGACAACCTGCGCGACCTGCAGTGGTTGAAGGTTTCCAGCGGCCACGCGTTCTTCCTGGACCAGGTCGATGCCCTGCGCGCGCAGGATCCGAAAAGTTTCGACACGCTGCTCGATATCCTGGACGAGGCCTGCCAGGCCTGGGTAGCCCGCGACATACCGATGTGGGCCTTCCTGTCACTGCACGACTGACGTCAGCCCCGCTCAACGGCTGCCGTTGTCTTCCTGCAGTTCCTTCTTGAACGGGACGTCCGGCGGCGGCCGCGCAACAGCCGGCTGTTCCTGCATGTTCGGATCGCTCAGCCCGCAACCGCCTCCGAACTGCAGCACCGACACCACGCAGGAAATCTTCGTGCTGGTGCCGGGAATCGGGATCTCGATCGCCTTGACGCCCCGTCGCACCCATTCGGCGAGCAACGATTCGTTGGGAACCCAGTACTTGTCGAACGAGGTCGGGGTGTAGTCGTACGGCGGCCGCTTCAACCATGTCCCCGATTCGGCGATACGGTCGCGCGACCAGCCATCGTTGGCGCCGCCGGGTGCGCCGCGCCCGGATCCCTCTGCACCGTCCTGCCCGGGAACGCGCACGCTGCCATCGGCGTTGAACACACCGGCGCCCTGCCCGGCCCTTGCGGCACCCGCTGTATCGCCGGCACGTTCCCGATTCGAAGCGCTCCAGTCATCGCCACGCGCTGCGGTAGCCCAGTTGCCCGGCGTCGGGCTGGGCCGTGCGCCGGCCTGGGCGGTGGCTGCGGCCGAGGGCGCCACGCTGGTGCTGGAGCGGGTCGAACTGGAGGGTGAGGTGGCGGTGGAGGCGGAGGCCGGAGGGGCACTCGCCGACGACGGCATCGGCGAAGCCGTGGTCGCATTGGCGATGCTTCGCTCCCGCACCTGGGGTTCGTTCGAGGGTCGTGGCCGCACGACCGGATCGCGGTTTGGCACGCTGGGAACTTCGACCGCCGCAGTGGTCAGCGGCCGGATCTCGCGTTCGCGCACGGGACCGACCTGCCGTGACGCCGGCACCGTGACCGTTGCCTGCGGCAGACGCAGGGTCGACGGCGCCTGCACGCGCGCAGCCACCTCGCGCTCGCGCACCTCCATGCGCGGCGGAGTCGCGGTGGGCGTACGCACTGGCAGCGTCATTGTCGGTACCACCACGCGGGGCGCCTGCACGGTCTGCACCGGGCGCTCGCGCACCGTTGGCACGGGCTCGCGCGGCAGCACGCTGACCTCGGTGCTCGGCACGCTGACCGGCGGCACGACGAAGGCGCTCGTCGCTTCGACCACTTCGGTCGCCTGTACCGGAGGCGTCGGCGCAGACTGCGTCGCCGGCGGTTGCGGCGCGACGTCGGCGACCTGGCTTTCCGACATCGGCGACGGCGTGGATGCAGCGGCCTGCTCTGTGGCGGCAGGTTGGGCCTGCGACGAAGGCGACGGCTCACCCGCCGCCGCGGTCTCCGTGGCGGACACATCCCTCTGTCCGGCGTTCGAACCACCGCCCGCGGAGTCGCCACCGCCTTCCTGTGCGCCCTGGCCGACGAACTCGACCTGCACGCGCCCGCCCTCGCCTCCCTCTGCCGCCTGCTGCGGCGAGCGCACCAGAGCGACCCACAGCAGCAACACGGCGAACAGCACATGCAGCAGCAGGCTTGCGAATGCGGAGGTCCAGCGCATCCAGCGCTGGTCGCGCGGTGCCGGGTCCCAGTGCTGCCAGGCCAGGCGGCGCATCGCCTGCCACGTGCTCAGCGCAGGCAGGCGGCCGGTGGCGACGGGAGCGGGTCGCGGCAACAGCACCGCGACCACCTCACGGGCGTGCCCGGGACGCGGCAGGGGCGGCCGCGCGCGCAACCAGATCGCCCACCCGTAGGGCAGGCCCGTCTTCTTTTCCAGAATGGGTGGCTCCTGCTGGCGCGCCAGCAGAGCCTCTATCCACTGCGCAGCCCGGACTGACGGCACGCAGCGGGCGTCAGGCGGCGTTGCCGCGCGGCATGTACGGCGCCTGGCCACTGTCGTGGTCGGTGGCGTCGCGCACTGCCGTGATGCCCGGAACGCGGCCCATCAGCGTCTTTTCAATGCCCTGCTTGAGGGTGACGTCGGCCATGCCGCAGCCCTGGCAGCCTCCCCCGAAACGAAGCAGCACCACACCGTCACTGGATACCTCCTGCACGGCCACCTTCCCGCCGTGCGAGGCCAGCTGCGGGTTGATCTCGTTTTCCACCACCCAATGCACGCGCTCGACCAGCGACGCAGCATCACCCGGCGCTTCGCCCTTGATCCGCGGCGCCTTGATGGTCAGCTGCTGGCCACCGGCATTGCCACTGACGATGTCGATCTCGGCACCATCCAGCCAGCCGACGCTGTCGGCCGCCACGTACAGGGTGAATCCATCGCAGTCGATCGCCCATTCGTCGCCGTGCAGGTCGGACGGTTCGGCGAATTCGAGCCGCGCGTCGGCGCGTGGTGTACCGGCGTCGACTGCAGCCACGCGGACGCCCATGCCGGGCACGCCTTCGCGTTCGATCAGTTTGCGGAAATGGGTCTGGGCGGTGTCGGAGATCTGGATCATCGGGCTATTCTAGCGAAGTACCGCTTGCGCGATCATTCCGTTTATACACCGGACCGCGCACTGTTCAGTCAACGATTTTCGAGGTGGAGCATCCCATGAATGATCTGGTCCCGCTGGCGCAGGCCCACTGCGTCCCGCGCCGTGGCAATGAACACCGCCTCGGGCAGGCACGCCTGGCCGAACTGCTGCCGCAGGTGGCGGGCTGGGAGCTGGTCGAAAACGGCCAGGCGCTGCAGCGCACGTTCCGCTTCAAGGACTATTACCAGACCCTGGCCTTCGTCAACGCATTGGCCTTCATCGCCCATCGCGAAGACCACCACCCGGACCTCGGCGTTCACTATGACCGCGCCGTGGTGCGCTTTTCCACCCACGACGTGGGCGGCCTGAGCGAGAACGATTTCATCTGTGCCGCCAAAGCATCGGCCCTGACGGAGTAAGACGATGACCCCGCGCCTGTTGATCCTGCCTTTGTTCGCCACCGCGCTGGTCGCCTGCAACGGTTCCGGCCCGTCCGCCAGCGATGCCGCGCCCGCCCCGGCCCCGACGCCGGTGGCCGCGGTAAAGACCCCACCGCCGCAGTATCCGATCGAGCTGGCCTGCACCGGAGTCGGTGGCACCACCACGCTGAAGGTGGTGGTTGGCGTGGAAGGCAAGCCGACCGAAGTCACCCAGTTGGCCAGCAGCGGCAACCCGCAGCTGGACGAGCAGGCACGCACCGCCGTGCAGGGCTGGCAGTTCAATGCCGCCCGCCGCAACGGCGAAAAAGTCCCTGCGACCATCCAGGTGCCGGTGAGTTTCAATCCACCTCAGCCGCGCCCGGACGAGTGCTTTGCGGTCGAAGAACGCCTGCGTCGCGGCAGCTGACCGGCCGTTGACCGGCGGGCGGCCAGTGCCCGCCTCCCCGCCCGACGCTCCGCCCTGGCGGGGCGCCCTCCCCCCGAAGGACCCCGCTGGCCGATGCCGCAGATCTCCACTGAAAACTTCTGGATCGCGCTGGCGGTGACGCTTGCTGCAGGCCTGGCCACCGCGCTGGGCAGCCTGATGGTGGTCTTCGCCAAGCGGCCCAATCCCCGGCTGCTGGCCTTTGGCCTGGCATTTGCCGGCGGTGCGATGGTGTACGTCTCGCTGTCGGAGATCCTCAACAAGTCGATCGCCTCGTTCACCGAGGCCTACGATCCGCGGCTGGGCTTCACCTACGGAACGATCTCCTTCCTGCTGGGTGTGCTGGCGATCATGGGTATCGACCACCTGATCCCCAATCCGCATGAGAGCCTGGATGCCAAGGACCCCGATTTCCGCGCCGACAACAAGGCCTATATCAAGCGGGTCGGCCTGTTGACGGCGGTGGCGATCACCGCACACAACTTTCCGGAAGGACTGGCCACCTTTTTCGCCACGCTGGAAAGTCCGTCGGTGGGCATGCCACTGGCGTTCGCCATTGCGATCCACAATATTCCCGAAGGCATCGCGATCGCGGTGCCTGTCTACTTCGCAACCCAGAACAAGCTGTACGCGTTCGCGGCGAGCCTGTTGTCCGGACTGGCCGAGCCGATCGGTGCGGCGATCGGGTATTTCCTGCTGTCCGGTTCGCTCAACCACGCCACGTTTGGCTGGGTGTTCGGGCTGATTTCCGGGGTGATGGTGTTCCTGGCGCTGGACGAGCTGCTGCCGGCGGCCAAGCGCTACGCGAAGGGTCACGAAACGGTCTACGGACTGGTTGCGGGCATGATCACCCTGGCGCTGAGCCTGGTGCTTTTCAAATGGTGAGCAGGTTGGCGAACGGGTAAGACCCCCTCGCGGCTGGCTCTCCAAACC
>JAZBLM010000048.1:0-22606 GCA_037033225.1 Pseudomonadota bacterium
GTCGAACGCGTGGAGACGAGTCATGGAAAGCACGATCCTGGAAGCGAAGAACGGATGATCAAGCGACCGAGGATGCATGACCGGACCTGTCCCGATCAAACATTTCCACCGTACGCACGCGTAGTGTATGTCGTCGAAAACGCGCATCCTGTTGATGTGCAACGACCATACTTCAGCGTGTGGCCCACCAAGGTCGAATACCCTCCAAGCAGCCACCATGAGCACTATGCGCAAGATCATCCACGTTGACATGGACGCGTTCTACGCGTCGGTGGAACAGCGCGACGATCCGTCGCTGCGCGGCCGCCCCGTGGTGGTGGCATGGCGCGGCTCGCGTTCGGTCGTCTGCGCCGCCTCCTATGAGGCGCGGGTGTTCGGCATCCGTTCGGCGATGCCGGCGCTGCGCGCAGAACGCCTGTGCCCGGACGCGGTTTTCGTGCCGCCGGATTTCGCGCGGTACAAAGCGGTGTCGCGCCAGGTGCGCGAGATTTTCCTGCGCCATACCGACCTGGTCGAGCCTTTGTCGCTGGACGAGGCGTACCTGGACGTGACCGCCCCGAAGTCCGGCCTGGCCCTGGCCACGGACATCGCGCGCGAGATCCGGGCGCAGATCCGCGAGGAAACCGCGCTGACGGCTTCGGCAGGCATCGCACCCAACAAGTTCCTGGCGAAGATCGCCTCGGACTGGCGCAAGCCCGATGGTCAATTCGTGGTGACGCCGCAGCGCATGGAGGCGTTCCTGCTGCCGTTGGCGGTAAAGAAGATCCCGGGCGTGGGCAAGGTGATGGAGGCCAGGCTGTCGGCGTTGGGCATCACGACCTGCGGCGATCTGCGCAGCTGGTCGCTGCCGGCGCTGGAGGATGCCTTCGGCAGCTTCGGCCGCAGTCTCTACAACCGTGCGCGCGGTATCGACGAACGGCCGGTGGAGCCGGACCAGCCGGTGCAGTCGATCTCTTCGGAAGACACGTTCGCCGAGGATCTTCCGCTGGAGTCGCTGGGTCCCGCCATCGCCGCGCTGGCTGACAAGACCTGGACGGCGACCCGGAAGACCGACCGCACCGGCCATACCGTCGTGCTCAAGCTGAAGACCGCCCAGTTCCGCATCCTGACCCGAAGCTACACGCCGGAGCGGCCACCGGACTCGATGGAAGCGCTGCGCGACATTGCCCTGGCGCTGCGCGACCGCGTGGAACTGCCGCCGGAAACGCGCTATCGCCTCGTCGGCGTAGGGCTGGGCGGCTTCCGCGAACGCGAAACGGTCCTCCAGGGCGAACTGTTCAAAAAAGGGGACGGAGGGAATTAACTTCACTTAATTCCCTCCGTCCCCTTTTTTGCCCTGCCGACAAGGCGTGTACGCGCGCGGCTTACACTGGCCATCCCCCGTACGACATGCAGGCCCGTGAGCGAATCCCTGAACTATTCCTATCCGCTGGTGGTGTTCGATCTGGATGGCACGCTGGTGGACAGCGCCGGCGACATCGCCGAAGCGCTCAACCGTACGCTTGAAGATTGGCACCTGCCGCGTGTGCCGGAAGCCACCGTGCTGACCTGGATCGGCGACGGGGTGCGCCGCCTGGTCGAGCAGGCCTTCACTGCGGCACGCGCCTGCGTCGATCTGGACGCGGTGATGCCGGGCTTCATGGTGCATTACCGCGAATGCCTGCTGCGCAGCCCGCGCCTGTTCGACGGCGTGCCCGAAGCGTTGCAGCAGTTGCAGGCGCGCGGCGTTGCGCTGGCCATCTGCACCAACAAACCAGAAGCGCTGGTGCAGCCATTGCTGGAGCATCTGGGCATCGGCAGGGGGTTTGCGCTGGTGCTGGGGGGCGACTCGTTGGCGCAGCGCAAGCCCAGTGGTGAGCCGCTGCGGCACATCGCCAGGCATTTCGGCCTCGACCCAGGCGCATGCCTGATGGTCGGCGACTCGATCACCGACTACCGTGCCGCACAGGATGCCGGCATGCCGGTCGCCCTGGTGCGCTATGGCTATCCGCGTGGACTGGACCTGCGGCACAACGCCGCCGTCGCCGTGATCGACGACCTGCGGCAGCTGCCCGGGCTGGCGGACTGAGGGCAACCGCCTTGCCGTTGCGCTACCGTCGCTGACCGGGGCGGGGGATGTCCCGGCGCACCTGCGTGCGCCGAGCCCGCCAGAGGTGAGCGTGGCAGCACCGCGCTGATGCGTCAGCGCGGCTGGTAACGCACGCTCAGCTGGTACTCGCGTCCCGGCTGGTTGTACCAGGCGACCGTTTCATACGACCGGTCGAACACATTGGCCGCACGCGCAAGTACTGACCAGTCCTCGCCCAGCGCATATTCCAGGCGCAGGTCCAGCGTGCCGTAGCCACCCAGCTGCACGGCGTTGGCCGCGTCGTCGAAGCGCCGGCCGGCGGCGTAACCGGTCAGTCCCACGCGCAGGGCGCCGAATCGACGGTCCAGGTCGACGCGCGCGGTCTGTTGCGCGCGCCGCGCCAACCAGTTGTCGTACTGGCCGCCAGCCGTCCGGTTGCGCGGATCGGTGTAGCTGAGCTGCGCGTTGATGTCGACGCCGGCAAGGGTGGCCGAGCCGGTCAGCTCGACGCCGTGGATGCGCGCCTTTTCCACCTGCGTCATGCGGAAGGTGGCGGCGTCGTAGGTGATCAGATCGTCGATGCGCGTCTGGTACAGGTCCAGTCCCCAGCGCCAGCCACGGCCCTGCCGGGCGATGCCGATGTTGCTGCTGCGGGCCTGTTCCGGATCCAGCGTGGGCACGCCGCTCCACGGGTCGTAGAGGTCGCTGAAGGTCGGTGCCTTGAACGCGGTGCCATGGCTCGCGGTCAGCTTCCATCCCGCTCCCAGTTCCATGCCCCAGGCCAGCGAACCGGTCGCGTGGCTGCCGAACTGGGCGTTGTCGTCGTTGCGCACGCTGGCCTGCAGCTGCTGCCGGCCGAAACGGCCCTGGTACTGCACGAACACGCCCGTATTGTCGCGGCTGTCGACCCGATAGCCGGCGCTGCTGCCGTCGAGCTGGTCATCGCTCCAGTCCACGCCGACGCTGAGCAGCTGCTTCTCCGCCAGAGCGACATCGGCCTGCAGCGATGCGCTGTCACGGTGCGTCTGCGCACTGCCCATCGCATCGAACGGCCCGCTGTTGTCCGACTCGTTGTCGCTCCGGCCAACGCTGGCGGTCAGGGTGAGGCGTTCGCCCGGGGCGTAGCGCAGCTTGCCGCCCAGCACCTGCTGCAGCGTTTCGGAGTAGTTGTAGTAGCCGTCGTAATGGTTCTCGCCTTCGGCACGCAATGCGCTGCCTTCCACGCTCCACTGTTCGTTGAACGTGTAGCCGCCCCGCGCGCTTGCAGACAGGTTGCGGTAGCCGTCGCGGTCCGGCTCGTCAGCCCCGCAGCCCTGGAACGTCGCTGCCGAGCCACGGCACGCGTCGATGCCATCGCTGTGCTGGTAGGCGATGTCCAGTCCGAACCAGCCGCGATCGGTTCCACCGCCGATGCCACCGCTTGCCTGGCGCAGGCCATTGCTGCCCCCGCCCAGTTCCAGGTGGGGGGCGAAACCGCTGCGGTTGCGCCGGGTGAAGATCTGCACCACGCCGCCAATGGCGTCGGCGCCATACAGGCTCGACTGCGGGCCGCGGACGATCTCCACACGTTCGATCTGCGCCAACGGCAGGTCCTGCAGCATGGCCAGGCCGAAATCACCGGTGTTGATGCGCACGCCATCGACCAGCACCACCGTATGCGAGGAATTGGTGCCGCGCAGGAACAGCGAGGTCTGCTTGCCCAGGCCACCGGTGTTGACCAGATTGATGCCGGCACGTCCGCGCAGGAGGTCCTGCAGGGAGGTGGCCTGGCTGGCGTCGATCGCGCTGCGGTCGATGACCTGCGCCGGGCTGAGGCTGTCGGCGAGGGAAACAGGGGTGCGGGTGGCGGTGACCAGCAGGGGATCGAGCGCGGTGGCATCGGATTGTGCAAGGGCAACCGCGGGAAGTGCACCCAGGACGGCCAGGAAAAGGGTTCGGTACTGCAGTGACATCGTGGACTCCGGTGGCCGCGCACGCCCGCGCGGACAGAAAGGGAGCTGCAGTGCGGGACAGGACGAAGCCACCCTGCGCGGACGCGGGAGAGCCGTCGCCGATGCCCACCGCATCGCAACCTGGTGCTTCCGGGCCGGTCTCCGGGCTTGCCGTCGGTGGAGGTCCACCGGGCGGACGCCTTCCCATGCCAGGGCACAGTGGCGATCTGTCCGCTTGTGACGTGCTTACCGTTGCGGGGGCAGCGCCGGAGTGGCATCGCAGGGATGGGTCACCGGCTTCCCGTTTCAACCTGCCAGCCAGGCTGCAGGTCACCTTGAAGTGCGCGCAGTCTAAGCGATCACGCGCCGCGCTGCTGGCCAGCCGCCGCGGTGCACTAGAATGGCTGCTGTTCTGTTTCAGATCTGCCAATGATGTCCATGCTGCATCGTGTTGCCCAGCTGCCTCCTGTCCATGCGTTCCGCCCGTCGATGCGCTGCGCGTCGACCGGGGTCGCGCGATGATCCTGGACCTGGTCCGCCATGCCAGCACGGGTCGTGATACCCACCTGGATGGACGCAGCGATCCGCCGCTGCTGGCCGGTGCGCATGACGCGCTGTGCGCGGCCTACGCGCAGCACCAGTGGCAGCGCGTGATCAGCTCGCCGCGTCTGCGCGCGCTGCACACGGCGGTGGCGCTGGCCGTGCCGAGGGGCCTGGAGGTCCAGCCGGAGGTCGAGTGGGAGGAGCTGGATTTCGGCGATTGGGACGGCATGGCGATCGAAGCGCTGGCTGAGCAGGACCTGCTCGGTTTCCATCGCGATCCGCACGCGTTTCCGCCTCCCAACGGCGAAAGCTGGGGTCACTTCGAAAGGCGCATTGCGCGTGCCCTGGATCGCCTGTTCGACGACATCGAGGACGGCCAGGAGGAAGATCCTGCGCCGACGCTGATTGTCAGCCACGGTGGACCGCTGCGCATGGTCCTGTCGCAGGTCTGTGGCCTGCCAGTGGCGTCATGCTGGGCGCTGCGGATCGATCATGGTACGCGCCTCCGCCTGCGCGTGGAGCGCACCGACAGCGGGGTATGGGGCGAGCTGCTGGAACTGCAGCAGCCCTGAGAAAGGAAACGCCGACGGTGCTGCCAGCGCTTCAGCAGCCCTGCGGCCGGCAGGCCGGCACGCCGTCAGCCTTCAACGTCGGCGTCATCGAAGCGCTGCTCATGGACCGGGCCCGAGGCGGGTCCGGGGGCTTTCAGCGGCTGCAGCGCGATGCGTGCTTCGTAATCCCGCACCAGGGCGCTGCGCTGGTCGCCTGTCAGCGCCTGCCAGTGGCACCCCAGCAGGGCGCCCTGCAGCGCGTACAACAGGTTGAGGCTGGGCTTGAAGCCGGCGCGGCGCACCTTGACGAAGGCGGCCACCGCACCGACGGCGGCAAGGTCTTCGCGGCTGCGCAGGCCGACCTGGCGCAGCCACGCTGCGCTTTTCGGACCGATGTTGCGCAGCTGCGCGGTGCTCATCGCAATGCGTCGACGAACACGGCCGCGATGGCTTCCACGCCGGCCTGGTCATCGGCATCGAAACGTGCCAGCAGCGGGCTGTCCAGGTCGAGCACGCCGACAAGCGCGCCGTCCTTGACCAGCGGTACCACCAGTTCCGAGCGTGATGCCGAGTCGCAGGCGATATGGCCGGGGAACGCATCCACGTCATCGATGCGCTGGGTGGTCCGCTCGCGCGCAGCGGCACCACACACCCCCTTGTCCAGCGGGATGCGCACGCAGGCTGGCAGGCCCTGGAACGGCCCGACCACCAGTTCGGTGCCGTCGAACAGGTAAAAGCCGGCCCAGTTCAGGTGTGGCAGCGCGTGATAGATCAGTGCGGAGAGATTGGCCGCGTTGGCGATGCGGTCGTGCTCGCCATGGACCAGTCCACGGGCCTGGTCCAGCAACTGGGCGTATTGTTCCGGCTTGCTGCCGGTGAGCGATGAGGTGGCGAACATGGGCCTAGTCTAGCAAGGCCTGTGGCCGTCGCCAGCAGGCGCGCAGCATGCCGCGCTGACCGCCTATTTCATCGGCACCAGTGACGGCTGCCGCCGGTACAGCTGCGGGAAACGCTGCTGAAGCGCGGCCAGCTTGGGCGCATCGTAGTAACGGATGTAAGCAGCCTGCGGATTGCGGGTCATGTAATTCTGGTGATAGGCCTCGGCCGGATAGAAGCGTTTGCCGCTACCCAGCTCGGTCACTACCGGCGCACTGAACGCTGTGCCGATCTGGCTGACATAGGCGCGGCTGGCAGCCTGCTGGCGCGCATCGTCGCTGAAGATCGCCGAGCGGTACTGGGTGCCGCGATCCGGCCCCTGCCGGTTGAGCTGGGTAGGGTCGTGGGCGACCGAGAAGAACACCTGCAGCAACTGGCCATAGCTGACCTGGCGGGGGTCGTAGTCCACACGTACCGCTTCGGCGTGGCCGGTGCGTCCGCCACTGATGGCTTCATAGCGCGCGGTCGATGCGTCACCGCCGATGTAGCCGGACACGGCATTGCCAACGCCCTTGACGTGCTGGAACACGCCCTGCACGCCCCAGAAGCAGCCGCCTGCGAAGACCACGCTGGCCTGCGTACGCTCGTCCTTGAACGCGGCGGCGCCGGTGGGCGCGGGCAGCGTACGGCCTTCCTCCACGACGTGGGCCGTCTGCATGCCCCGGCTACTGCCGGCAGCGGGGCCGGCTTCGACCGCGAATGCCACCAGCGCACCGACGACCAGCGTCGCGACGGCGGCGGCAATACCTTGCTCCAATGAGAGTTTCATGCGATTTCCTCAGCCAAACGTGAAGGCATAGGCCTGGACACCCGGGTCCAGGAACTCGATCTCGAACAGGTGCTCGCCGACGCTGTCGCGCTGGCGCACAAGTTGGTACAGGCGATGCTCGTCGACCTGTCCGGTGCCGTCGGGCCGCACGTCCCCGCCCGCATCGGCGGCTGGCAAGGGCTTGCCGTCGAGCAGCACGCGGAACCGTACCGGCGCGCCGTTACCGGCCGGGGCCAGCACCAGGTGCAGGTCGCGCGCATGGAAGCGGAACGCGACCCGCCCGCCGGGCGACTGCAGCGTCGCCGCCTCCTGATCCACCGTCCAGCGTCCGGCCAGGGCCCAGTCGTTCAACGTCCAGCGGGCGGGCAGGGCGTAATCGAACGGCTGTCCCTTGCGCAGTCCTCCCGGCGAGGCGAAGTGCTCGGCGCGGGCGTGGCCAAGGTACGTTTCCGGTGAGCGCAGATTGCCCATGTCGGCCTGCTCCGCGACGCCCTGCAACGTGGCGGCCCCCGCATCCAGCGGCGGAGGCAGGTCACGCTGGCCCGCTTCCTGCAGCAGGCGCCGGATGACCTGTTCGGAGTGCGCGTAGTTGCCCTCGCCGAACTGATGGGCGCGGATACGACCCTGTGCATCGACGAAGTAATGCGCTGGCCAGTACTGGTTCTCGAATGCGCGCCAGATCGAGTAATTGTTGTCGAGCGCCACGGGGTAGGTGACACCCAGCTGCTCGACCGCGCGCATGACGTTGCGCGGATTACGCTCGAACGCAAACTCCGGTGTGTGCACACCGACCACCACCAGGCCATGCTCGCGATAGCGTTCTGCCCAGTCGTGCACGAACGGCATGGCGCGCAGGCAGTTGATGCAGGAATAGGTCCAGAAATCGACCAGGACGACCTTTCCGCGCAGCTGTTCGCGGTCCAGCGGCGGGCTGTTGAGCCAACCGGTCGCGCCGTCCAGCGCGGGCAGGGTGCCTTCCACCGGCAAGGGCGCATCGACACGGGCGCCGGTGGTGGTCAGTGCCTTGCCGCCAGCGGGCGTTGCGCCCGGGACGGCCTCGAGCAGCCCCTGTTCCAACCGGGCCGTGCTGACACTGGACAGGCGGGTCAGCACGCCGGTGTCCCAGCCCATCGCGATGGCGACCACCGCCAGCAGCGCGGCGACGCCGAGAATGCGGCGCAGGGTGTTGCCCAGGCCCAGCCGCGCCTTCAGCGCATTGAACACACGCCCGCCCACCCACACCGCCAATGCCAGCGCGGTGACCGCGCCGAGGGCGTAGGCGAGCAGCAGGCTGCTGGTGCCCGCACTGGCCCCTTCAAGTGCGGCCCCGGTCAGCACCAGTCCCAGGATGGGACCGGCACAGGGCGCCCACAGCAGTCCGGTCGCGATGCCGATCAGCAGCGACGTACCGGCGCCGCCACGTCCGGCCTCATCGGCCGCATCAGCGCGTGCACTGAGCCGCGCGCCCGCGCGCTGGAACGGGGCCAGCAGACGGTCGGCGAAGGCCGGCAGCAGCAGGGCGAGCGCGAACACCGCCATGATCACCAGCGCGACCCAGCGGCCGACCTGGTTGGCCTGGGCCACCCATGCACTGCCGACTGCGGCCAGGCTGGCCACGACGGTGAACGTGATCGCCATGCCCAGCAGCAGCGGAAGCGTGCTGCGCAGGAAGGAGCCGCCGGCCCGCGCGAACACGAACGGCAGCACCGGCAGGATGCACGGGCTGAGCAGGGTGAGGACACCCCCGAGGTAGGCAAGCAGCAACAGCATCAGCAAGGCTCCATCAAGTCAGGTCGGGTCATACCGGTACGCGCCAGGCGGCCGTGTCGCTGTCGCCGGCATCGGTGCGTGCTGCCGGCTGGAAGGTGAGGGCGGCACCGTTCATGCAGTAACGCAGGCCGGTGGGCCGCGGCCCATCATTGAACACATGTCCCAGGTGGCCCCCGCAGCGACGGCAGTGGATCTCCACCCGGACCATGCCGAACAGGGTGTCGCGCTGCTCGCCTACGGCGTTTTCCAGCGGCTTCCAGAAGCTGGGCCAGCCGGTGCCGCTCTCGAACTTGGTGGACGAGGCAAACAGCGGCAGGGCGCAGCCGGCGCAATGGAAGGTGCCGCGGCGCTTCTCGCGGTCCAGCGGGCTGCTCCCTGCGCGTTCGGTGGCCTGCTGCCGCAGCACGGCATACTGCGCGGGAGTCAGCAGGCGGCGCCATTCCGCGTCACTGTGCATGACCTCGAAACGGCGCGCCGGCGTGCCTTCCGCAGCAGCCGGCGCGGCCCGGCTGCAGGCCCCCACGCCGACGACGCTGGCGGCAAACGCCATGCCGCCGAGGCCGAGAAGGTGACGACGGGTCAGCGACATGGAACTCTCCAACGGGGGACGTTGCGGCCATGCTGCGCCCCGGGGGATCAACGAGTCCTCACGGAGAGTTCAATTTTCCGTTATACATCCGGCGCCGCCTGGGATGACAATGCGCAACCGCCCCTTGTCCACGGCTCCCCGATGGCTGTTTCACAGCGTGTCCTGATCGTCGAAGACGATGTCCACATCGCCGACCTGCTGCGCCTGCACCTGGCCGATGAAGGGTATGTCGTGCAGCATGCGGCCGATGGCGATGCGGGCATGCACCTGCTGGAGCAGGAAGGGCCCTGGGATGCCCTGGTGCTGGACGTGATGCTGCCCGGCGTCGATGGGCTGCAGATCTGCAGGCGGGCCCGGGCGATGGCGCGCTACGTGCCGATCATCATCATCAGCGCGCGCGGCAGCGAAACCCAGCGCATCGTCGGCCTGGAACTGGGCGCGGACGATTATCTGGCCAAGCCTTTCTCGATGCCGGAACTGGTTGCGCGGGTGCGCGCCCTGCTGCGTCGCGCCGATGCGATGGCGCAGAGCGCCCGGCTGGACGCGGGGGCCGTGGTGCTGGGCTCGCTGCGGCTGGACCCGGTCGCGCGGGTCGCGACCGATGCTGGCAACGAGCTGGAACTGACCCCGCGCGAGTTTGATCTGCTGTGCTTCTTCGCCCGCCATCCGGGCCAGGTGTTCGCCCGCGCGGAACTGCTGGACCAGGTCTGGAGTTACGGCCACGACGGTTACGAACACACGGTCAATACCCACATCAACCGCCTGCGCAACAAGATCGAGGCCGATCCGGCCAATCCACGCCGCATCCTGACGGTGTGGGGGCGTGGTTACAGGATGGTCGCGGGCACGGAGGCCGACGCATGATGCCGCGCCTGCGCCTGTGGCAGAAACTGGCGGCGGTGTTCGCGGCCCTGTTGGTGCTGTGCAGCCTGGCGCTGTTGGGCATGCAGATGCGCACGGCGATGCGCCACGAACAGGAGGTGGTGCAGCGCCTTTCGCTCGGACTGGCCGCTCATATCGCCCAGCGCAGCGAACTGATGGACCAGACCGGGATGCGTGAGCCGGCCGTGCGTGCCCTGTTCGGACAGCTGATGGCCGTCAATCCGAGCGTGGAGGTCTACCTGCTGGACGATCAGGGCCGGGTACTGGGGCACGACGCACCGCCCGGACACCTGCGCCGTGAGCAGGTGGACGTGGCGCCGCTGAAGGCATTGCTGGCCGGCGCGCCGCTGCCGATCCTGGGGGATGACCCGCGCAGCCTGCGCGGCCGGAAAGTCTTCAGCGTGGCGCCGCTGGTCGTGCAGGGGCGTGCAGCGGGTTATGTGTACGTCGTGCTGGTGGGCGAGCAACGGCAGATGCTGGCCGACGACCTGGCCGCGAGCAGTCAATGGCGTACAACGCTGTGGTCGGTGGCCCTGGTTGCGTTGCTTGGCGTACTGGCGGGACTGTTCGCTTTCTACCGGGTCACCCGCCCGCTGCGCGAGCTGACCCGGCGCATCCAGTCTTTCGACATCGATGCACCGACCGCGCTGCCGGCGCTGCCCGCGCTGCGCCGGGGTGAGCGTGATGAACTGCTTGTGCTGGAACATGCGCACGCGCAGATGGCGCATCGTCTTGCCGAGCAGTGGCAGCAGCTGCGCCAGCAGGATCTGCAGCGGCGCGAGATGGTGGCGAACATCTCCCACGACCTGCGCACGCCATTGGCCTCGCTGCATGGCTATCTGGAAACGCTGGCGCTGAAGGAGGCCACGCTGACCGCCGAGGAACGTCGCCGCTATCTGTCCATCGCGCTGTCGCAGAGTACGAAGGTGGGTGGCCTGGCGCGCGCGCTGTTCGAACTGGCACGGCTGGAGCATGGCCAGGTGCAGTTGCAGTGGGAAGTCTTCGCGTTGCCGGAACTGCTGCAGGACGTACTGCAGAAATTCGAGCTTTCGGCCGAAGCCCGAGGCCAGCGGCTGCATGCAGTATTCCCGCAGGGGTTGCCTGCCGTACGCGCCGACGTGGGCCTGGTCGAGCGGGTGCTGACCAATCTGATCGACAACGCACTGCGGCATGCGCCGGTGGGTGGCGAAGTACGGGTCACGCTTTCGGCACAGGCCGGGAGCCTGTGCATCGAGGTCGCCGATGACGGTCCGGGTGTCCCGCCGGCGATGCGTGCTTCACTGTTCCAGGCGCCTGCGGCGCTGGGCCCGAGGCGTGGCGAGAACGGCGGACTGGGGCTGCTGATCGTACAGCGCATCGTGCAGCTGCACGGTCACACGATCACACTTGAGGACAGCGAACGCGGCGCTATCTTCCGTTTCAACCTTCCGCAGGCCTAGACACAGGGCACGCGGGCAGCCACAGCGACAGGCACGCGCCGCCAAGGACCGAACGGCTGGCCGTGACGTCACCGCCGTGCTTGCGCATGATGCTGCGGACCATGGCCAGGCCGAGTCCGAAGCCAGTCCCGGCGGTGTCCAGCCTTACGTAGGGTTCGAATATCCTGTCGACCATCCCGGACGCGATGCCCGGCCCGTCATCATGTACCTCTATTTTCAGTACGGCGGTGTCGGCGTGGGCGTGCACGCTTACCCGGTGCCGCGCATGCCGGCGTGCGTTGGCCAGTACATTGCGTACGGCGAGTTCGAGGGCGGGTGTGTTGGCGTGTGCGGCCAGCCCGGGTTCGATAATGGAGTCGAGGCGCGGGCCTGCGCCCTGGCAGAGCTGTTTCCAGACATTGTCGACCAGGGACCGAAGCACCACCGTCGAGCGTTCCACGAGCGGCATGCGGCCGAAGCGCGCGTATTCGAGACCCGCCCGTACGAGCTCCTGCAGGTGATCGATGTCCGCGCACATGTCCGCGTGCAGCTGCGCGGCAGCGCCCCGTGCGGGCCGGTCCGCCCCGAGCAGTTCACAGCTGAAGCGCAGGCGTGTGAGCGGGGTACGGATTTCGTGTGCCATCGCCTGGCTCATCAGGCGTTGGCCGTCCAGGGTCGAGCGCATCTGCACGGCGATGTCCTGCAGAGCCAGCGCGAGGGGCCGCAGCAGGTGGGTCCGCACAGGCGGCAAATCGGTGTGGAAGGTGTTTTCCAGCATGGTGCGGACGATGGTGTCCAGCGATTGCATGTCGCGCAGCAGGCGATAGAGCAGTACGTAGAAGGGCGCCGCCAAGGCGATGATGACGACGAACAGCAGCGCCAGCCATGCCGCGAGCAGGCCCGGTCGACCGGTCGGGGTGGGCTCGGTCACGCTGTCGAGGTTGCCGAATACAATGACCGTGTCGGTCCCGGGCACGCGCTGGTACGCATGTGACGCGTCGGCATCGACGACCATGGCGCCCTCGGCCAGCGGGGTGGCGCGCCGCGGGTCCAGCGCACGAGCCGCCTCGGGCAGGGGTGTGAGTGCGACTGGATAGGCGAAATGGACCTGCAGCGCACTCATCACGGCGGGCCAGGTGCTCTGTGGGGTCTGGGAGAGCCGCTCCAGAAGCAGTGCCGTGGTGCCGCGCAGCTGGCCGCGCACGTAGCGCTCGTACTGCTGGTCGGTCCAGTGATGCCAGGCAAGGGTGCCGAACCAGGCCAGCAGCAGCTGGGCGATGATCAGGCCCGCGCCGTAGCGTGCGTAGACCGTGAAGCGTCCTGCCCTGCCGTAGCTCATGTCAGCTCCAGTCCGCGGCGCTGAACAGGTAGCCCTGCCCGCGGACGGTCTTGATCCGCCCCGGCTCGGAACCGGTGTCGCCGAGCTTCCGCCGCAGTCGCGAGATGCGGGTATCGATCGACCGGTCCAGTCCGTCGAATCCGATGCGCCGAAGGCTGCGCAACAGCGCATCGCGATCCATGATCCGGCCAGCGTTCGATGCCAGAAGCACGAGCAGATCGAATTCCGCCGTCGTCAATGTGACCGGCGCGCCATCCAGTTCCACCTGGCGCTCCTGCAGGTCGATGCGCAGGCGTCCGAACGCCAGGGGGGAGTCCGGCCGGTCGACCTGGCCACGCCGCAGGTGCGCGCGGAGCCTGGCCAGCAACACACGGGGTTCGATCGGCTTGGTGATGAAGTCGTCGGCGCCCAGTTCGAGGCCCACCACCTGGTTCATGTCGTCGGCGCGGGCGCTGAAGATGCACAACACCCCGTGGTAGTGCGGGCGCAGACGCCTGCACAGATCGATGCCATCGGCGCTGCCCAGCCCGATGTCCAGCAGTACAAGGGGCGGCTGTCGCTCACGCACCAGCCGTTCGGCCTGCGCGGGGTCGTCAAGATGCAGAACGCACATGCCGTGGTCGTCGAGGTATCGGCAGACGAGGGCAGCGAGACGGGAATCGTCTTCGATCAGGAAGACAGTGGCACCGGCAACGCAGGAAGAGGAATTCATCCTGGAATGCTAGCGGGACGCGTCCGAATCGGGCACCGCCATAAACGTCATCTGAAGCAGCTTTTCACTATCGATCCGCGTTGTCCGATCTGCAAGGATACGGATGGTCACGCAACGTCACACGGGATCACATCATGTTGCAGTTCACGTACTGAACGGCATGGGCACACGCGGCACGCTGGGCACTCCCAACACAGGAGAATCCGGATGAAAACGAACACATGTCTGCTGGCGGCGCTTGTGGCCCTGGCTGTTCCTGCAATGGCCTCGGCCAAAGACGCCCGTCATGGCGTGTACGGCATCGCGGGTGCGGCGGCGAAGACGTCCCAGTGGAAGATCGAAGGCCAGAAGGATGCGAAGAAGACCCGGCCGGACTTCAACCTCGGTGCCGGCATCCGCCTGAACGACTACATCGCGCTGGAGACGAACTACTACGGTATCGGCAAGGGCGCGAAGCTGAAGGGCGTCGGCACGCGGCAGGACCGCCTGCTGTCCGGCTCGGCGCTGGGCATCATTCCACTGGGTGACAACTGGGACGTCTATGGGCGCGCCGGCGTGGGTCGCCTGCAGGAGCGCTTCAAGGGGGCCAAGGGCAGCGGGATCGAAGGGGTGAAGTACCAGTCGACTGCCATGCAGTACGGCCTCGGCAGCCAGTACCACTTCAACGACTCCATGTTCGCCCGGGTTGAATGGAGCGCGCGGCGTGGGCTGAAGGATTCGAAGAAGCGCGGTGACAACCGTTCGCGTACGGCCTCGGAGCTGCAGTTCGCTCTCGGTTACACGTTCTGATTCCGGCCGGGGCCGCGGTCTTGTGCCGCGGCCTCGTACGGTCTGACAAGGAGCAGCTGATGGCGCTGGTGTGTGTGTGGGCCCCGCTGCAGAGCGGCGGTGCACTGCTGCGGCATGCGACGCAGATGGTCATCGCGGGCGGGGCAGGCGCCGGTGCAGGCGAGCACCTGCACAGCGTGACCGACGGGCCGGCGGTGTTCGCGGCTGCGGCTGCGCAGGCCTGCCTGGTGCAGTCGTCCTGCGGACGTCATGTTCTGGCCGTGGAAGGGAGCGTCTGGTCGTTGGCGGGCGGACAGGCCGCGTCGGCCCAGAACCTCGTGGAAGCCATCGCATGCCGGGGCCTCCGCGCCGTGCTGGACGATCACGATGGCGCCTTCGTTCTGATCCATTGGAGCCGCGACGAACAGCGCATGACACTGGCAAGGGATCGGGCGGGCCAGTGCACGCTGTACTACGGCTGGGCGCAGGGCGCGCTGGTGGTGGCGACGTCGCTGCGTGCGCTGCGAGGCTACCCGGGTTTCCCCAAGCGGGTTGATCCGGCATCGCTGGCTGTTTTCCTGCGGCACGGTTACGTGCCTGCACCACGCTGCATCTTCCAGTCCACCTTCAAGATGCTGCCTGGCCACCTGCTGCGCCTGGGACTCCGGGAACTGCACGCGGAAAGCCATGGCCACGTGCCCGGCGTCGACCAGCAGCCTTACTGGCAGGCCAGGGAGGCCTATGAGGGGGCGCTGCGCGGACGCGTTGCGGTCGATGCCGGTACTGCGCTGCAGTCACTTGATCGTCTGCTGCACGCGGCGATCGACGCTGCGCGGTGCGGACGCGCGACAGGCGCCTTCCTGTCCGGTGGTACGGATTCTTCGCTTGTCGCGGCTGTCCTGCAGGCGCAGTCCGAGGTGCCCGTGCCCACCCTGGGGGTGGGGTTCGAATCTGCGGCCCACGATGAACGGCACTGGATGCAGGCGGTGGCACGGCGGCTGGGCGTGCGCCATGAAACGCTCGTGTGTGGCGGCGCGGATGTGCTGCAGATCGTGCAACGCCTTCCGATGGTGTGGGACGAGCCCTTCGCTGATGCTTCGCAGATACCCACGTTGCTGGCGACAGAACGGCTGGCGTCGGCGTGCACCGTGGCACTGACGGGAGACGGCGGCGATGAGCTGTTCTGCGGGCATGGCGCCTATGTGCGCGCCATGCGCAACGCGCGGATAGGTCGCAGGATGCCTTCCGGGCTGCATCGTCTGGCAGCGTACGCGGCGCGCCGCAGTGTGGAGCAGGCGCGCCTCGGTGGCTGGCCTGCCTTGCTCGCAGAGGCGGCAGGGGAGGGTATCGCGCACCATTACCTGATGCGTGTCGTGCGCTGGCGATCGCCACTGGCGCTGCTGCCGCCCGGTACGCTGGAGCCACGGACGCTTTACCGGGATGGCCTGGTGTCACTGCGTGGGGGCGAGGACGCCGACGTCGTGCAGTATCTGGATTTCGCCATGGAACTGGGCAACGGCATCCTGACCAAGACCGGTCGCGCAGGACATGCCAACGGACTGCAGGTCATCTCGCCGTTGCTGTCGCGCGGCATGGTCGAGCAGGCATGGCGGCTGCCGACCGCGTTGAAACTCCGCGATGGCACGCCGAAATGGATTCTCAAGAAGCTGCTTTGCCGCTATCTGCCTGAGCCCCTGGTGTATCGGCCCAAGCGCGGCTTCGGTCCACCCATCACGGACTGGCTGCGCGGCCCTCTGCGTGACTGGGCGGAGGCGCTGCTTGAGCCGGGCAGGCTGCTTGACGCGGGAATCGTGGAAACGGGGCGCGTACAGCAGATATGGTCGGCGTTTCTTGCGGGGGAACGGCGGTGGCATCCCCTGTTGTGGACACTGCTGATGTATCTGGCGTGGTTCGAGTCGATCGGCCGGGACCCATGAGCTGGGCAAGGTGCCAGAACGGCCAGGTAAGCATGGCACCGGGTAAGGGGGGGCAGCGGTCGCCCCCCGAGCGCGTGGGCGGGGCGAGCAAAAAAAAGGACCCGACAGAGGGAGGGATCTGTCGGGTCCTGCGACCGCGCGGGGGGAGGGACCCGTGCGGTATCCAGCCGGTCTGCATCTGCGCCATGCGCCCGATGTGACCTGTTGCACTGCAGGATACGCGGATTTTGCTGCAATGCAATATGAGGTCGGTGGGGTGCTCTCAGGCGCGGTTGACTACGTTCAGGCTGAACCGGTCGCGGAGGCCGCCGGACCGCGGTAGCGGCAGCCGGAGGTGCAGGTCTCATGCACCGTGATCTCGCTGAGCGTGGGCAACGAGGGCTTCAGTTCACGCCAGATCCAAGTGGCCAGGTTCTCGCTGGTGGGATTTTCCAGGCCGGGAATGTCGTTGAGGTAATGATGGTCCAGGCGGTCATAGATCGGCTGAAAGGCGGCTTTGACGTCGCCGAAATCCATGATCCAGCCGGTGTCGGCGCCCGGTTCGCCTTCCACTTTCAGCTCGACGCGGAACGAATGCCCGTGCAGTCGGGAGCATTTGTGACCGGGAGGCACGTTCGGCAGCCGGTGGGCGGCCTCGATCATGAAGACTTTGAAGATTTCCATGGCGTGATTGTACTGGGCCTGCGCGAGGCGGACGCGATGAGCGTTAAATACATATTTCCATCGCGATAAAGAGATGATAGCTTCACTTATATCCGTATGAAGAGATGTTATTGGCTGGGCTCCAGCCGTGCATGGACTACTACGGACCTGTAGCCACCACTCCCTGCGATTCCTACATGCCCCAGCCAACCCTGCTCGTGGCGGCGCTTGCCGCCGCCCTGGCCGCGCCTTTGCCCGCCGCCGCCGCCACCTCCAACGATGCCGGCGCAAGCGGCGATGCGAGTACCCTCGCTGCGGTCCGGGTCACCGGTTCCAACATCAAGCGCGCCGACACCGAGACCGCGAATCCGGTGCAGGTCATCGGTCGGGAAACGCTCGAGGCGACCGGCAAGGCGTCAGTCGCCGACGTGCTGCGCTCGATCTCCGCCAATACGGGCAATGCGGCCAACGAAACCTCCAACAGCGGCTGGGCCTCGGGCTCGGCGGGCATCGGGCTGCGCGGTCTTTCACAGAAAAACACCCTGGTGCTGCTCAACGGGCGGCGGCTGGCGAATTATGGATTCCCGGCCAATGGCCTGTCCGATACCTTCGTCAACCTCAACGCGCTGCCGCTGGTGGCGGTGGAACGCATCGAAGTGCTGAAGGATGGCGCGTCGGCGGTCTACGGCTCGGACGCGGTGGCCGGCGTGGTCAACATCATCACCCGGCAGGGCTACGAGGGCGCTGAAGTGGGTGGCAGCGCGGGGACCGCCGACCAGGGAGGCCTGGACGAAACCAAGCTGAAGTTCATCGGTGGCCTGGGCGACATGGACACCGATGGCTACAACATCCTGGTCAGCCTGGAGGCCTACAACCGTGACCGCCTCGACCAGGACCAGCGTGACCTTACCCGCAGCGGGATCTACACCGATCAGCCGGGCGGCCGGTGGAACGGCTGGTCGGCCAAGGGCGCGCGCTACCTCGTGAACGGTGTGTCCGTACCGCTTCTCGACGCGCAGGGGCAGTGCCCGGATGGCACCACGCGCGTGGCGAGTGCACCGATCGACGGTCTCGCGGGCGATACCTGTGGTTTCAACCAGGCGCCGTTCACCACGCTCATTCCATCGACCAAGCGCTGGCAGGCCTATGCCACCGGTACCTTCCGCGTCAGCGACCACGTCGAAGCCTTCGGCGAAGTGCTGTACAGCGAGGTAAAAGGCGTCTCCTGGTTCGGCAGCAGTCCGTTCTTCACCCTTGAAAGCGGGCGCTTCGCGCTCAACGCCGATACCGGGCTGGCCGAGCCGGTTTCCTCCAGCCTGCCTGCAGGCAATCCGTACAATCCGTACGGGCGTGCCGTGCCGATCGAATACACCTTCTTCAACCTCGGCGGTACCGTCAAGACCAACCGATCACAGTCTTACCGCGGCCTGTTCGGCCTGCGCGGCAGCAGCGAACGCTGGGACTGGGAGGTCGGTGCCTTCGGCGCGCGCAGCAGCGAACGCGAGACGGTTTCCGGTGGCTTCGCCAACCGCTGGGTGTTGGCTGATGCACTGGCCACCGGCAGCTACAATCTGACCGACCCCGCTGCGACACCGCAAGCGGTGATCGATGCGCTGAACATCGCGACCCTGCGCCCGGCCGAGTCGAAACTGCAGGGCATCGATGCGAAGGTTTCGGGCACGCTCGGCCACACCTGGGCCGGCGAGATCGGTTTTGCGTCGGGTCTGGAGTGGCGCCGCGAAAAGCTGGATTCCAACAACCCCTGGCAGATCGATGCCGGCCTGCAGGTCCGCCCGGCCATCGCCGAAGTACATGGCGAGCGCACGGTCAGTGCGGCCTACGCCGAGGCGATCGTGCCGCTGGCCAGCACGCTTGAACTGTCGGTGGCTGCGCGCGCGGATCACTACGATGATTTCGGCGATGCGTTCTCGCCCAAGCTGGGGCTGCGCTGGCAGCCGCTGGACGTGTTGCTGGTCCGCGCGGCGGCATCGAAGGGCTTCCGTGCGCCCTCGCTCTCCGAGAACTCGGACAGCACCAGCATCTCCTACGGCAGCGTGGTCGATCCCCGCGATCCCGACCTGCCCGGATCGCGGCAGAACCCGACCTTCTTCACCGTCGGCAATACCGGCCTGAAGCCGGAGCGCACGCGCAGCTACAACCTGGGCCTGGTGCTTTCCCCGTGGTCGAATACCAACCTGAGCGTGGATTACTACCGGATCGAACTGGAGAACCTGGTCGGCACCAACAATACGCAGACGCTGGTCAGCAACGAGGTGGCCGGTGCGGTGCAGCGCGACGAGCGCGGAAAGCTGCAGGCGGTGTACAACCGCTACCAGAACCTGAGCAGCCTGGAAACGTCCGGCGTCGACGTGGAGCTGCGCCAGCGTATTCCGACCGCCCGGCTGGGCGTGTTCAACCTCAGCTCGGCCTTCACCCACGTCCGCGACTACCGTCGCCCCACGGTGATCGGCGGGCCACTGGTCGACTACGCGGGCAGCAACCTGGGCGCCACGCTGCCGCGCAACAAGGCCACCACCACCCTGGACTGGGCCTATGGCGATGTCCGTACGGCGCTCACCTGGTACTACACCAGCGGCTATGACCAGCAGGCCAGCGCGACGGCCCAGTCCGTGCAGGATCGCGTGGATGCTTACCACCAGGTTGATCTTTACCTGGGCTACACCGGCTTCGCGCAGCTGACCCTGTACGCCAAGGTCCAGAACCTGGGTGACGAAGCGCCGCCGTACGATGCCTCGTTCCCCGGCATCCGCGCGCCTTACGACTTCAGCCAGTACGACCTGCGTGGCCGCTACTTCACCGTGGGTTTCGACTACCGTTTCTGACCGCCGATACGACTGTCCATCCGCGTGACCGCCCGCTGCCTGGATGAAGTCACCGGCCGGGTTGCACCGGCGCCCCGGCGCCCATCTCATTGGGGAATCTCCGTGCCTTTCCATCGCAGTGTCTTGTTATCCCTGTGGGTCGCAGCCGCGGCCATGCTGCTTCCTGCCGCGCCGGTACAGGCGCAGAGCGCCTACTTCTTTCCGCAGGCCGGGCAAGCGGCGGACTTCGATCCCGCCATTCCCACGCCGCAGCAGTTCCTCGGTTACGACATCGGCAGCCGCTACACCCGGCACGACCAGCTGGTGGCCTATTTCAACGAACTGGCCCGGCTGTCGGGCAGGATCAAGGTGCAGGAGATCGGCCGCAGCTACGAAGGCCGTCCGCTGCTGATCGCCACGGTCACCGCAGGCGAGCACCATGCGCGTCTGGACGCGCTGCGCCAGCAGCACGCCACGCTGGTGGATCCGGCGCAGCCACGCAGCGCGGCCGGCGACAGTCCGGTAGTGGTATGGCTGGGCTACAGCGTGCACGGAAATGAAACCTCCAGCGGCGAGGCGGCGATGCTGACCGCGTATTACCTGGTGGCCAACCGCAGCGCGGAGACTGCGCAGTGGTTGCAGCAGGCCGTGGTGCTGATCGATCCGGCGCAGAATCCGGACGGCCGTGACCGTGCCGCCAACTGGCACAACGCGTATGCCTCGAGCCCCGCGTCCGCCGATCCGGCTGACAAAGAGCATGTCGAGCCCTTCCCGCAGGGCCGCACCAATCACTACTTCACCGATCTCAACCGCGACTGGCTGGCACTGACCCAGCAGGAGAGCCGACCGAAGATCGAGGTGTTCCACCAGTGGTATCCGAACGTGCAGATCGACTTCCACGAGATGGGCAAGGACAGCACGTACTACTTCGAGCCGTCGCCGGAAAGCATGCACAGCCCGTTGCTGCCCGCATCGTCATATGCGTTCAACAAGACATTGGCCAAGTACCACGCCGCTTCGCTGGACGCGCTGGGTTCGCTGTACTACACCGGCGAGAATTTCGACAACTTCTCGCCGGTCTATGGTTCCACCTATCCGGATTTCCACGGTGCGGTGGGGGTGACCGTGGAGCAGGCCAGCTCGCGTGGACGGGTACAGGAATCGAGCAACGGGCCGCTGACCTTCCCCTTCACCATCCGCAACCAGGTCGCAACCGGACTGGGCACGGTCCGGGGTGCGGTGGCCGAGCGCGAGGGGCTGCTGACGCTGCAGAAGACCTTCTTCCAGTCAGCGCTGAAGCAGGCCGGCCAGCAGCCGGTGAACAGCTTCGTGTTCGGCGACGCGCACGACCCCTCGCTGACCCGTCGGCTGCTGGAGCTGCTGCTGCTGCACCGGATTGAAGTGCGCGCGCTTGCTTCAGAGGCGACCGTGGACGGGCGCCGCTTCCTGCCCGGCAGTGCCTATGTGGTGCCGGCCGTGCAGCCGCAGTTCCGCCTGGTGCACTCGATCTTCGCCGACACGCCGCCGATCAAGGGCGATGTGTTCTACGGCAGCACGTCCTACGCCATTGCGCCGGCGTATGGCGTTGCATCTGCGGGCAGCCGCAGCCGCCTTTCCAGCGGAGCGCGGATCACGGCGCTGCCATCGCTGCAGGGCGGCGTGCAGGGAGGCCAGGCCGGGTATGCCTACGTGATCGACTGGCGCGACTACAACGCGGGCCGCGCGCTGTACGCGCTGCAGGAAAAGGGTCTGTCCACGCGTGCGGCGTTCCAGCCATTCACTGCGGGGACCGCAGCAGGCGAGCGGGATTTCGCACCCGGCAGCATCGTGGTGCCGGTCGCCGGGCAGCCCCTGCAGGGCGCCGCGCTGCTCGACGCGGTCGCCGTCGCGGCCGGCACGGCCGGCGTGCAGGCCTACGCACTGTCCAGCGGGCAGAGCCGGAGCGGCATCGACCTGGGCAGCGACGGCATCAAAGCGCTGCGCCGGCCTGCCGTGGCGCTGGTCATGGGCGAAGGAGTGAACGCGACCGAGATCGGCTCGGCCTGGTTCCTGCTCGACCAGCAGCTGCAGCTACCGGCCAGCAAGATCGATCCGTCCCAGCTGGGCAGGGTGTCATTGGACCGTTACACCTCGATCGTGCTGGCTGGTGGCAAGTACGATGACGTGGACGATGCGGCGGTCGCCGCGCTGAAGCGCTGGATCCAGGCCGGCGGCTCGCTGGTGACCTATGGCACGGCCTCACGCTGGGCCATCGGGAAGAAGCTCGCCGACGGTGAGACGCTGGGCGCGGAGGACCCGGTACCGCAGGACGATCGTCGTGATTTCGGCGACCAGCGTGACATCGCCGCGATCGAGCGCGTCAGTGGCAACATCCTCAGCGCGGACATCGATACCAGCCATCCGCTGGGCTTCGGTGCGCCACGGCGCCAGCTTGCGGTGAACAAGGAGACCGCCGTGGTGCTGCAACCGAGCGCGAATCCTTTTTCCACGGTCGTGCGCGTAGATGCACCGGCGCGTGTCAACGGCTATCTGTCCGAGCGCAATCATGCGCGGGTAAGCGGTTCGGCATGGCTGCTGGTATCGCCGCAGGGGAAGGGCAACGTGGTGCTGTTCGCGGACGATCCAGCACACCGCAAGTACTGGCATGGAACGGACCGGCTGCTGGTCAACGCGCTGTTCTTCGGCAACCTGCTGAACCCGGACAAGCCGCGCGGGTGAGGCGGGACCGCGGATGAGCGCGGGTCGCGCCGGGCCATGCCCGGCGAGCGCAGCGGGCGGCCTTGTCGCGCGGCAATGAAAAAGGGACGGAGCCTGCGCGCCGTCCCTTCGTTACATCAATGAGCGCTGCGATCAGCCGGCGCGATTGCCGCCGCCGTTGCCCCGGCCGCGACCAGCGCCTGCACCGGCTGCTCCGCCGCCACGCCGCTGG
>JAZBLM010000049.1:0-22268 GCA_037033225.1 Pseudomonadota bacterium
GCCACCTGTGCCGGCGTGAGCAGCACGCTGCCTTCGTCTGCTTCGCCGGCGTGCGCGGGGTTGCCGCTGTTCGCGGTGCTGGACGGCGCCGCCTCGGCCGCAACGCGCGGTGTGCCGCCGTCGCAGCCGACGAGCAGCAGGGCCAGCAGGCCGGCCAGAACGCGGCCGCCATTCAATGAGCGTGTATGCAGGGGGTTCATCGTGCCTCCAGGAAAGGTGCGCGCCCTTCGATGCGGGCGAGATCGATCTCCGCGGCGACCCGCGCCAGGCGCGCGTCCACGGCCGTGCTGCGGGCGGTGATCAGTGCCGCGAGCGCGCTGCGCAGTTCGACCTGCGAAATGCGTCCGGCATCGAAGCCGACGCGGGCCAGGCGATGGGCTTCCATGGCGGCCAGTACGCTCTCATCGGCGGCCCGGGTGCGGCTGCCCGCCGCCTTCAGGCCAGCCAGCGCCGACAGCCGCTCGGCCTCGCTGTCGCGGCGCTGCTGGTCAAGCCGGGCTTCGGCGGCCCGTTGTTCGGCGCGGGCGGCGGCAATGCCACCCCGGTTGCGGTCGAACAGCGGCACCGACACGGTGAGTCCAAGCGTGTGGGCCTGCTCGCGCGCTTCACCGAAGCGCGTGCGTGCAACAGTCAGGCTGACATCAGGCAGCGCGCGTTTGCGCTCTACCTCCACGCGTCGGCCCGCTGCGTCGGCCTCTGCTTCGGCGACACGGACAGCGGGGTCTGCCGGACCGGTATCGCGTGCCAGCGGCGCACGGTCCAGCAGGCTGCCGTCCAGTGCGTCCACCGGCGCGTCCAGCGATGCGATGCTGGCGAGTCGTGCCAGCGCGGCCTCGCGATCGGCCTGTGCCTGGTCCAGCGCGGCCGTCGCGGTGGCCACGTCACTCCGTGCCTGCACTGCACGCAGCCGGGGTTCCCGGCCCTGGTCGACCAGGGCGGCAATCGCCGCCGCATCGTCACGGGTCAGCGCCAAGGCTTCGGCTGCAAGCCCATGGCGACGCAGTGCGGTCTCCGCGTCCGCATACGCAGCGGCCAGGCGGGCGGCAACCTCGGTGCGCGACAGCTCACCGCGCAGAGCGGCTGCCTGCGCTTCGGCACGGGCAGCGCGGATCCGCGTACTACGCTGGCCACCGATCTCCAGGGGTTGGGACAACGTAACTACACGGTCGGCCTTGGCCAGGCCCGTGTACGTGCCGCTGCCCCACGCATTTTCCGTGGTCCAGGAAAGCGCTGGATTCGGCAGCGCCCGGGCCTGCTCGGCGCGGGCTTCGGCCGCCGCGGCGAGCGCCGCGCCGACGCGGGTTCCCGGCAACTGGTCCAGGCGTTCGAGCAGGGTTTCATAGGAAGGAGCAGCATGTGCTGCGGCCCGCGCTGCAGGGCACAGGCCCGGCAGGAGGGCGACGAAGAGCCCGGCCGCGGACAGCGACCGACGCGTCAGCATCGACATGGGAAACGTCCGATTGTCAGTGAGGAAAGGACCCCGCAAGGGTGCGGGGATTACTCAACTCACGGACGAGGAGGGCGTGCTAATTCATCCTGCGCGACAGCATAGGTCGCGTCTTCGCCGATGCGCAGCCAGCGCGGGCCAAAAGCCAGGCCGAAAGCGGCGGCGCTACTGGCCGGCAGGCCCTGGCTGGCGTGGTGGCAATGGTTGTGACTGCAGGCATCGGCGTGGCCGTCCTGGCCGTCGTCACCCACAGGGTCGGCCGTCAGGTGCACCAGCGCGGCTGCACCGGCATCCGACTCCTGCGCGCAGCCCAGTGCGTCGAGAAGGGGGACCACCAGCAATGCCGCCATCAGCAGCATGATCAGGGTGGTACGCCATGGGCGGAGCAGACGGTGCATGCGCGCAGGCTAGCAACCCGCGCGTGGTGGATACAATTGCAATCCGGTCATCAGCGCCGCCTTCTGCCGCACCGGCCGCCACTGCGCGCCCTCATGCCGGCAGCTTCGCGATCACCTTGATCTCGAACTGGAAGCCATACAGCCAGGTCACGCCCACGCCGGTCAGGGTCGGGAAGGGGGCCCGGCCCCAGTAGTCGGGGACGATCGCCCAGATGGCCTCGAAGTTTTTTTCCGGGTCGACCACGAACACCGTCACGTCGATCACGTCATCGAAGCTGCAGCCGGCTGCAGCGAGTACCGCGTTGAGATTGTCGAAGGCGCGGCGGACCTGGGCTTCCAGCCCGGGCTCGGGGCTGCCGTCTTCGCGGCTGCCGACCTGGCCGGACACGAACAGCAGACCGTTGGCACGCACTGCGGGAGAGTAGCGGTTGCGTTCGTAAAGGGCCTGTCGGCCAGTGGGAAACACGACGTCACGGGTCATGGAAGGTTCCTTGCAGGGGGCCACGGCGGGTGCCATGGCAAGGTGCTGATGCTCGCGCGTCTACCTGTGTGGATAAACCGGCTTGTTGCGTCTAGATTGTTCGCTTCAACCGACAGATCAGCGGACGTCCCTGATGGATCGCTTCGAGGCCATGCGGGCCTTTGCACGCGTGGTGGAGACGGGCAGCTTCACCAAAGCCGCCCAGACACTGCAGCTGGGCCGTACCCGGGTGACCGAGCTGGTGCAGCAGCTGGAAGCGCATCTGCGCGTGCGCCTGCTCCATCGCACCACGCGGCAGGTCAAGCTGACCGCCGAAGGCGAGGTGTACTACCCGCAGGCCGTGCACCTGCTGGCATCCCTGGAAGCGGCCGAAGCCAGCCTGTCCACGGCCACCGGCGCGCCGCGCGGACGGCTGCGCATCGACGTACCCAGCCCCTTCGCGCGGCTGCTGCTGGTGCCTGCGCTTCCGCGGTTCCATGCGCTCTATCCGGACATCGAACTGCATATCGGCGTGAGCGACCGCGAGGTGGACCTGATCAGCGACAGTGTCGACTGTGTCCTCCGCGGCGGTGAGCCGGCCGTGCCGGGGCTGGTCGCACGGCCCATCGGCGCGCTGCAGCTGGGGGTGTACGCAAGCCCGGCGTACCTGCAGCGGCATGGCCCGCCGGCGCACCCGCTGGAACTGGACGGTCCCGACCAGCTCACCGTCGGCTTCATGCGCCCGCGCACCGGTCGCCTGCGTCGCCTGGTGATGCAGCGGGGCACGGAGCGCGTCGACATCCAGGGCCGCCACGTGATCGCCATCGACGACGGCGACGCCTACCTGGCTGCAGGGCTGGCCGGCCTTGGCGTGGTCTGCGTCCCGGACTACATGGCCGCCGCAGCAGGTGGAGGGTTGGTGCGCCTGTTTGCCGACTGGCAACTGCCGCCGATGCCGATGCACATCATGTACCCGCCCAACCGGCATGCAAGCCAGCGGCTGCGTGTGTTCGTCGACTGGGTGGCGACGCTGATGCCGGCATAGCCTGGCGGGCTGTCCTCTGGCGAGCCGCCAGCCACGCCGCCTACCCTGCGGGTGTGGTGTGCATGCCCCCTGCAGTGCACCGCGCACACGGCACTGCTGAGGTGCCGCGAGGGCCTCCGCGTTGCATATCGAAGCCATCCGTCTGCAGAACCTGCGCACCTTCGTCGACGCACGCATTGCATTCGCCGACCCCGACGACAGCGCCGGCCGTTCAACCGGCAATGTCCATGTGCTGCTGGGAGGCAACAGCGCCGGCAAGTCCACCGTGCTGCGCGCGATCGCGGCCAGCGTGCTGGCGCCGGTGCTGGAACGCGCGGGCGGACTGACCGGCCATCGCTGGCTGCGTCGTTCTCCCGCCGGGTCCGGCGATACAGCGCCGCCGGCCGACGACATCGCCCGCGTCGAGACCGGCGTGCGCCTGCACCGGCAGGACCTGCTGGGCCGCGCGCGGCTGCCGCTGCACATGCAGGTGGAGCGGATGGGGGACCTGGAGCTTATCGACTGGCTGCGGCCTGCCGACGCCAGCCTGGCGCGGGAGCTGCGCCAGGTCCAGCAGGTGCGCGATGCCAGCGCGTTTTTCCTGGTGGCCTATGGCGCATCGCGCTGGGTGGACCTGCAGCAGCAGGTGCCGCGCGTCGGCGCGCTGCCCTTGCCCCAGCAGCGCTGGCACCGGGTCGCCAGCCTGTTCGACAACCGCGGGCTGGTACCGCTCGCAGGCTGGCTGCCGGCGTACGCCGCCCAGAATCCAGGACGCTACCGTCAGGTGGTCAACCTGATGAACCGGCTGCTGCCGCAGGGCTGCCGCATGATCGACCCGCCGCGTCCGGCATCCGTCGAGGCCGCCGACATGTTTGAAATGGAAGGTGTGGCGCTGCCGTTCCGGGGGCTTTCCGATGGCTACCAGGCGTACGTCGGGTGGGTCGGCGACATGCTCTACCAGCTGTGCCAGGGCGCGCGGTCGGGACGCAAGCTGGTGGACAGCCACGGCGTGGTGCTGGTGGATGAAATCGACCTCCACCTGCATCCGGCGTGGCAGCGCGCGCTGCTGCCGACCCTCGCCGCGGCGTTACCGGCCATCCAGTTCATCGTCACGACCCACAGCCCGCTGGTGCTGGGAGCGCTTCAGCCCGGCAACGTGGCGGTGCTGGAACCGGACCGGGTGCGCGGAACGCGCATCGTGCGACTGGCCGAGCGGGTACACGGACAAAGCGCTGACCAGCTGCTGCTGAGCCCCTATTTCGGCCTGGACAGTACGCGCCCGGCCGATGTGTCCGATGCACTGGAGGGTCTGCGCCGCGCCGGTGAAGCCGGGGATCCGGCCGCCTCTGCTGCATACCTGCGGCTGCTTTCGTGCGGCGAGGGTGGCCCATGATCCGTATCGCAGTGGACGAGGCTGGCCTGCTGGAACGCATCGGCGCGCATGATCCGCGCTGGCTGGAGAAGGCGAGTCTGCGCACCGCGCAGTACCGCCGCGAAGGACGCTATGTGCCGGGTAGCGAGTTCTGGGGCGATATCAAGGCGGTCTACATCGCCCTGCAGCATGAAAAATGCGCGTACTGCGAAAGCCGGCTGGCCGGAAGCGCCTTGGCCAGCAAGGTGCATGAAGTCGAACACTTCCGGCCCAAGTCCCGGGTAAGTGCCTGGCCGCCAACCCGCGGAAAGGGGGCAGTGGGCTACGTGCCTCCCTGCCGCGTCGGCAATCCCAGCTCACGCGGCTACTATCTGCTGGCCTACCATCCCTTCAACTACGTCATCGCCTGCACCCGCTGCAATTCCACGTTGAAGGCGGATTTTTTCCCGGTACGCAGCAGGCGCCGGACCGGGGCCTCGACGCCGTCCACCGCCAACGCCGAAGAGCCCCTGCTCGTGTATCCGCTTGGCAGCCTGGACAAGGATCCGGCGCGGCTGATCCGTTTCGACGGCGTGCTGGCGGTACCGCGTCGACAGCGCGGGCCTGACTACGCGCGGGGGGCCGTGACCATCGCGTTCTTCCAGCTCAACCACCAGGACCTCACCAGCCGTCGCGCGCGCCTGCTGGGTGGACTGTGGCTGGCGCTGCGCACCCGCGATGCACCAGGACTGCCCGCCGACCTGGTCGAACTGCAGCAGCAGGCCATCGACCAGGCCTGCCACCCGCGCGGGGAGTTCGCCGCCTGCGCTCGCGACTTCGTCCGCCTGCACAGGCGCGACCGCGCGCGCGCCGACGAGCTGGGTGCGATGGCCCTGCGGCTTGCGTCGGGATGATCAGCGGCGACCCAGCAGTCCCTGCACTGTCGCCACCGCCATGGCGACCCCGTTCTCGCGGGCCATCCGGGTTCCCAGCTCGGCGGCCCGGCGGCGGACATCCGGCTGTTCGGCCACGGCCAGCGCGCGTGACAGCACGGCGTCATCCTGCCTCCGCGACGACAGCGCAGCAGGTGCGACGCCCAGCCGATGCAGGCGGTCGGCCCAGAAGAACTGGTCTGCGGCGAAGGGCATCACCATGGACGGGACCCCGGCCCGGCAAGCCGAATGCGTCGTCCCGCTTCCGCCATGGTGGATCACCAGCGCCGTGAGCGGAAACAGCGCCTCGTGCGGCACCGGACCGACCGGGTGCACCGTGTCCGGAAGCGCCAGATCCGGAAGGCCGGACCAGCCGGGTGACAGCAGCACGCGGCGTCCGCCCAGCATGCGCAGCAGCGATGCCAGCACCGTTTCGCGGTCGAAGCCGGTCATGCTGCCGAAGCCGAGATAGACCGGAGGCGGGCCCGCTGCAAGGAAGGCCTGCAGCGCGGCGTCGGGCGACCACGCCACGGTGTCCGGCAGCCGCCACTGGCCGCAGATCACATGATCGGCCGGCCAATCGGCGGGTGTCGGCACCAGGCTGGGCGACACTCCGTACAGCATCGGCGCGTCGATGGACGGCGCATGGGTCGGCGGCAGGTCGAGCAGTGCGCGCCGGGTGGCGTTGACCGGCCCGCGGAACTGCTGCCAGATCAGCCAGGTCGCCAGCTGGTGGCTGGGTCGGTTGAACAGGCGCGGCGTCCAGCCCGGAGGCAGGAACGGCGACGGGAACGCGCGGGTGGGGGTGATCGGAATCATGCCGGTACCGATCACGGGAATGCCGTGGCGCTCGGCCACGCTGATGCCTACGAACGCCGCCAGGCCACCGGTCAGCACCGCGTCGCACCCTGCGGCGGCGTCATCTGCCTGGCGCGTCCATTCCGCGACGTGGCGGTGCGCCATCCGGGCCAGTCCGCTGCTGGCGGCGCGGGGGCTGTTGCCACGCGCCAGCAGCGCCACCACGTCCTCCTGGATGTCGCCGGCGAGCGCGGCATGCGGCACACCGAGCGCCGCCGCACTGGACAGCGTGCTGCCATCGGACAGCAACTGCACGTCGTGGCCGGCGTCGATCAGGCCACGGCACAGCATGGCCATCGGACGCGTGTCACCTTCGGTGCCGTAGGTCAGTGCAAGCAGTTTCATGCCCTGTATGTAGCAGCTGCCAGGCGAGGATGTCGTAGAGGGCCTTCAGCCCGACCCTGGACGCCGCCCACCCCCGCTTGCGTCCAGCGCCTGTTCCCGGCATACTTCGCGGCTCGCTGTGTCCGGTTGATCCCGGGCGGCGGTGCCGGGAACACGTCCTCCGGCCTGCCCAGGTCAGCGTAACGCTTTGATTCTCATGACGTGTGGCGGGCAACCGTCGAGGCCGCCGTCCCCCGGGCTACGGGGAGACACAAACTACTATCGAGGTGCGCTATGTCCCGCGTATGCCAGGTTTCCGGCAAGCGAGTGCAGACGGGTAACAACGTCTCGCACGCCAACAACAAGACCCGTCGTCGTTTCCTGCCCAACCTGCACGAGCGCCGCTTCTGGGTCGCCAGCGAAAACCGCTGGGTGAAGCTTCGTGTTTCCGCGCATGCACTGCGCACCATCGACAAGAACGGGATCGACTCCGTTCTGGCTGAGCTGCGTTCGCGCGGCGAAAAGGTCTGAGGAGTAAACGATCATGGCAGGCAAGCGCGACAAGATCCGTCTGATTTCGACGGCCGGTACCGGCCACTTCTACACGACGGACAAGAACAAGAAGAACACCCCCGGGAAGATGGAATTCCTGAAGTACGATCCGGTCGTGCGCAAGCATGTCCCGTACAAGGAAGGCAAGATCAAGTAATCCGCGAGGATTGCCGGTCAACCCGATGAAGAACCCGCCGCGAGGCGGGTTTTTTCATGGCCGTGATGCGTGCATGGCAGAATGCGGTTCCCTTGTGGCGGGCGATGCGATGCTGTTCGAGTGGATGGTCGGATCCTGGCTGCTGCTGCTGGACTGGGTGATCCGGTTCGCGGCGCTGTTGTGGATTCCCACCCGCACCACGCCAGGCGCCGCACGCAGCTGGTTGCTGCTGGTGGGCTTCGTGCCGCTGCTGGGCCTGCCGTTGTATCTGCTGTTCGGTCATCCCTGGCTGTCGGGCGAGCGGCTGCGGCGGCAGGCGGAAGCGTCCCAGGTGATCCGTGAGGAGCAGGCCCTGCAGGCCGCGTTGCGCTGGCAACCGGATCCGGACACCGCGGTGGCGGAGATGGTGCCGCTGGTCGAGCGCCAGGGTGATTTCATGCCGGTGCATGGCAACGCGCTTGATCTGCTGACCGGCTACGACGACTCGCTGGCGCACCTGATCGACGACATCGACCAGGCCGAAGAGCGCGTCCATCTGCTGTACTACCTGATGTTCGACGATGCCGTCGGCGAGGCCATCGTGGAGGCACTGCAGCGCGCCGCAGCGCGTGGCGTGCAGTGCCGGCTGCTGCTGGACGCGGTAGGTGCCAAGCGCGGCCTGCGTGCCTATCGCAAACGTCTGCTCGCACGCGGTGTCGACGTTCGCGCGATGCTGCCGGGCGGCCTGCGCTGGCGCCGCAGCGGGCGCATGGACCTGCGCAACCATCGCAAGATCGCCGTGATCGACAACAAGGTCGGTTACATCGGCTCGCAGAACCTGGCCGAGGCCGGCTTCGTGCGCGGTCGCCCCAACCGGGAACTGGTGGCACGCCTTCGCGGCCCTGCCGTGGCCCATCTGGAAGCGGTGTTCGCCAGTGACTGGTACATGGAAACGGGGCAGCGGCTGGAGGTGATGGCCGATGTGCCGGTGCGCAGCGAAGACGTGGCCACCCAGCTGCTGCCCAGCGGTCCGGCCTATCCCTTCAGCAACGCCCGCGACGCGGTCAACGCGCTGATCCATCTGGCACGCCGGCGCATCGTGCTGGTGACGCCGTATTTCGTGCCCGACGAGGCCACGCTCAGCGCGCTGCGCATCGCCGCGCTGTCCGGCGTGGATGTGCAGCTGATCGTATCGGCCACCAGCAATGCACGGCTGACCGCCTGGGCGCAGGAAGCGTATTACGACGAGCTGCTGCGAAGCGGCGTGCGCATTGCCCTGTACGAGCCGCACTTCCTGCACGCCAAGCATCTCAGCGTGGATGACGATATCGCCCTGCTCGGCTCGATCAACCTGGACATCCGCTCGTTCGCGCTGAACGCCGAGATCGGCCTGTTGTGCTACGACCGTGTGATCGTGCGCCAGCTGCTGGACATCGAACAGGATTACCTGCGCCAGTCACGCCCGCTGCAGCTGGATACGTGGCGCGCCCGGGCGGCCTGGCGTCGCAGTCGCGAAGGGATCGCGCGGCTGGCCGATGCGTTGATGTAACGGCACGGCCGGGGCCATCGCCTACAATCGGCACATGAACGAGAACGCGATGCAGCACCCCATCGACGTGGCCATCATCGGCGGTGGCGCCGCCGGTGTGCTGACCGCCCTGCATATCCTGCGCCAGGCGCGCACCGTGCTGCATGTGGCGCTGTTCGAGCCGGCGTCCACGCTGGGCGAGGGCATTGCCTACGCTACGCCGGCGCCGCAGCACCTGCTCAACGTGCCGGCCGGGCGGATGAGCGCGCTGCCCGACCAGCCCGCTGATTTCACCGGCTATCTGCGGCAGGTGGAGGCGTTTCCCGACGACGACGACGCCACCCTGGCCCATCGTTTCGTGCCCCGACGCTTCTACGCGTCGTACCTGCGAACGCGCCTTGCCGAAGCGGCGGAACACAGTCCTGCAAGGCTGCAGGTGATACCGCAGCCGGTACTCGCACTGCGTCGCGGGCAGGGTGACCTGCAGCTCGAGCGCGCCGATGGGGGGCGTGTCAGCGCGCGCGAGGTCGTGCTGGCCTGTGGCAACAGCGTGCGACCGACGCCGCTGGCCGGGGCCGAGGCGCTGCCGCACGATGCGCTGGCCGAAGCCTGGGATTACGATGGCGTCCGCCTGCTCGCCCATGCGGGCGATATCGGCATCATCGGGTCAGGGCTGAGCATGGTCGACAGCGCGGTGGCGCTGTTCGCTGCGGGACACCAGGGCACCCTCCATGTGTTCTCGCGGCACGGCCTGATGCCGCTGCCGCATGCGCACGGCGCGCCGGCGACGTTCGACCCGCAGCCGCTGCTGGCGATGCCGCTGCGGGCCCGGATGCGCGCCCTGCGCCAGCATGCGCGCGAGGCCGCGGCAGCCGGTATCCCCTGGCAGAGCGTCATGGAACGCATCCGGCCGCATGGTGCTGCGCTGTGGCAGAGCCTGGACCAGGCCGACCAGCGCCGCTTCCTGCGGCACGTGTCCCGGCAATGGGATGTCCACCGCCACCGCATCGCCGCCGACGTACACGGACTGCTGCGCGATGCTTTGCAGAGCGGTCGCCTGCAGCTGCACCGCGTCCGCCTGCAGGGCGTGGTCGAAACGGCGCCCGGCCTGCGCCTGACGGCGCGGGAGCATGGGCAGCCACGCGACTGGATGCTGGGCGCGCTGGTCAACGCCACCGGCGTGGAGACACGTGCCGAAGGGCTGCGCAATCCTTTGCTGCGGCAGATGCTGGCCGAGGGCGTGGCGCGGCCGGGACCGCACGGACTGGGGCTGGATACGCAGGCCGCTGGCGATCGCCTGATCGATGCCGATGGGCACGTCCACGCTGCGATCGGCGTGCTCGGCAGCCTGCGCATCGGTACGTTGTGGGAGAGCCTGGCCGTGCCCGAACTGCGCCAGCAGGCTGCCGCCGCCGCACGCCACGCCATCGACCGGCTGCAACGGTGACAGCGGACCGGTGAGGGCCCTCGTGCGGTGCCCACAGCCTGCCCGTGCCGGCGCTGCACCGTCCGCGCAGCCGGCTCAGGCCGGCGCTGCCCTGCTCGCGAGGGATCGCCCCCGGCGCAGGGCCCCGATCAGGCGCGACCGCATCGGGCGGCCCTCCACGCCACGCCCGCGCCGTTCGCCGGACGCCCGGCTGTCCGGATGCCGTAAAATGTGCCGATGGATGTCTCCCACCTGCTCGACGGCCTGAACCCGGCCCAGCGCGACGCCGTGTCCGCCCCTGCCGGCCACCACCTGGTGCTGGCCGGTGCCGGATCCGGCAAGACCCGCGTTCTCACCCATCGCATCGCCTGGCTGCACGAAGTGTTCGGCGTGCCCACCCATGGCATCTTCGCGGTGACCTTCACCAACAAGGCCGCCGGCGAGATGCGCCACCGCATCGACGCCCAGCTGCCCAACGGCAGCCGCGGTGCCTGGATCGGCACCTTCCACGGCCTGGCCAACCGCCTGCTGCGCCTGCACTGGGCCGACGCCAGACTGCCCGAAGCGTTCCAGGTCATGGACTCGGATGACCAGCTGCGACTGGTCAAGCGCGTCGTGCAGGCGCTGGAACTGGACGACGGCAAATACCCGCCCAAGCAGATCGCGTGGTGGATCAACGAACAGAAGGATGAAGGCCGCCGGCCGCAGCACATCCAACCGGAGCCGCACGATGCGTGGCTGGAGACCATGCGCCAGGCCTACATCGAATACCAGGCGCGCTGTGATCGCGCCGGCCTGGTCGACTTCGCCGAACTGCTCCTGCGCGCGCATGAGCTGCTGCGCGACAACCCGTCGCTGCTGGCGCATTACCGGGCGCGTTTCCGCGAAATCCTGGTCGACGAATTCCAGGATACCAATGCGATCCAGTACGCCTTCGTGCGCGTGCTGGCCGGAGACACCGGGCATGTGTTCGTGGTGGGCGACGACGACCAGGCGATCTACGGCTGGCGCGGCGCGAAAGTGGAGAATGTGCAGGGCTTCCTGCGTGATTTCCCGGGCGCGCAGACCATCCGGCTGGAGCAGAACTACCGTTCCACCGCCAACATCCTGGGCGCGGCCAACGCGGTGATCTCGCACAACCCGGACCGCATCGGCAAGGAGCTGTGGACCGACAGCGGCGACGGCGATCCGATCGACCTGTACGCCGCCTACAACGAGATGGACGAAGCGCGTTACATCGTCGAGCGCGCCCGCCAATGGGTGCGTGACGGTGGCAGCCATGGCGAAGTGGCCGTCCTGTATCGCAGCAACGCGCAGTCGCGCGCGCTGGAAGAAGTCCTGCTCGGCGAGCAGGTGCCGTACCGCGTCTATGGCGGCATGCGCTTCTTCGAACGTGCTGAAATCAAGGATGCGCTGGCCTATCTGCGCCTGCTCTCCAACCGCAACGATGACGCGGCCTTCGAGCGGGCGGTGAATACGCCGACCCGTGGCATTGGCGACCGGACCCTGGACGAGGTCCGGCGCGAGGCGCGCGCGCAGGGCATTTCGCTGTGGGAAGCCACCATGCTGGTCACCCAGGGCAACGTGCTGGCTGCGCGTGCACGCAATGCGCTGGCCGGTTTCCTGGTGCTGGTCAACGAGCTGCAGGCGCAGACCGGCGAGATGTCGCTGGCCGAACGTATCGACCATGTGCTCGCGCGTTCGCTGCTGCGCGAGCACTGGAGCAAGGAAAGCCGCAACGCGCTGGATTCCGAATCGCGCACCGACAACCTGGATGAACTGGTGTCGGTGGCATCGCGGTTCCTGCGGCGTGCCGATGACGTAGAAGAAGTCCAGGACATGGACGAGCTGGTCGCCTTCCTTGCCTATGCCGCGCTGGAAGCGGGCGAGGGGCAGGCGCAGGCGAACGAGGACGGGGTGCAGTTGATGACCCTGCATTCGGCCAAGGGCCTGGAGTTCCCATTGGTGTTCCTTGCCGGCATGGAAGACGGCCTGTTCCCGAGTGCACGGTCGCTTGAGGAAAGCGGGCGCCTGGAAGAGGAACGGCGGTTGGCCTACGTCGGCATCACCCGCGCGCGGCAGAAACTGGTGTTGTGTTATGCCGAATCACGACGCATCCACGGCCAGGACAACTACGGGGTACCTTCGCGCTTCCTGCGCGAGATCCCGCGCGAACTCCTGCATGAAGTGCGGCCCAAGGTACAGGTCTCGCGGCCGGCTTCGCTCGGCGCCAGCCGCGGCGGTGGACACGCCGCGCTGGAACTGCCTCCGCTGAAGCTGGGCACGATGGTCACCCACGCGAAGTTCGGCGAAGGCATGGTCACCGACTACGAAGGCAGCGGCGCGCATGCACGGGTCCAGGTCGAATTCGCCGACGCCGGCAGCAAATGGCTGGTGATGGCTTACGCCAACCTGACCGCGATCTAGGACGTCTCCGGTCCGGGTTTGCTTTCTGGAAGCCGGACGGCAGCGCATCCCTAGAGTGGGGCTTCCTTCCCCGGATCGGAGCCCGCATGTCGCCCATCACCCCACCGGTCGCCTCGCCCCCGTCGACGCCGACCGTGCGGTCGCGGCAGGCCTCCGGGGAGTCGTCCTCGTCCAGCTCCAACAGCAGTGGATTGCGCGGCGTCGCCAACACACCGCCGTCGCGCTCCCGCCGATCGTCGGGAGGCACGCCGGCGCCCATCCCGGCCACTGCCGATACGATGCGGCAGACCGGGACCCTGCGGACGCTGCACGACTGCCTGCAGGGCGTCCAGCGCGCGGTGGCCGCCGACGCGCCGCGCAACGCGGCAGCGGTCACTGCGACGGGACTGCTGTCGCGCAGCGTGCACGGCAGGCTGGTGCTGGACCTGCAGCTCCCTGCTGCAACCGAGGCACTGCGGCAGGCAACGGTAGAGGCCAACCTGCAGTGGCTGGTGGTAGTGGAGGGGCTGGTGCGCGAAAACCGCCTCAGCGCGCTGGACGTGGCGCACTACCTGCTCTATCCGGATGCCCACCGTGTTCCGGCCCCGTCGACGTCGTGCTACCTGCGTGAACCGCAACTGGGCCGTGCGTTCGTCTCACTGCTGGCAACCCTGGAGCAGCACGGCGCCGTCGAGGTCGGCGCGATGCATCGACAGACGCTGAGCCGACTGCGGTCCGTGCCGGCTGCCAGCGACGCGCCAGGGGAACGCGATCCGGGCGAGGCAGCGCAGAGCGTACGCGAACGACTGGCGGCGGCATGCGCGGCAACCGGAGTGCGGGCACAGGCGCAGCTGGAAGCCGGCCTCATCCGACGGGCCGTGGAGGAGCGCCTGCCGGCGCTGGTGACCCAATCGGAGTGCGATGTACTGGAGCGCGCCGTGCGCATGGGATATGCACAGGAGGGCGCGCGTGCGCTGGCGGGCAATCCGCTGTTCCCGGGCGCGTCGCACCATGCAAGGAGCCTGTCCGACCAGGTCCACTACGCGCTGGATGTGTTCCGGCGCGACATGGAAAACCTGCGGGGTCGGGCGGGGCTGCAGCTGGTGGACACGCTGTGCAGTGAGTATGTGCAGACCGTCGAGCGCAATCCCGGCATGACCGCCATCGAGCGCGGCGCCACCCTGCGGCGACTCACCGAGGCCGCACTGCAGGGGATCGACCAGATGGTATGGATGTTCCATCCGCGCGACGCCACCCCACCTCAGTCGCTGTCGCCGATAACCTCGCCGCCGCGCGCGGCCTCGCCGGTGCTGCCGGAAGATGCGGTGGGGGCTGTCGGGTCCCCGGTGCTCGACCTGTCCGTCGCGGAAGTCGCGCCGGCCAATGATGCGGGCAGCAACTGCGCGTACCTGGCGGAGGTCGAAGGGATCCGCTGGCGGGTGAAGTCCACCGGCAGTGGCGCGCTGAGTGCGATGGAAATGACCCTGGCGCGTGTGTTCCAGCTGACCGGGCTGGAAGCGCCGGACACCGCTTTGGCAGCGGGATTGGCCGTCGACGCCGGCCACCTGCAGGCCGATCCGGGGGCATCGCGCCCCCTGTTGTTCGCCTCGCAGCACGACGCCGGGTACCGGGATCTTGGCCACTTCCTGGTGTTGCCGCAGGCCGCCGCGCTCGTTGCCGCGCGCGATCCGGCACAGGGCGAGATCTACGCTGGACTGCAGCGGCAGCACGCGGAGGTGGTCGCGCAGCAGCAGGCGCTGCTCGACGCGGCGGGCGCGGCGCAGCCCTGGTTCCTGCACGAGGACACCGCCATCGCCCGATACGCCGGGCTGGACACCCAGCGGTTCTCGCTGCTTGAGGCGATGACACGGAGGCTGCCGGACACGCTGCGCGACGACGCCGCCCGGCACTACATCGCCTCGCGCTGGCTCGACAACTGGGACCACCTGAATTACCGGATGGAGAACTTCGGCTACACGCTGCGTGACGGTCAGTGGACGGGAATGACGGTCGACTTCGGCTCCTGCGGGCCCATCGGCTTCCGTGACCTGCAGACCGGCCAGATGCAGACCAAGGCCCGCAGCGGCGACATCGCGCGCCAGCAGCGGCCCGCCGCACTGTTCCCACTGCCGGTTCCGACCGGGTCCGCTGGCACAGCGGGCGACCGTCCAGGCGTTCTGGCTGACGCACACGACTGGCCCTACGGTGTGCAGTCGGAATCGGTGGCCGCGCACGCGCGCAGCGCGACGGCGGCCGACGTCGTGGCCGAAATGGGCTACCGACTGTATCTGGTACCCGACGCCGGCCTCGCGGCGCTGGTCGAACGGGACTGGCCGAGCGTGGATGCCAGCAGCGGATGGCCCGATGCCCAGGCGCTGATCAGTGCGCTTGAGCTGCGTCGGCAGGCGATTCTGGAAGAGATCGGCGTGGCGCCGATCCTGCGTTGGATGCGCGCCGATCCCCAGGCGGCGGCACGCGTGCGGGGACAGCTGGCAGCGAACCTGCAGCGTGCGCTGGGGCACCATGACGGTCTCGCGGGCTTCCGGCAGGGCATTGAACAGGCACACGGCGCGCTGGATACCCTTGATACGCCCGACGCGTCACCGCCCGAACCTGCCGGCGCATGCGTCCATCAACCGAGCCCGGCCGATTCGCGTGATGCGGCGGCGCACCTGTCACGACGCGTGGCCAGCGCGCTGGCAAGGGACAGACGTGGACAGCGTAGCGAACAGGTGCTGTACCTTGCCGAGGCCCTGGATGAGGCCTGCGCATTGGCGCCGGACGCGCGCGCGGTGCTGCTGCAGCCGCGCGTGGCGGGCGGTATCGCCTCGGTCCTGCAACGCCAGCAGGATCTTGCGGAACCTGACACCACACTGCAGTTGGCGCGCATTGCCGCCGCCAGCTACGACCGTGCCGTGAGCGATGTGCTGCAGCACGCCGGAGGGGCCGCGCAGGTCGCCAACGCGCTTGCCGGGGGCGCAGGCGACTGGCGGACATCGGCACTGAGCGAAACTTTGGTAGGCCGCGGGCGAGCGGCGCTGGCGCCCTGGAGCCAGTTGATCCTGGCGGAGGTACCGGCGCGACTGCACCGCGCCGACCCAACGATCGATCTGCTGCGGCGGGACGTCCAGGACGACGGCGACAACAGGACGACATTGAAGAAGGCCCTGAAGCAGGCCCCTGTAGACCGCGGTTACACGCTGCGCCCGGCGCAGCCCGCCGCACCGGGCGGCCCCACCTTCGCGCAGAGCGAGGGCGATGCTGCGGCGTCGGCGGTGCATGAGGAAGCGGACAGGGCGGGAGCGCTGGCGATCATCCGTGAGCGGGCACCTGCACAGATCGCGGCCGACCGTCGGCGTGCGCGCGAGCTGGATGACATCGAGGCGGCCGCCCGCCGCGTGACGGTGCTGGACCAGAGCCCGCAGTACCTCCGCCAGCAGCAGGACGCGGAAGCACAGAAAGCGCGCGACGCGGCCGTCGCCGCCGCCTGCCTCGCCCGTCATGCCGCTGCGGAGCAGGCCCGTTACGTTGCCCGCCAGCACGAGAACGCGCAGCGTCGCCAGGCCGCCGACAGCCGTGCCGTCGCCAAGGCGCGTCGGCACGGTGAGCAGAAGCGCGCCGAAGGGGCGGCGATCGCGGCCGTCGACGCAGCCCTCGCCCGCCGCGCCCTGTCGCGTGCCAGCGCGGCCCAGCAACAGCAGCGCCATCAACGTGAGGCGAAAATGCGGCAGCAGCTGGACAATGCAGCGACGGCGCGCGCCTCCGGTTCAACGCCGGCCGTCGGCCTGCCCAGGCTGGGCACCACGGACGGGCCGGCCCGCTCCGCGGCGACGCATGTGACATCCACCGAGGCCGGGGCCACGAAAGCGTCCGGCGCCGAGGCATCGACGCTCGTCGTGCATGTCACGGCGCAGGGACACAGCGTAACCGCCGCGAACGCCCGCGCTTGCCCGGACGCCACCCACGCTGCCTCCAGAGCCTCTGCGCGCACCCATGATGCAGGTGGCCCGCCGCTCCTGACGCCGCGCCGCAGCGGGAACCCTGGCCTCGCCCGCATCCGCACACTGCAGGACCTCAGGCAGGGCGCGCTGCCGGAGCCGCTGCCGCCCACCGCGCCAACGCCCGCGACCTCTGCGTCTGCCGTATCCAGCAGGCCGCGCGCGCTGGGGACTGCGGCACAGGGCCTGCTGGGGGCAAGCGGCATCCGTGAGTTCAGCGCTGATGCACGCCGTCGTTGGCGCAACGACTACTACGACCGTCCCGTATCGGATCGACCCGCACCGCCAGACGCAGGCGCAGCTGACGCGCAGGCTGGTGTGCGACGGTTGGGCGGAGCGCGTGACGCGGAATCGCTGCAGCGCGCACGCAGCGGACAGCAGCGGGCGCTGTGGAACGCCGCGCAGCCCCCACCGTCGTCGCCGTGATCCCGGTGGCGGATCGTCGCCGGCTCCGGCAGGCAAAGGCGCGTCCACCCCTGCCGCACTGCGTTGATCCAGCTCAAGGCGCAGCGTGCACGTTGGGTGTGCAATGCTGCCTGTCCTATCCCCAGGTCGCCACGGAGCCCCGCCATGTACAAGCGCATCCTGATTGCCACCGACGGTTCAGAGCTGTCGGAAAAAGGATTGGCCAAGGGCCTGGAGCTGGCCCAGGGCCTTGATGCCGAGGTCGATATCGTGACCGTCTCCGAGCCGTGGGCGGTGGGCATGTATGACGCGATGGGCTGGAGCGTGGGCTATATGAACAGCCCTGAATACAAGGCCGACCGCGAAGAGAACGCTCAGAAAATCCTGCAGCCGGCGCTGGCCATGGCACAGGCACAGCAGGTGCGGGCCAATGGCGTGCACGTGTTGGACCGCTATGCGGCCGACGGCGTGATCGACGTTGCCGAAGAGCGGGCGTCCGACCTGATCGTGATGACATCGCATGGCCGGCGTGGGGTCACGCGGGTCCTGCTCGGCAGCCAGACCGCCGAAGTCCTGGCACGCAGCAGCATCCCGGTGCTGGTCATCCGCTGAAACGTGGCCAGGCGGCCCCGACCGGCCAACATGCGCGGCGGCGTCCCGCAGCGCCCTGCGCAGGTTGCCACGTTGCTCCGATGGCCGCGTCAATCGCGCAGGGCGAGGCTCTGTGATTCATCGAGGCTGCCATCGGCCTGCAATACCACGTACCGCTTGCCGTCCCGGTCGAACAACACCGGGACCGGATCGCGGAACAGCGGTCGGCGCACGAAGCGCAGCTGCCAGCCGAAATGCTCCAGCGTCTGCACCGCCGCCAGCTGCTCGGCGGTCAGCCCCTGGCGCAGGCCAGCGTTCATGCCCGCCGTCGCACGGCGTTCCCGGGCCGTCATCGCGCCATCCTGTACACGTCCGGCATCACCAGCTGTACAGCTTCCAGTAAACCGGCGAAACGCCGTCCCTGGAGCTGTCCATGCGGCCATCGCCGTTCTGGTCGTACAGGTAATACGGCGCGCCCCGCTGTGGGGTCACCTTCACCATGCGCAGCTGGCCGGCCACGCGGTATTCCTCAAGTACGTCACCATTGTCCAGGGTGCGGCTGGCAATGTCTGCGCCGGCGACGTCCACGGGCGGCATGCCCGCGCCGCCGGACGTGGCACAGCCGGCCATCAACAGCGCCGCCAGCAGCGGCGTGACAAGCATCAGGGGCTTCATGGGCGACGTTCCTCCGGCGGGGTGTTGAACCGATTATGCCGCAGGCCGCATGAGCGCCCGTGTACCGGCGGACGCGTAGAATCATCCCATGAGCAGATTAGTCCTTATCGACGGGTCCAGTTACCTGTATCGCGCGTTCCATGCGCTGCCCCCCCTGTCCAACCCGCAGGGCGAGCCCACCGGTGCGCTGTTCGGCGTGGTCAACATGCTGCGCGCCACGCTCAAGGAACGCCCGGAGTTCGTTGCCTTCGTCGTCGACGCCCCGGGCAGGACCTTCCGCGACGACCTGTATGCGCAGTACAAGGCGAACCGGCCACCGATGCCCGACGAGCTGCGCAGCCAGGTCGAGCCGATGTGCCAGATCGTGGAAGCACTGGGCATCAGCATCCTGCGCATTCCCGGCGTGGAAGCGGACGATGTGATCGGCACGCTGGCCCTGCAGGGTGTCGGTCGTGACCTGACGGTGACCATCTCCACCGGCGACAAGGACTTTGCCCAGCTGGTGCGGCCCGGCATCGAGCTGGTCAACACCATGACCGGCAGCCGCATGGATTCGGACGCCGCGGTGATGGACAAGTTCGGGGTGCGCGCCGACCAGATCGTGGATCTGCTTGCGCTCATGGGCGACACCGTGGACAACGTGCCCGGTGTGGAGAAGTGTGGACCGAAGACGGCGGCGAAGTGGCTGGGCGAATACCAGCACCTGGACGGCGTCATGGCGGCTGCGGCCGGCATGAAGGGCAAGATCGGCGAAAACCTCCGTGCTGCGCTGGAACGGCTGCCACTCAACCGCGAGCTGGTCACCATCCGCACGGACGTGGTACTCGATGCCGGCCCGCAGGACCTGCCGCTGCGCGCGCGCGACGTGGACGCGCTGCGCGGACTCTATGCGCGCTATGGATTCACCCAGGCGCTGAAGGAGCTGGAAGCCAGCGAGGGCCTGGCGCCTTCGGTCAGCGAGTCCATCCCCAGCCTGCGCGGCACCGCGGCGGGCTTCGCGCGCGGTGGCGGCGAAGTGGAAGCCGCTGCCGTGCTGGATCCCTCGCTGTCGCTGCCCGGCGAGTATGAAACCGTGCTTGAACCGGCACAGCTGGAGGCGTGGGTCGCCCGGTTGCAGCAGGCCGACCTGATCAGCTTCGATACCGAGACCGATGCACTCGATGCCATGCGCGCACGGCTGGTCGGCATCAGCCTGGCCGTGGAAACCGGCAAGGCGGCCTATATCCCGCTGGGCCACGACTATCCCGGTGCACCGGCGCAGCTGCCGATGCAGCAGGTGCTCGACGCGCTCCGTCCCGCATTGGAAGACCCGGCAAAGAAGAAACTGGGACAGCACGGCAAATATGACCTGCACGTGCTGCGCCGGCACGGCGTCGAGGTGCGCGGTTACCACGAGGACACGATGCTGGAGAGCTTCGTGCTGAACTCCACGGCCACCCGGCATGACATGGACTCGCTGGCGCAGCGCTACCTTGGCTACACCACGATCAGGTTCGAGGACGTGGCGGGGAAGGGGGCCAAGCAGATCTCCTTCTCCCAGGTGGGCATCGAGGAAGCCAGCCGCTACGCAGCCGAAGATGCCGACGTGACCCTGCGCCTGCACCGCGCGCTGTCTCCGCAGTTGCTCGCGCTGCCTTCGCTGCAGCAGGTCTACAGCGAAATCGAGATGCCGCTGGTGCCGGTGCTGGCCAGCATCGAGGCCAATGGCGTGGCGGTTGACGTGGACGAACTGCGTCGGCAGAGCCAGGACCTGTCCACGCGCATGCTGGCCGCGCAGCAGAAGGCGACCGAACTGGCCGGACGCAGCTTCAACCTGGATTCGCCCAAGCAGCTGCAGGCCGTGCTGTTCGATGAACTGAAACTGCCGGCGCTGGTGAAGACGCCCAAGGGCCAGCCGAGCACCAACGAAGAAGCCCTGGAAGCGATCGCCGAGCAGCACGAGCTGCCGCGGGTGATCCTGGACTACCGCGGCCTGGCCAAGCTGCGCAGCACCTACACCGACAAGCTGCCGGAGATGGTCAACGCGACCACCGGTCGCGTGCACACCAGCTACCACCAGTCCGGCGCGGCCACCGGGCGGCTGTCGTCGTCCGATCCGAACCTGCAGAACATCCCGATCCGCACCGAAGACGGGCGGCGCATCCGGCGGGCCTTCATCGCGCCGGAGGGCAAGCTGCTGCTGGCTGCCGACTATTCGCAGATCGAGCTGAGGATCATGGCGCACCTTTCTGAAGATCCCGGGCTCGTGCGTGCCTTCGAGCAGGGGGCCGACGTGCACCGTGCGACCGCCGCCGAAGTGTTCGGTCGCACCCTCGAGGAGGTGACCGGCAATGAGCGCCGCGCGGCAAAGGCGATCAATTTCGGCCTGATGTACGGCATGAGCGCGTTCGGTCTGGCGCGCAACCTTGGCATCGACCGCGGCCAGGCGCAGGATTACGTCGCGCTGTACTTCAGCCGCTATCCGGGAGTGCGCGATTTCATGGACCGCATGCGGCAGCAGGCGCGCGAGCAGGGATACGTGGAGACGCTGTTCGGTCGCCGGTTGTATCTGAACGACATCAACGCGCGCAACCAGGGACTGCGTGCCGGGGCCGAGCGCGCGGCGATCAACGCACCGATGCAGGGAACGGCGGCGGACATCATCAAGCGTGCGATGGTCGACGTCGACCGCTGGTTGCAGGCGTCTGGCGCACCGGCGCGGATGATCCTGCAGGTGCACGACGAACTGGTCTTCGAATGCGAGGCGGGATTCATCGAGGAGCTGCGCGCGCGTGTGGTCGAACACATGTCGCAGGCGGCACAGCTGCGTGTGCCGCTGGTGGTCGACACCGGCCATGGCACCAACTGGGACGAAGCGCATTAAGGGTTGAATGCGTCGATCCAGGCTGAATTTGTTAATCAGAGTAATCAAGCTGACTAAATGATGAATATCTCTAGGGCCGCCGCCAGCTAAATGGGCAACCTTCACGATTCATCAATGTTCGAAGTGCTTCCATAGGCTCCAACAGGCGCAACGCCTGTTGTGGATCTCTCCCATCCCCTGGAGAAGATCTCGGAACGGGGGCTCCTCCCCAAGCACCCGTTCCCCGGCCCCGTTGACCTCCCCCTGGTCAGCGGGGCTTTTTATTTCCAGCCCCGGTAAGCAGAGCCGACCGGTGGCGCACGTTGGGTGGCGCACGTTGGGTAGAGCCGACGGGTAGAGCCGACTTCAGTCGGCTGTCGTAACCTGTCCTCAGCCCGCCAGCGCCCGCTACAGCCCCTCCCACCTCACACCCAGTCGCGCGGCACCAGGTAATCCGCCAGCCGCGCCTCGGCACTGCCGGCCTCCGGCTCGAACCCGTACTCCCAGCGTACGCGCGGCGGCAGGCTCATCAGGATGCTCTCGCTGCGGCCACCACTCTGCAGCCCGAACAGCGTGCCGCGGTCGTAGACCAGGTTGAACTCCACGTAGCGGCCCCGGCGGTACAGCTGGAACTCGCGCTCGCGCTCGCCATGCACAGTGTCCTTGCGGCGCTGCACGATCGGCAGGTAGGCATCGAGGAATCCATCACCGACTGCACGCAGGTAATCGAAGTCCCGCTCGAAGTCGCCGTGCAGGTCATCGAAGAACAGCCCGCCGACGCCGCGCGTCTCATTGCGGTGGCGCAGGAAGAAGTATTCATCGCACCAGCGCTTGTGCGCGGGATACCGCTCCGGCCCGAAGGGCGCGCACAGGTCGCGGGCGGTGCCGTGCCAGTGCTGCACGTCTTCGTCGAAG
>JAZBLM010000050.1:0-22057 GCA_037033225.1 Pseudomonadota bacterium
GTACGGATTGACGGCCAGCGGCCGTCACTACCTCGGTCAGGAGCAGGCGCGTTGACGGCCAGCGGCCGTCACTACCCGGGTGGGGCGGAGCAGGCGGGCGACCTCAACCGGGCGGATGCACGGTCAGCGCGACCAGGCGAAGCACCAGCGGCCGCACCACCAGCACGCAGCAGAACGCCACCGGCATCGCCAGCAGGTACGCCTCCAGTACGCGCCCGACGTATGCCCCGTCCATGCCCGCATTCGCGGCAGTGATCACCATGCACATCAGCATCGCCATGATGCCGGCCATGAAGAAGGCAAAAACGTAGGGCGTGGCGCGGTGATCGAGTTTCAGGCCGCGGCGGACGGGGAAAGGCACGGGGTCGGTCATGGAAAAAGCATCCGGGAGGAAACGCCTGCCAGTCTGCCGCGGCGCGCCCGATGGAAAACCGATGCGCGGCTGCGCACAGTCCGAAGCGTTGGCGCGGGATCCGGCGTGGCACTCTGTACGGTCATGAACCTGCTCCTGCTCATCCGCTCCTTCACCCGCACCGCCGATGCCGGCAGCATTGCCGGTGCGGCCCGTTCGCTGGGCATCAGCGCGACGGCCGTCGGCCAGAACATCACACGGCTGGAGGCCCATCTGGGCGTGCGGCTGTTCAACCGGAGCACCCGGTCGCTTGCGCTCAGTGAAGCGGGCGCGCTCTACCTGGAACGGGTGAAGCACATCGAAGCGGACCTGATCGGCGCGCAGGCGGCGGTCAGCCGGGATGACAGCGCGCCGACCGGGCCGCTGAGGATCGGGTGCAGCCGTGCGTTCGGCCGCCACGTGCTGGCCCCTATGCTACCCGCCCTGCAACGCCGGCACCCGCAGCTGCAGGTGGAGCTGCGCCTGTCAGACCACGCCATGCGTCACGCTGAGGAATCCGTGGACGTGAGCATCCGCATCGGCGCACAGCTGCAGGAGGGGCTGGTGGCGCGTCCACTGGCCCGCGTGCCGTTCGTGTTCTGTGCGGCGCCCTCCTACCTGGAGCGCGCTGGGACACCCACCTCGCTCGAGGCTCTCGCCGATCATCGCGCACTGCTGTTCCGCTTCCCCACCGATGGCCGGCCGCTGCGCTGGGGCGTGGTCGGCACGCAGGGACGCGTTGAAGCAGGCATGCGCCCGGGCATGGTCTGCGATGACATCGACGCGCTCGCAGAGTTGGCTGCGGCCGGTGGCGGGATCACTCGACTGGCCGCCTTCGTGGCCGAGCCCTACCTGCGCGATGGGCGCCTGCAGGCGGTGCTGGCCGATGACCCCGCGTGGCAGCCAGAACCCATGGAACTGTATTTCTGCCTGAGTGACCGGCGTGACTTCACCGCGCGCATCCGCGCGCTGTTCGATCACGTGCAGGCCGGTCTGCCGCGGGCGTGGCGGGTGGACGGCGGCGGGCCTTGACCGCCAGCGGCCGTCACTACGGCAAGGCGTTGACGGCCAACGGCCGTCACTACCTGAAGGGTCAGCGGGTTTCGAACACGCCGCGTGCTTCGCGCGGTTCGCAGCGCAGGTACTGCGGCGCCGGCACGACGCTGTCGCCCAGCGCCGCTGCCGCGTGCCAGGGCCAGCGCGGGTCATACAGAATGCCTCGCGCCAGCGCGATCGCATCGGCGTGATTGTGGCGCAGGATCGATTCGGCCTGGTCGGGCTCTGTGATGAGTCCCACCGCGATCACCGGCATGCGGCCCTTGGCCTTGATGGCGGCGGCGAACGGCACCTGGTAACCCGGGCCGATCTCGATCTTCTGGCGCTCGTCCAGACCGCCGCTGGAAACGTGCAGGAAATTGCAGCCGCGCGATTCGAGGATCATCGCCACGGTCTCGGTCTGGGTGAGGTCCCAGCCGCCGGCGACCCAGTCCGTGGCCGAAATCCGCACGCCCACCGCGATCGACGGCGAGACCGCCTCGCGGACGGCGTCGAACACCTCGATCAACAGGCGCATGCGGTTGGGCAGCGGGCCACCGTAGCCATCGCTGCGCTGGTTGCTCAGCGGTGACAGGAACTGATGCAGCAGGTAACCGTGCGCGGCATGCAGCTCGATCAACTGGATGCCCAGCCGTTCAGCGCGGCGGGCACTTTCAGCGAACGCCTGCACGATGACGGCGATCTCGTCTTCGGTCAGTTCATGCGGTGCCGGGTTACCGGCATGGAACGGGCGCGCCGAGGGTGCCACCGGCATCCATCCATCGGCCTCGTCGGCGGGAATCTGCTTGCCGCCCTCCCACGGCCGCGCCACCGAGGCCTTGCGGCCGGCGTGGCCCAGCTGGATACCGATCGGCATCGTCGACCACCGGCGCACCGTCTGCAGCACGTTGCCCAGTGCGGCTTCGGTTGCGTCGTCCCACAGCCCCAGGTCGGCATGGCTGATGCGGCCACGCGGCTCCACCGCCGTGGCTTCCAGGATCAGCAGACCGGCACCGGACTGGGACAGGTTGCCGAGGTGGAGCGTGTGCCAATCCGTGGCCTGGCCGTTCTCGGCGGAGTACTGGCACATCGGAGCGATCACGATGCGGTTGGGCAGGGTCAGGGGCCCGAGGGTGACGGGCGAAAGCAGCTGGCTCACGGGGGTTCGCAGGGAAAAAGACAGGGGGCTATTGCAGCGCCGATGGGGTCGGAGATCAAGCGCTGTGTTGGATCACTGGATTGTGCAGGTTGCGCTGGGCCGAGCCCGGCCGATCCTGTCCGGCGGGCGCCACGCTGTTTGACGCGTGCTCGCCGGGAGTGCCTCGTCGCTACCCTGCAAGCCACGGCGCCAGCGCCTCTGCACAATCGCGCTCGTCCTTGAAGGCCAGCAGTTCATCGGCGCGGGTACGCCCGCGGTTCAGGGCGGCCACCGGCAGTCCGGCCTTGGCCGCCGCCTGCACGAAGCGGAAGCCTGAATACACCATCAGCGAAGAGCCCACCACCAGCACCGCGTCGGCGCGTTGCAGGTGCTCGTGTACGGCGGCCACGCGGTCTCGCGGCACGTTCTCGCCGAAGAACACGACATCCGGCTTGAGCAGGCCACCGCAGTGCGTGCAGTCCGGGACGTTGAAACCCGAGAAATCGGTCTCCAGGTCGGCGTCGCCGTCCGGGGCGATGCCCGCGTCCAGTGCATCCCAGCCCGGATTGGCGTCCTGCAGCCGGGTCTGCAGTTCCTCGCGCCCACTGCGCCGTTCGCAGCTCATGCAGCGCACCTGGTCGAGCCGGCCGTGCAGATCGATCACGTTGCGGCTGCCGGCCCGCTGGTGCAGCACGTCCACGTTCTGGGTCAACAGCACCTGCAGCTTGCCCACGGCTTCCAGCGCGGCCAGCGCATGGTGCGTGCCATTGGGGGAAGCGTGGCCGAAGCGCGGCCAGCCGACCAGGCTGCGGGCCCAGTAGCGCTGGCGGGTGGCCGGCTCGGCCATGAAGGCCTGGTAGGTCACTGGGGGCGAACGTTTCCACTGGCCGTCTGCATCGCGGTAGTCGGGTATACCCGAGGCGGTACTGCAGCCCGCGCCTGTCAGGACGAACAGGCGGCGGGCGCGGTCGATGAAATCGGTCAGCGGTGGGCTCATTCCAGTGAAGTGGGGACTCGAACGCGAGCCTGCAAGCGGCGACTCAGGCCCCGCGCTGGATCTCAGGCAGGCGCGGCACGGCCGTCGGCTGGCCATCCTCTCCCAGCGCGATCATGACGAAGTGGCCCCGGGTGCACAGCTGGCGCTCGCCGCTGTGCAGGTCCTCGGCGATCAACTCCACTTCGACCTTCATCGAACTGCGCCCCACTTCGACGATGCGACCAATGGTTTCCACCATCTGGCCGATCCGGATCGGCAGTTTGAAGTCGACCTGGTCGCTGCGCGCCGTCACCACCGTGCGCCGCGAGTAGCGCGCGGCGGCCAGGAAGGCGGCCTTGTCCATCCAGGCCAGTGCCTGGCCACCGAACAGAGTGCCCATGTGGTTGGTATGGTTGGGAAACACGATTTCCGCCATGCGCACTTCGGTCAAAGGCACGGTTTCGAGGATCGGGGTCATGGGCAGGCTTCGGTGTGGGATGCAGCGGATTCTAAGCGACCGGTGTGACGGACGCCGCTGCGCCGCCCGCGGTGCCGCACGCGCCGGGCCGGGGCCTCGCCGCTGCCACGTCATCGCATCGGGAGTCGTGGATGTAGCCCGCGCCGTGCAGTTTCCATTTGATTTCCTCCTGTGTGTACGGCTGCAGGGTGTCCAGGTCGTTGCTCCAGACGAACGCCAGCTCCGCGTATGGGAGCCCACCGGCCAGGATGAGCGGCCTGGAGGCATCGCCGCTGGGCTGGAAACCCAGCTGCCCTGCGTGGCCATGCGGATCGACGTAGTGCAGCGTCGCGCCCTGGAACCAGAAGGTGCAGGGCGCGGCCCGATCATCGGCCGCCGCCTGCGTATCCCGGGCTGCAGTGGCAGCAGCGGCCGGCGTTGCCGTGCGCAGGTAGAAGGCATCGAGCCGCGATGCCGCCGGCCGCACGCCCTGCGGCTGCGTGGGCATCAGGTGGGCGCCGAAATTCTGCAGGATCTCGGCGAGCTCGGCTGGCGAATAGACTTCACCCTGTCGCAGCCCGAAGTCGCGCATGAACTCCGCCTCGATGCCGCCGTGCGGCAGCAACGCGTAATGTCCCGGCGCCTGCTGCTCGGTGCCCAGCCGGAGTGTTCCCAGACGCCCCTGCGCATCGGCGAACACGAAGGTCCTGCCGATCCGTACGAAGCAGTTCCGGTGCAGCACGCCGCGGAGGCGTCCATTGCGGGCACTGTAGGGGATGGCATCAATGAAGCGGAGCGCAGGGTTTGGGCGCAGCACGTCGTGGGGGGGCAGCGAGGCGCGGGCGGCTTCCTCGCGGACGAAGAAATGGTGATGGGTGCTGAGTGGCAGGCCGCCGCGCTCGGGCCGATGCACATAGGGCAGGCTCTGCTCGTCGGGCCGGAACGTGCAACCGGACAAGGTCTCAAGCCCGGCGACGAAATCATCCAGGGTGTCGCTGAACAGCTCGATGCCGTTTTCGGTGTCATGCAGACGGTAGCGTTCCGGGCCCACCTCGATCGGTAGCAGGCCCAGCTGGATGCCGGGCGCACGTGCATCGTGGTCGGCGTGCAGGAAGTAGACCAGGAACAGCTGTTTCTCCCCGCCAAGATCGGTGTGCTGCAGCAGGCGGAAACTGTTGCGTGGGAGGATCTGCGCGGCCCCGATCGCGTGGGCCTGCAACTGGGCATCGGGCACGACGGACAAGGTCGCCATCGCGAAAACGTGGTCGTCGCCCAACGGCACCGCATCGCGCGCGTCCTGCCGTTCAATCTGCCCAAGGCCGCTGTATTTGCGGATCCGTGCCTGCCGCAGCAGCGGCGGCAGCACTTCGCGCAGCGGATAGGCGCGCAACGCCAGCGCAGGCGCCGCACCGCCGAGGTCGTCGCGGTCGAACAGCCGCTGCAGCACATGGTCGGCTGCGGCCGGCACGCAGAAACGCAGCACCGGAGGTGCAGCGGGTGACAGAGGCGCCCGGCGGACCTGGTGCAGGGCCTCAGCCGTCTCATGGAAATGCAGGCAGGCCGGAAAGGCGGGCGCCAGCACCGACGCAGCCTCTCCCTCGCCAGGTCCGCCCGTCCCGGCCGCATTGCCGTGGGCATGCGCTGGATCCTCGGGCGCCTTGCCATCCGGCCGCTGCAGCGCGACCTCGGCGATGGGCCGCGTGCCCGGTTCGTGGTCGTCCTGCACGGCGGGCTTCTTGCGGTCCGCCTGCGAGGGATGCTTGCGGGCCGTCTTGCTGCGGCTTCCGCCTGCGGGCGGGCCGACGCTGTCCTTGTTGTCACTGGGGACGACGCGCACCGCAGGACGCCGTGCGCTGGCATGCTGCGAGGCAGGTGGATCGTTGGATGCCGACGCGGGTCGGCGTCCGATCCGCAGGCTGTGGCGGATCGGATGGGTGCGCTGGCCTGTCCGGCCAACAGGAGGAGCCGGGCGATTGCGTGGTTTGCCCGCACGCCCTTTCGCGCACGCACCGGGCAGCAGCCAGGGCGCGCCGAGGTCACAGGCATCAGGGACATTGCCCAGGTGCCGCAGCCGGTCGACGGCGGGCCACTGTGCCGGAGGATCTGCGCGGCACGGGGGAACCCCTTCGCCCGCGGCACAGTGGCCCGCAGGGGGCCTACCGGAATGCGCCTGCGCCGCCGCGACCTGGTTGGCCAGCACGAGCAACGTACAGAGCAGGCCGAATCCGCTGGCGCGAGCGCCTGCGCCTTCCGGGTGCCCGAAGCGCTGCAGTCGCCGGCTGTCCCTGCTGGGTGGCGTACGTCCGCCGCAGTGCCGCTGGTGCTGGCCGATCCTCTGCCGGCAGGCGTGGAGCTCAATGGGCATGGCGATCCGGGGCAGCTGTCATGCGCGCATGTCAGCGCACATCGCTGCTTTCTAGCCACAAGAAACCGCGCGCAGGCGCGGACAGCAACGAAAAAACCCCGGCCTGCGCCGGGGTTCTTCATGTCCACTGACCCAGGGAGATCAGAAGTTCATGTCGAAGGCGACTTCGCCCTTCACGCCGACCTGGTAGGCCGAAGAACGACGTTCGAAGAAGTTGGTCAGCTCCTGCACGTCCTGCAGCTCCATGAAGGACAGCGGGTTGCGCACGTTGTACTTCTTCTCCATGCCCAGGCGGTGGAAATGGTTGTCGGCGCAGTGCTGCAGGTACTGGCGCATGTCGCGGGTGGAAATGCCCGCCACGCCGCCGGACAGCACGTCCTCGGCGAACTGCACTTCGCACTCGATCGCCTCGGCCAGCATGTCATACACCTGCTGCTTCATCGCATCGTCGAACAGGCCTGGCTCTTCTTCGCGGATCACGTCCACGCATTCGAAGGCGAACTCCATGTGCGCGCTTTCATCGCGGAACACCCAGTTGGTACCCGATGCCAGGCCGTTGAGCAGGCCACGCGAACGGAAGTAGTACACGTAGGCGAACGCAGCGAAGAAGAACAGGCCTTCGATGCAGGCGGCGAAGCAGATCTGGTTGAGCAGGAACTGGCGGCGCTGGTCGCGCGTTTCGATCCGGCGCAGGTCCTGGATGGAATCGATCCACTTGAAGCAGAAGTCGGCCTTCTTCTTGATCGAGTCGATGTTCTCCACCGCCGCGAACGCTTTGACGCGCTCGTCCGGATCGGGCAGGTAGTTGTCCAGCAGGGTCAGGTAGAACTGCACGTGCAGCGCTTCTTCGTACAGCTGGCGCGACAGGTACATGCGCGCTTCGGGCGCATTGAGGTGCTGGTACAGGTTCAGCACCAGGTTGTTGGACACGATCGAATCGCCGGTGGCGAAGAACGCGACCAGGCGATGGATCAGGTGGCGATCGGCCGGCGACATCTTCGAATGCAGGTCGCTGATGTCGATCTGGAAGTTGATCTCTTCCACCGTCCAGGTGTTCTTGATCGCGTTCCGGTACATCTCGTAGAACTGCGAGTAGCGCATCGGACGCAGGGTCAGTTCGAAGCCTGGGTCGAGCAGCATCTGGGTGGGTTTGTCGGCCATGGTGATTCCTTGTTTCACGGGCGACAACGCCGAGCAGGGCTCGGCGCTACCGCGTCTACGATGATGTGACGGAGCGTGCCGGTTACTGGCAGGCTTCGCAGCTTTCCGGGTTTTCCAGCGAGCAGGCGATGGCATCGACCGGATCGACGGCGGCCACGTGGCTGCTGACCGTGGTCTTGGCGATCTTGGTCGCCGGACGCGAACGCAGGTAGTAGGTGGTCTTGATGCCCTGCTTCCAGGCGTACATGTACATGGACGACATCGCGCCGATGTTCGGGCTTTCCATGAACAGGTTGAGCGAGGCGGACTGGTCGATGAAGGCACCGCGATCGGCAGCCATGTCGATCAGCGAGCGCATTGGCAGCTCCCACGCAGTGCGGTAGACGTGGCGCAGGGTTTCAGGGATCTGGGCGATGCCCTGGATCGAACCGTCGGCCAGCTTGATCGCATCGCGCATTTCCGGCGTCCAGTGGCCGAGCTTCTTCAGCTCGTTCACCAGGTAACGGTTGATCTGCAGGAAGTCACCGGACAGCGTCTCGCGCTTGAACAGGTTGGACACCTGTGGCTCCACGCATTCGTAGCAACCGGCGATGGAAGCGATGGTGGCGGTCGGTGCGATCGCGATCATCAGCGAGTTGCGCAGGCCGTGTTCCTTGATGCGCTCACGCAGGGCATCCCAGCGCGCGGTGTCTTCCGGCACCACGTTCCAGGCGTCGAACTGCAGCTCGCCGCTGGCGGCGCGGGTATCGGCGAAGGACGGGTGCCTGCCGCGCTCCTGGGCCAGTTCGACCGAGGTTTCCAGCGCGTGGAAATAGATCGTCTCGGCGATCTTCTTCGACAGGGCACGGGCTTCGGCGCTGTCGAACGCGTAGCGCTTGCGGAAGAACACGTCCTGCAGGCCCATGCAGCCCAGGCCGACCGGACGCCAGCGCAGGTTGCCGCGGCGTGCCGATTCGATCGGGTAGAAGTTCAGGTCGATCACGCGGTCGAGCTGGCGGATCGCCAGACGCACGGTGTCGGCCAGCTTGTCGAAGTCGAACTCACCGTGGCTGTCGAAATGGTTGCCCAGGTTGATCGAGCCCAGGTTGCACACCGCGGTCTCTTCGGCCGAGGTGACTTCCAGGATTTCCGTGCACAGGTTGGACAGGTGGATCACGTTGCCCGGACGCAGGGTCTGGTTGCTGGCGCGGTTGCACTTGTCCTTGAAGGTCATCCAGCCGTTGCCGGTCTCGGCCAGGGTACGCATCATCCGCGAGTACAGCTTGCGCGCGGAGATGGTGCGGTTGGCCTTGCCCTGCGCTTCGGCCTGCAGGTACGCCGCTTCGAAGGCGTCGCCGAACAGGTCGGTGAACTCGGGTACCACGCGCGGATCGAACAGCGACCATTCCTGGTCGGCCTCGACGCGCTTCATGAACAGGTCCGGGATCCAGTTGGCCAGGTTCAGGTTGTGCGCGCGACGCGATTCGTCGCCGGTGTTGTCACGCAGCTCGAGGAAATCCTCGATGTCGGCATGCCAGCTTTCCAGGTACACACAGGCCGCGCCCTTGCGCTTGCCGCCCTGGTTGACCGCAGCGACCGACGAATCCATCGTTTTCAGCCACGGCACGATGCCGTTGGAATGGCCGTTGGTCGACTTGATCAGCGAGCCGCGTGAACGCACGCGGGTGTAGCTGACGCCGATGCCGCCGCTGAACTTGGACAGCTGGGCGATGTCGCCGTACTTGGAATAGATGGATTCCAGCGAATCCTGCGGCGAGTCGAGCAGGAAGCACGAGGACAGCTGCTCGTGGGTGGTGCCCGAATTGAACAGCGTCGGCGAGGACGGCAGGTAGTCCAGGTTGCCCATGCGCTTGTACAGCGCCAGGGTCTCGGCGACGTCTTCGCTCAATGCACTGGCAATGCGCAGGAAGAACTGCTGCGGGGTCTCGATCACCTTGCGGGTGTGCGGATGGCGCAGCAGGTAGCGGTCGTACAGCGTACGCAGGCCGAAGTAGTCGAAGTTCAGGTCCAGCGACATGTCGATCGCATCGTTGAGCTTGCGTGCATTGGTCTGCACGAAGCCAAGCAGGCGGTCGTTGATCAGGCCTACTTCGTGGCCGCGGCCCACCGACTGCGAGAACGCGTGGATTTCCTGGTTGGATACTTCCTTGGCGATGAAGTTGGCCAGCAGGCGTGCAGCCAGGCGGCCGTATTCGGGCTCTTCACCGATCAGCAGGGCGGAGGTGCGGATGGACAGCTCGTCCAGCTCCTGCGTGGTGGCGCCGTTGTACAGGCCGGAGATGGTGCGGGTGGCCACGCGCATCGGATCGACCGAGTGCAGGCCTTCAGAGGAACGCTGGACCGCGCGGACGATCTTGTTCAGGTCCACCAGCTCGGTCGTGCCGTTGCGCTTGGTCACACTCATGGTGTTGGCCGTCGGCGGCGACGTAAGCAGGAACTCGCTTTCCTTGTCGATGGTGGCACTGTTCTCGGTGGTCACGGCGGTGGTCCTCTGGGCGTGATGGTGGGAAGCACGGCGCGCCAGGGGGCAGGCGCAGGCCAGTGCGGATGGATCAGGGTGAAGGATCGGATTCTCAGGAGACGAGACGGTGACGCTTTTGCCCGTCCTGCCCCGAAGTCGCCAAACCGCCTACCCCTGGATCACACAATCGGTCCGGCACACAGGTGCATGGGACCGTCGGCAAGACACCGGCGACTTGGGGTCGCGGGCGCCGACGGCCACAAGATAGTGGGGGTAAGGGGGTGCGTCAACGCCAAATGTGGGGTTTTTGCCCAATCCCTTGTGGCACAAGGACCGGCACTTCCGAGGAGGCCTGGGGCTGCCCGGACCTGCCCGAAACCGATGCGCAGTCAAGGCCGCTGGACCCCTTTTTAGCGTGACAGAACGACGCGACCAGCAGAACGATCCGCCCTCACGCGGCGTGCACGAAGCTGGCTGCGCGACAGAGAAAAAGGGGACGGAGGGGATTAAGTCGTTGTTGACCGCATCCGGGCCGACAACGACTTAATCCCCTCCGTCCCCTTTTTGCAGGATCAGGCACACAGGCCGTCTGCCTCCTCGTAAGGCCGTTCGGCGTCGAACTGCGCCGGCGCGGTGTAACGGACTTCGCATCGTGACCCGGCCTGCTCCAGGAACACCGGCTGCCCGATCTGCTCGTTGTCGAGGATCACGTTGCCCTCCCCCACGACCGTGCCGATGAACTCGCCCTCGACGTCGTACAGTGGGCTGCCCAGCCGCGCGACGCTGCCGTCGGACAGCGTCACGTTCAACATCAGCTGGCGGATCTCGGTGGCCGGGATGACGTGCGCGGACACGGCGCCACGCGCCAGTTTGAGGTCCAACGTGGTGGTGGCGAAGCGGTAATTCAGCGGCAGGGTACGGCCATCCAGCTGCACGCGGCTCGTCCGGTACGGCGTGACCGAGGGCAGCAGCGCCGTCCCCCTCCATGAGGTGCGCGCGGTGCTGCTGCCACTCATGCGGATACCGGCCACGGTCGGAACCTTGACGAGTGCGAAGGTGTCGCTGATCCGGCTGTTCGACATCGCGAAGCCACCGCCGCGCACCAGGGCCAGCCCACCGCTCGCGGTTCCGTATGCCGTACGGCTTTCACCGCTGGTCTGGGTGACGCCGGCACCGAAGGCACCATAGGCCGTCAACGCACGCACCGAGCCTCCGATGCGCTGCGTTGTGGCCGAGCGCGAGACGTCCATCTGGTAGCTGCGGTCCTGGTCCAGCTTTCCCTGGTAGCTCGCGCCTGCCGACTGACTGCCGTTCGCATAGCGGTAGACACGCGCGCTCATGCTGTTGCTGCCCAGCGGCACCTGCACGTTGAGAAAGGCGGAATACCCCCGGTCCTGGGCCTTCTGCACGTTGAGGCTGGCAGCGATGTTGCCAAAGCGACGGGAGGCGGAAAAGCTATGACTGAGCGCGGTGTCGCCGTCGTTGCGCGAATGCGCCATGCCATACGAGAAAGCGCCCCAACGCGGATTCGACCACGACAACGAGCCACTGAATGACTGCTGGAAGGGCAGTTCGAAAGGCGGGGACGAAGGGTCTGCATCCCGGAGCGCCAAGGTGTCATCCAGTGAGGTAAAGCGGCTGTCGCGCATCTGCCACGACAGTCCGCCGCTGAAGCCCGCGCCCAGCTGCGCATTGCCCTGTGCCTGCAGTTCGCTGCCGATGCCGTGATCGGCGGCATGGGACAGGCGGCCGCCAACCCCCAGCCACGCGGCATCGCCCACACTGAAGCTGGCCTGCGTGCCGATCCCCTGATACCCGGTTGCCACCAGCACCGAGGAGGTGATGCGGGCGTTGCCGAACGCATCAACGCCATGGTCTCCGTACGCCAGCCAGGGCGCATTGCCCGCCAGCGCCTGCCCGGAACGCGGCCGGTAGCGCCCCACTCCGAGGTGGAAGGTCGCCGGCAGCGGCGCGTCCACCGGCGTCATCGGCGCCGGCACAACGCTGCGTGACTGCCGGCCATCCTCTTCGGTCACCACCACCTCGATATCGGTGCCACGGCGGACGTCGCCGACATCCTCGATGGAGTACGGACCCGGTGCAACGATGGTGCGGTACACCACGTCGCCGCGCTGGCGGATCTCCACTGTTGCATTGGTATCGGCCATGCCCTGGATCGGCACGGCCAAGGCATGCGTCCTGACCTGCGCGCTATCGGAGTGGAGCTGCACACCCCAGATCGGGAAACCCCCGAATCCGTCGGACATCGCAGACAGCTCACCCACCTGAAGCACTGCGGAGAGTGCTTCCAGCGGACGCTGGGCATAGGTCTCCTGCTGCACGTAGCGGCTGACGTCGTTTCGATGGCTGTAATCCCCTCGGCTGCGCAGCGCCCAGCTGGCCACGTTGACGCCTCCTTCCACGCGTGCGCTGAAGGCGCCGCTCGTCGCGGAACGTGACTGGAACTGCTGCGCAAACAGATCGTAATTGAGCATCGCCGCGCTGCCGCCACGCTGCAGGTCGTCGTTCTTCGTCCTGGCAAATGCGTCCCGCGGCACGGTCAGGTCTACCTGCATGCTGCCTGGGCGCAGTTCGCTGCGGCTGCCGGGAAAGAGCGAGGCGAGCTCCCGGCATGCCTGCCCTGCCTCCTGCAGTCCCACCTTCAGACCAAGCTGGGACAACAGGATGGGGTCGAAGCAGGGCGTCCCCTCGCCATCGAACCGCAGGGACACCTCGCGACGCAGGCCCGCATTGATGCTGACACCGACCGTGTGCGTGCCCGGCATGAAGCGTGCTTCACGCGCGAAGAAGCGCGCGATGTCGGCGGAATATCCGCTCTTTTCCAACTGCTGCAGGTCGAAGCCACCCGTGTCGTCGCCTACCGCAGTGCCGTCGCCCGGGACGTGCGACAGGACATCCAAGGGCAGGCTCAAGGCGATGGCAAGCACAAGCGGTTGGTAGCGCAGACGCATGGGATCATCCTGTAAGCGAGCAAGGCGGTGCCACCGACGTCGCCATCGGGATGGCGACGCCCTGTCAGTTCCTTGGGTGTTCCCGCAATTACGGCCGTCCTGGCGGGGAGGCTGCGGCTTGGCTGACGGTCCTGGCTGGAGGATCTGTCAACCCAAGCACGTCTCAGACACGATCATGCTGTTTACGACATCGTGGAGGGATAGGACGGTGCCTAAAATCACACCGTCGAAGCCCGTCACTCAGGCAGGGGCAAGCAGGCACCGATGCCCAGGGCATCACTCACAGTCCAAACTTGAATGTGAGCGTGGTCGAGCCGTCCATGACGACCTGTTCAGTGATCGGTGCACCGCCGCCCACCACGGAATAGCTGGCGAGGTAGGGCGTCACTTCGAGGTCGATCTCAAAGCGGCTTCCGGACACCATCCTGCTGATGTCACTCCACCCCGTCACCGACCCCCACGTCATCGCGATGTAGTCGTACGTGCCGACCTTGTGCCGGAGCCTGCGCCTGCTCGCGGAATAGATCCGCCTGCCGCTGACGCTGTAAGTACCCGCCAGGACATTGCGTCCGTCTACCTTGGCATTACCGGCTATCACCGTGTAATAGCCGATCATGCTGGCGGGCCGTCCTCGCATCCGCCCAAGACCATAAGCCCCGTCGATACGGCCCTCTTCATCCCGCCCGGAAGCCGTGCCGTCCCTGTTATCGGTCGGCCAGAAGGAGAGGTAGGTGGTGCCGGTACCACAGTCCACGCTCACCGTCTTGGTCCTAGCCTCCAACGCCAGGTGTCCTGTAGCGGGAAGCTGTGAAGAGGACATCACGCCGTAATCGAACACGCCGCCATCGTCCATCGTGACCACGCACACTGGCGTCTTCACTTGCCCGCCCACCGTCAGCTCACCCGGATCCACGGCCGCCTGCGCGGCGCCGGCCAGTCCCACTGTCATCGCCAGGGAAATTGTTTTCTTCAGGGTTCTCATGGTGGCCTCTCCCGAGTAAAGACATCGCCGTCCGCCCCATGCTGGCCGGCGAGGCCCGGCGGACTTACAGCCCGAACGAATAGCTCAGCGTCATGCTGCCATCCAGCGAAGTGCCTTCGGTCACCGGTGCCCCCCGCGTGGTGGCATCGGCGATGTTGCCTTCCACGGCCAGTCCCACGCTGAAAACGCTCCCGGCTGCGGGGGGCTGGTCGGTACCTGCCATCGACGCCCAGCTGTGCGACTGTGTCTTGTCCAACCCGATGCTGGTAGCCGCCACGCCACTGCCCGCACCGGGGGCGGCCTTGAGTACGTAGGCCGTAGCGCCGTCCAGGAGGGCGCCGCTCAAGGTCACCGTGTAGTAGCCGATCCTGCTGCCGGGTGCGTCTGCGACTTCGCCCAGTCCGAACTTGTCGTTGCCCGCTGCACTGGCGCTGGCGGCGCGATTGTCGACCACCTGGAAGCCCAGGTAGGTCACGCCCCTGCCACAGTTCACCACCCACTGCTGGTTCAGCGGCGGCAGCTTCAGATGGCCGGTCGCGGGAATGTTGGCCAGGTTGATCTTGCCGTACTCATAAACGCCTTCGTTATCTGCCGTCACCACGCACAGCGGCGTGCGGATGGTCCCGGTCACTTCCAGATCGTGCGGATCGATGGCCGCCGAGGCATTGACACTGGTGCCGGCCAGGAGGAGCGCGAGCGCCGCCTGCAGGTAGGAAATATTCATGGTCAGGACTCCTTACAGACCGTAGGCGAAGTTGAGCGTCAGCGAGCCCGCCAGCGGCACGTCATCGGTGATCGGGCCGTTCATGGCGGCACTGCCTGCCAGCGTCGCCTGCACCGTCAGGTTGGTCTCGAACACTTGACCGAGCTGCTGCTCGTTGGTGGCGGTCGAGGCCCAGCCCATCGTGTATCCGCTCTTGCGGACCGAGGTGCTCGGCCCCTTGTTGTCCACACTGGTGGTGTTGGTGGCGAACACGTGCGAAGCCACTGTGTCCACCTTGGCGTTATCCATCAGCAGGGTGAAATAGCCCAGCTTGCCGTCTGTGTTGACGCTGCCCAGACCGAAGTTGGTGGCAGCCGTGGCACTTTCCGTCCCTTCCGCATTGTCCACGACGTTGAAGCTCAGGTACGTCCTGCCCTCGCAGGTGATCGTCCAGGTCTTGGGGATCGGCGCGAGCGGATGGGGTGTAGTGCCCGGCCTGATGTCGGTCGCGTCCAGATCTTCATATTCATAGACGCCATCGCTGACGGCGGCGACCGTACAGGCCGGCATGTCCAGCGTTCCGGTGACCTTCATTTCGATCGGGGCAATCGGATCGGCCGAGGCAGTGCCCATGAACAGCGCCAGCAACGAGGCCAGGGCGGTGAGGGAGACTTTTGCGTTCATCGTGTTTTTCGTCCTGGAAAGGGTGGGGAGCAGGAGACACGCCGACGTCATGGCGTGATCGGCAGCAGTGCCTTCTCGTTGGCGAAGCCGTAGCGGCTCAGCGGCACGATCTCCACCTGCTGCGCAACGCCGATGGACTCCACCGGCAACTCGATCGATTCACCCGCCATGAGGTAGGGATGCGGCAAGGTGGCGACCGCGCCGGAAGGCTGCAGGGTCAGCGCCGGCCCGATGCGGATCACGTGCCTGCCGCTGTTGTGGACCTTCAATGTGGTGCCGTCGACGGCGAAGCGCAGGTCCTGCCACGGCCGGGCGTCGGCTGCTACGGTCTTCGGCTGCACGATGAAGCCGATCTGCTGCCGGATCGGCATGCGCATGCCGCGTTCGGCCTTCTGCGAGACGCCCTCGAAGGACGCGCGCAGCAGATACTCGCGGTCCAGCTTCATGCCCTTCTTGAGCGAGAAGTTCACCAGCTGGCTCTGGCCCGGGTCGATCCGGGTCACTGCCGGCGTGACGATGACATTGCCGGCCATGTCATTGCCATCCAGGTCCTCGACCCGGCTCACCAGCAGGATCGGTTGCGTGCCCGGATTCTTGATGTTGAACGCCGTACGGCCGTCGCGTTCTTCCAGAATGATGGTGTTGCTCTGCAGCTGAAACGTAGACGCCATCGCCGGTGCAACCAGCGCCGAGGTGCCCAGGGCCAAGGCCAGGGCAGTGAACTGTGCGCACGAGCCCGTGCGCAGCTTCGAAAGAAGTACGTTCATCTTTTTGCTCCATTGAGGAACGGCGAGGAAACCGTCGATGGCGCCAAGTGTCGTCTTTGCCCGCAGCCCGCTCGATAGGACCCGACCTAAAACAAAAGGGGACGGAGGGGATTAAGTCGCGTCCGACCTGTGGGCCAGATGCGACTTAATCCCCTCCGTCCCCTTTTTTCAGGCTTTGTGCGGGGTGCCGAGGTACTCGGCGCTCTGCATTTCGATCAGGCGCGAGGCGGTGCGCTCGAATGCGCCCTGCAGGCGCTGGCCGCTGTACAGCTCGATCGGCGAGGTCGTGGCGGTGCAGACCAGGTTGACGTGGCGGTCATACAGCTCGTCGATGAGATTGACGAAACGACGGGCGGCATCTTCGTTGCTGCGGTCGAAGGCGGGGATGCCCCCCAGCAGCACGGTGTTGAACTCCTGCGCGATCTCGATGTAGTCCGACGGCCCGCGCGGGCCTTCGCACAGCGCCGTGAAGTCGAACCAGGCGATGCTTTTGCCGCGCCCACGCACCGGAATCTTGCGGCCTTCGATCTCGATGTTGCCCGCCTTGGCCGGCTGGCCACCGCTGAGGTCGGCCCAGCGCGTGGCCAGCCACGCATCGCTGTCCCCGGCCAACGGTGCGCGATAGACCGGCGAGCGGGTCAGCGCGCGCATGCGGTAATCCTCGGTGCCTTCGGCATACAGCTCCACGCAGTAGCGCTGCAGCAGGTCGATGGCCGGCAGGAAGCTGTCGCGCTGCAGCCCGTTGAGATAAAGGTTCTCCACGGCGGTATTGGACGTGGTCACCAGGGTCACCCCTTCGGCGAACAGCCGCTCCAGCAGCCGCGCCAGCAGCATTGCATCGCCGATGTCGGTGACGAAGAACTCGTCCAGCACCAGCACGCGCAGCCTGCTGCGCCATTCCTGCGCGATCTTCGCCAGCGGGTCACTCTGTCCCTGGTGCTCGCGCAGCCGCTCGTGGATGCCGCGCATGAAACGATGGAAATGCGTGCGGTATTTCTGCTGGATCGGCAGGCCGTCGTAGAACAGGTCGACCAGGAAGGTCTTGCCGCGCCCGACGCCTCCCCAGAAGTACAAACCTTTAACCGCTTCCGGCTTCTTGAAGAAAGCCGACAAGCGGTCCAGCCAGCCGTCGTCGGCGTCGTCCAGCAACGCGGCGTGGATCCGGTCCAGTTCGGCCAGTGCCGCATGCTGGGCGGGGTCGTCCTGCCATTCACCGCGCGCGGCGCCCTCGGCGTAACGCTGCGAGGGCGTCATCACCGCCTCGCTCATGCCGCCGGGTCCGTCTGCACGGGCAGCCAGCGCTTGACGCCGTGGGTGATGGCTCCACGCAGGTCGATCAGCTTGCGGTGGAAGAAATGGCTCGTGTCGGGCATCCGTACCAGTTCATGCGGCGCGTCCACGGTGTCCAGCCAGTCATACACCGCCTGCGGGTCGACGATCTCGTCCTGCTCGCCCTGGATGACCAGCCAGTGGGCCGGCGGCTGCACGCCGCTGAAATCCCATCGCCCGGCCGGCGGGGCGATGGAGACCAGGGCGTCCGGCTGCACGTCGGCGGTGACTTTCAACGACACGAAGGCACCGAAGCTGAAGCCCACCAGCCACAGCTGGTCATCCGGGCGCTGGCCGCGCACCCAGGCCACCACGGCCTTCAGATCGTCCTGCTCGCCGTTGCCGTGGTCGAAGCTGCCTGCGGACTCGCCGACGCTGCGGAAGTTGAAGCGCACCGTCGCCACGCCCAGGTCACGCAGCGTGGTGGCGGCCATGGTGACCACCTTGTTGTGCATCGTGCCGCCCTCGGTGGACAGCGGGTGGCAGACGATGGCGGTCACCGGCTGCGCCGGCACCTCCGGCTTGGGCAGATCAACCGCGACGTCCAGCGGACCGACCGGTCCATCAAGCGTGAGGGTGTCCGACTGCGGGGGGAAAGGAGGATTGCGCATGGCAACATGATAGCGTTCCCACCCGTCCCCTGCCCCCCGGCCCCATGATTCCCCTCTTTTTCGCGGTGATCTGCAGCGTGCTTGTGTCAGTGCTGCTGAAGCTGGCGCGCCGTCATCGACTGGATGTCAGCCAGATGGTGACCTGGAACTACCTGGTCGCCGCCGCACTGGGGGCATTGCTGCTCCGGCCGTCGATGGACACCCTGGGCCACGCACGGGCGCCCTGGGCGGCGCTGCTGGCGCTGGCGGTGATCCTGCCCACGCTGTTTCTGGTACTGGGCCGTGCCGTCGCTGCGGCCGGCATCGTCCGCACCGATGTGGCGCAACGGCTGTCCCTGCTGCTGTCGCTGGCCGCAGCCTTCGCCTTCTTCGGCGAACAGGCCGGTCCGACGCGGATGGCCGGGCTGGGCATCGGGTTGCTGGCGGTCGTGGCAATCACCGTTCGCAGCGGGCGCCAGGACGCGGGCAGCGGCAGCTGGCGCTGGCTGCTGACGGTATGGATCGGCTTCGCGCTGGTGGACGTCCTGCTGAAGAAGGTGGCGCTGTCCGGCACGCCGTCGATGGCCGCGCTGCTGGCGTGCTTCAGCCTGGCCTTCGTGCTGATGCTGGCCCTGCAGGCGTGGCGTCACCTGTCCGGCCGCTGCCGCATGGCGTGGCGCAACCTCGCCGCGGGCACCCTGCTGGGCCTGCTCAACTTCGGCAACATCCTGTTCTACGTGCGCGCGCACCAGCAGCTGTCCGACAGCCCGGCCACGGTTTTCGCCGGGATGAACATCGGCGTGGTGGTGCTGGGTGCGCTGGTGGGCATCATCGCCTTCGGCGAGCGCACCAGCCTGTGGAACCGCATCGGCCTGCTGCTGGCCGTGGTGGCGATCGGGCTGATCGCCTTCGGGTGAAGCGGAAAGAGGCGACCTGCGTTACATCAATGGTGTCCGAACGCGCTGTCCTGGCCGGGACCCTAAATGCGTTCTGAACGGGTCTTACGCCGATGCGCGGCAAGTCACAACGATGCCGCCATCAGCCACGAGCGCCTCTCTAGACTCGAGTCGCCACGCAGATCCAGGAGACATCGGGTGGAGCGTCGGAAGCCAGGTGAACGGCCGGATGAGCTGATGCCTTCATGGTAATCCAGCTGCAGGTCGGCCGAAGCAGAACGGCCGGTTTGCGATGGATGGAGACGTGGTCCGCTGCGACTCGCAGTCATATGCAAGGGAGAACAGTCATGAAGTTCATTCAGCATCAACGCGTCGTCGGCATGCTCGGCGGCGTGCTGCTGGCCGGTGTCACGCTGGCCGGCACGCCTGCATCCGCGCAGAATCCGGCAGAAACCCTCGTCGTGCATGCAGGCACGCCGGACGACACGGTCATACGGGGTGAAAGCGTGGAGATCAGCGGGCCGGCAGCGGGCACTGCGCGCCCTGCCGCACCTTGGTCCACACATCCGGCGCAGACCTCCCGTCCGGATGTCACCCATGTCCACGGCGCACCATCCCGCGGCCGTGCACAGCCGGCAACGGAGATCACCTGCAGCAGCGTCAACCGCCGCCGGCAGTACTGCCATACGGGGAGCGCGCAAGGCGATGCCAGGCTGGTACGTCAGCTCTCCAGGTCAGCCTGTATCGAAGGCCGCGACTGGGAACAGACGGATGGCAACGTATGGGTGGACAACGGCTGCCGCGCTACGTTCACGATCGAGTAGTGAGCCACTGCAACGCCACTGGCGCACGGGCTGATGCCCGTGCGTCGGCAGCTGCTCAGCGATCAAAGCCAAGCAGCAGCGGGTCGTGGTCCGAGCTGCGCCACGGACCGTAGACATTGCGCTTCTGGTAGCCGCTGGCGTCCATCTCATCGGCGTTGATGTGCCACTCCGCCGCGCCGGCCAGCCGCCTGGCCATGCCCTCGTTGAGCAGTGCATGGTCGAGCCGCCCGCTGTAGCCGTTGTAGACATAGCTGTAGGGCCGCTCCACCTTGGCCAGCGCGAAGGCGTCCTGCCATCCCGCATTGCGCAGCGCGCGGATCGGGTCTTCCATCGCGTAAGCGTTGAAGTCGCCCAGCAACACGGCATCACGCGCGCCGGTGCCGGTCGGGTCGGCCTTCATCCAGGCATCCAGTCGCTGCGCCGACGCCACGCGGGTGGCGTTCCAGCAGCCCTGGCCGTCATCGCGGTCGGCGTCGGCAGCGCTGGCGTCGCGGCAGCCTTTCGACTTGAAATGATTGGCCACCACCATGAACGGCGCACCGCCGGTGCTGGCCTGGAAGGCCTGGGCCAACGGCACGCGGCTGTGCTCGGCGAACGGGCCGCCTTCCAGCGTTGCCGGCGCGCCCAGCGGACGTACCCGGCTGGCGCGGTAGATGATGCCCACCCGGATCGGGTTGTCGCCGGGACCCTTGCGGGCATCGACGAAGCGCCAGTCCGCGTGGCTGCCCGGTGCAGCGTTCAGCGCATCGACCAGCGCGGCGATCGCCGACTTCGGTCCATAGCCATCGTTCTCCAGCTCCATCAGCGCCGCCACGTCGGCCTGCAGCGGGCCTATCGTGGCGACCAGCTTCGCCAGCTGCGCCCGGTGCGCCTGCAGGGTCTTCGCGCCGCGCAGCGTCGGGAAGCCGGCCCCCTGGCCATCGCCGTTGAAGAAGTTCTCCAGGTTGAACGCAGCCACGTGCAGGCGGCCGGCCACCTTGGGCGCGTCGGGCCGCTGCAGCGCCGGCAGCTCCAGCGCGCGTCCCGGCTGCAGGCTGGCATGTCCCTGCGCGTCCAGCTGCACGCGGCCCTCCACGCCGCGCAGGGCCATGCCGGTGCGCAGGACCGCATCCCTGGCGAGGTAAGGCACCTGCTGCGGATCACGTTCCGCGCTGCCGTCGTCCAGCAGCAGCCGGCGCCGCTGATTGTCCGCCATGACCTGGCTGTAGCCGGCGCTGCCCGGCAACGCGACTTCGGTGGGCTGCCACAGGCGTCCTTCGAAAGCCACGGTCAGCTGGCCGGAACGTTCCAGCCCATCGGTGCCGACCAGGGTCAGCGGCGCAGCGATCCGCACGTACTTTCCCTGCAGCGCGCGCCAGTCACTGGGCGCACGCATCAGGGTCACCACCGCGCCGTCTGGCGCTGCCAGCGACCCCGGCATCTCCGGCGCCGCAGGCGCCCGCACGGGCTGTGCGGGGTGTGGCTGGGCAACGGCGGGGACTGTGGCGACGGCCACGGCAAAGGCAAGCAGGCAACGACGCATCGGCAACGGCTCCAGACGGTTACGACAGCAACGGAAGGGCTGGGCCGACACTGTAACCACAATCCATGAAGCCGGATGCGCAGGCGTGCACACCGCCGGACACGGCAAACCCGACGCGGCGTGGGCGCTATTTGAGGTTGCCGATCATCCAGTCGACGGTCGCGTGGACCTGCTCTTCGGTCAGCGCCGGATTGCCGCCCTTGGGCGGCATGATGCCGCCATCAGGGCCGGTATAGCCCTCGATGGCATGCTTGTAGAGGGTTTCCTTGCCCTGCGCGATGCGCGCGTCCCAATGCGAATGGTCCAGCGTAGGTGCAAGCCCGACCCCGCTGGTGTGGCAGGCGGTGCACAGGTTGTCGTAGATCACCTTGCCATCGGTGGTGCCGCCATAGGCAACCTGGGACGCGGCCTTGGCCAGCGCAGCGGCCTGGGCGGCAGCCTGTGCCGAGGCACCGGTGCTGCCGGCATAGACGGCACCCGCCGGCGCGATACGCTGCTGGGTACGCGCCACCGCCATCGGTGACACTTCGGCGGGGATCCGCGTATGCAGCCAGGCGGCCAGGAAGATCAGCCCCAGGGTGATCACCGCCAGCAGGCCGATGACCATGGAAAAGCGTTTCAGGAACTCAAGATCGTGATTCCGCACTCTTCGGTACCCCTGGCTGATAGTCGATGGACCACGGCTGAGCGAATGAGCCTGCCGACCGAGTATAGAACGCGGCTCGCCGGCCACAACAGCGCAGTGCAGCATGGGCCCGATCCGGTAGTGACGGCCGCTGGCCGTCAGGCGCAGCGGCGCGGCAG
>JAZBLM010000051.1:0-21842 GCA_037033225.1 Pseudomonadota bacterium
GGATGGGGTGCTGCATCATGGTGTCGTTGACCAGCACGATGCGCATGCGCTCGCCGTAGTTGAGCCGCAGCGGTTCGGCCCCGGCGAAGGGGATGCCGTCGAAGGACCACGCGAACTTTTCCATGTTGCCGGTCAGGTGCAGTTCGACCTCACGGCCGGGCTCGCGACCGTCGGGATCGTCGAACAGGCTGCGCATCGCGCCGTAGGTCAGCACCTGGCGGCCGTTGTCGCGCAGGCCGATGCCCGGATCGTCCAGTTTCGGGTCGGTGGCGCTGCTCTGCATGTCCACCAGTGGATTGCCACGCTCACTGGCTGGATGGGTGACGGTCACCGGTGCAGCCGCGCCGTGGCCGGCGTGCGCGCCGTGATCCATCGCCGGCATGGCGTGGTCCATCCCGTGGCCGGACATCGTGCCATGGTCCATGCCATGTTCCATGTCGTGGCCCATGTCGGCCATGGCCAGCAACGGGCGGGGGTCGCGGGAGGGGACCGGCGCCTGCAGGCCATGGCGCACGGCGAGGGTGCCGGAAGCAAAGCCGGTGCGGCCCATGTCCTGGCAGAAGATCGTGTACGCGTCCTGCCCGGACGGCTCGATCAGCACGTCGAAGGTTTCCGCCGGGGCGATGCGGAATTCATCGATGCTGACCGGGTGGATGTACTGGCCGTCGGCCGCCACCACGGTCATCTTCAGGCCCGGAATGCGAACGTCGAAATAGGTCATCGCCGCGCCGTTGATGAAGCGCAGCAGCACCTTTTCGCCACTGCGGAACAGTCCGGTCCAGTTGCCGGCCGGCGCCGTGCCGTTCATCAGGTAGGTGTAGGTGTGGGCGTTGACGTCGGAGATGTCGGTGGGGGTCATGCGCATGCGGCCCCACATGCCGCGGTCGGCCAGGGCGGCGTCCCAGCCGTCACGGCGTACGTCGCGCAGGAAATCAGGCAGGGTGCGTTTGTAGTAATTGTCGTGTTCGGCGAGCTTCTTCATGCGGCGGAACAGCGCGCCGGGGTCCAGGTCGGTCCAGTCCGAGAGCAGCACGACGTGCTCCCGGTCGAACGCGTATGGCGGCGGACTGGCCGGGTCGATGATCAGCGCGCCGTACAGTCCGGCCTGTTCCTGGAACATGGAATGGCTGTGGTACCAGTAGGTACCGGACTGCCTGAGCGTAAACCGGTAGTGATAGGCCTCGCCCGGGGCGATACCATTGAAGCTCAGGCCCGGCACGCCGTCCATGTTGGCCGGCAGCAGGATGCCGTGCCAGTGGATCGACGTGGGGTGGTGGGCGAGGGTGTTGCGCACGTGGATGTCCACGGTCTGGCCTTCGCGCCAGCGCAGGATGGGCGCCGGCAGGCTGCCGTTTACGGTGATCGCCGGCCGCGTGCGACCCGTAAAATTTGCCGCTGATTCGCCGATGGACAGGTGGGTGCGCAGATCGGTGAGCACCTGCGGTGGGGTCGCCAGCAGCGGGGTGGCTGCGGCGAAGGCGCGCGGGCTGAGGCCCGCAGCAGCGGCACCGGCGACCACGCCGCCGGCAGCCAGGCCCTGCACGAACAGGCGGCGGGACGGCTGGGCAGGATGGCCCGGGCCGTGGGGGACAGGAAAACGCATGAGGAAAGACTCCAGACACAGGAGGGTGCCGGCCGCACGGGGACGTGCGGTTGCCGGCGTCAGGTCACGCCATGGGCGTGCAGGTCCGGATCAGGCGATGGGAGGGCGTTGGATGCGCGACAACGGTGCCGCCGGTTGGCCCGGCGTGTGCGCAGGCCAGCGACTGGCCGTGGCGGGAACTGCGGGCAGCGGGGCAATGCCCTCGCTGGCGAGGGCGGGCTGCTGCGCACAGGCGCGGATGCAGTCCTTGAGCTTGCAGTGGCCGTCGTCCGCAGGTGCCGCCAGCTGGATGCCCGGGGGCTCAACCGCCACTGCATCGTGGCCGTGGCAGGGCGGCGCGGCGCCGGTGCCGGATGCTTCGGCGGCTGCCGCACTGTGTCCGCCGGCCAGCGCGACGTTCAGCCCGTTGAACAGCAGGCTGATCATCAACACCACACGCAGCAGGAGGGACGCGACGGACATGGGCGCTACCTTAGCCGTATCGGGGGCCTGGCGCAGCCCAGCCTGAACAGATGATTCAAGCCTGGCGCAGCTTCAGGGTCAGCCCTGCTCACGCACGACATCGATCAGGCGCGGGCCGTAGCGCGACAGCTTGGTGCCGCCGATGCCGCCGACGCGCGCCAGTTCGTCCAGCGACGTCGGACGCTGTTCGGCGATGTTGCGCAGCGTGCTGTCATGGAAGATCACGAAGGCCGGGACGTTCTGCTCGCGTGCCAGTTCAGCGCGCAGCCCGCGCAGGGCATTGAACAGCGCCAGGTCTTCCGGCAGCACGGCCAGGCCGCTGCCGCCGCGCGGACTGCTGCGTTCACCGCGGCTGCCGGTGGGGGCGCTGTCGCGGCGCATGCTGATCTGCCGCTGGCCCTTCAGCACTTCACGGCTCGCGTCGGTCAGGCGCAGGCCGCCATGGCCGGCGGTGTCCACTTCGAGCACGCTGGTGGCGACCAGCTGGCGGAACACGCTGCGCCAGGTGCGGCTGTCCAGGTCCTTGCCGATGCCATAGGTGCTCAGCGCCTCGTGCCCGCTCTGCCGGATCTTGTCGTTTTCGCTGCCGCGCAGGATGTCGATGAGGTGGCCCACGCCATAACGCTGGCCGCTGCGGTAGACGCAGCTCAGCGCTTTCTGTGCGGGAATGGTGGCATCCCAGGCGGCCGGCGGGGTGAGGCAGTTGTCGCAGTTGCCGCAAGGCTGCGGGTAGGTCTCGCCAAAGCCGGCCAGCAGCACCTGGCGACGGCATTGCATCGATTCGCAATAGCCCAGCAGGTGGTCCAGCTTGGAGCGCTCCAGCTGCTTGCGTTCTTCGCCGGCTTCGGACTGCTCGATCATCTGCTTGAGCAGCACCACGTCGCCCAGCCCGTAACACAGCCAGGCTTCGGCCGGCTCGCCATCGCGGCCGGCGCGCCCGGTTTCCTGGTAATAGCCTTCCATGGACTTGGGCAGGTCGGTATGGGCGACGAAGCGCACGTCCGGTTTGTCGATGCCCATGCCGAAGGCGATGGTGGCGCACATGACGATGCCGTCCTCGCGCAGGAAACGGCGCTGGTTGGCCGCGCGTACCTCCGCGGGCAGGCCGGCGTGGTAGGGCAGGGCGGTGAAGCCCTGCGTGCACAGGAACTCGGCCGTCTCCTCGACCTTGCGCCGCGACATGCAGTAGACGATGCCGGCCTGGTCGCGGTGGCTGCGCAGGAAACCGGTCAACTGCTGGCGCGCATTGTCCTTCTGCACCACGGTGTAGCGGATGTTGGGCCGATCGAAGGAGCTGACGAAATGGCGTGCCTGGGCCAGGTCGAGGCGCTCGGCGATTTCGCGTTGGGTCGGTGGATCGGCGGTGGCGGTGAGTGCCAGGCGCGGAATGTCGGGCCAACGCTCGTGCAGTACGGTGAGCTGGCGATATTCGGGGCGGAAGTCATGGCCCCACTGCGACACGCAGTGGGCCTCGTCGATGGCGAACAGGGCGATGCGGCTGCGCGAGAGCAGTGACAGGAAGCGTCCGGTCAGAAGGCGTTCGGGGGCGACGTAGAGCATGTCCAGCTCACCGGCCAGCAGGTCGCGTTCGACCCGGGCGGCGGTTTCGCCGTCCAGCGTGGAGTTGAGGAATTCGGCCCGCACGCCGAGCTGGCGCAGGGCTTCGACCTGGTCCTGCATGAGCGCGATGAGCGGTGAGATGATGATGCCGCAACCGTCGCGCAGCAGGGCGGGAACCTGGTAGCAGAGCGACTTGCCGCCGCCGGTAGGCATCAGGACCAGGGCGTCATGGCCGGCGGCAACGTGTTCGACGATATCCCGTTGCGGGCCGCGGAAATCATCGTAACCAAAGACGCGGCGGAGCAGCTCGTGCGCGGGACTGGAAGGCATCCCGCTAGTTTACCCCCTCGCGCCGGTCGCGAGTCCGCGCCGACGTCCAAAGCAGCACGACTGCGTGCTGGGCGGGGCGGCGCAGGTTGGCGGGGGACGGCAACCGCCGCATCCTGCGTGCCTCGTTTCGCGCCATCCATGGCGCTCAACGCCCCCGCCAACCCACGCCGCCCCACCCCCGACAGTTCATCGGCTCGTCTCGGTAGCGCCGAGCCATGCTCGGCGAGAGCCAGGCAACCCACAGCGTGCAAGCCCCCTTTGTCAAGGGGGCGCGCCGACAGGCGCGGGGATAGGGGGGATGCGCGGAAGCGCGGGGCGGCAGAGCCGCACTGCGCTTGGCGCGCCGGCAGGCGCGGGGATAGGCAGGCGAGTGAAGCAGGGTCCATGATTCCGTTCACGGAATCATGGAAATCCCAAAGGGCGAAGCCCGTAGGGATTACTGCAGCAGCGAGCGCAGCATCCAGGCGTATTTCTCGTGGGTCTGCAGGCGCTGGGTCATCAGGTCCTCGGTCGGCGCGTCGTCGGCGTCGTCGGCGACGTCCAGCACCTGGCGCGCGGTGCGGCACACGGCTTCATTGGCGACCACCAGCTGGCGTACCATTTCACGCCAATCGGCACTGTTGGTCAGGCCGGCTTCTTCCGGGATGGAGGTCAGCGCGGCAAACTCGCGGTAGGAACCCGGGGCATTGAAACCCAACGCGCGGATGCGTTCGGCGACTTCGTCCAGTGCGGCCCACTGCTCGGTGTACTGGGTTTCGAACATGGTGTGCAGCGAGTTGAACATCGACCCGGTCACGTTCCAGTGGAAGTTGTGGGTCTTCAGGTACAAGGTGAATGCATCGGCCTGGTAGCGTGAAAGACCGTCTGCGATCTTCTTGCGCTCGCCTTCCTTGATCCCGATATCGATACCGGGCGCCGACGGCGCGGCGGCTTCCAGCTTCTGCTTGCCGGATTTCGGTGCCGGAGCCGACGCGACGGCGGTCGCCAGGGGCTGGGTGGTGCGCTTGGTCTTGGCCATGGGGACGTTTCTCCTTGTGGATGAGATGATCTTCACGATAGACCAGAACTAACGACTGGTCGCTATCAAGTTTCTAAACAAAGTGATTGATGAAATCTATTAATACTGAATCCAGTTCACGACAGCCTCCCCAGCGGACGGTCCTCGACGGCGCGATGTCCCGCGACCGGGGTCGCCTGTTGAGTCTGTTGTCGCGCTGGCAGTCCAAGCCCCGCGATGCGACGCTCGCCACGGCGTTTGAACAGGCCTTGCAGGCCTCCGTGCAACGCAGGCAGTCCCGCGCCAGCCAGAAGCCGGCGATCACTTTGGACCCCCAGCTGCCGATCGCACGTGAAGCCGAGTCGATCATCGCGCTGATCCGGGACCATCAGGTGGTTGTCATCGCGGGCGAGACCGGTTCCGGCAAGACCACCCAGCTGCCCAAGCTGTGCCTGGCCGCAGGCCGGGGCGAAGCGGGGATGATCGGCTGCACCCAGCCGAGGCGCATCGCTGCGCGTGCGGTGGCCAGCCGCGTGGCGCAGGAATTGAACAGCGAGCTGGGCCAGCTGGTGGGCTTCCAGGTGCGCTTCAATGACAAAGTCAGTGAAGACAGCCGCATCAAGTTCATGACCGATGGCATCCTGTTGGCCGAGATCGCCAGCGATCGTTGGTTGTCGCGCTATGACACGATCATCGTCGACGAGGCCCACGAACGCAGTCTCAACATCGATTTCCTGCTCGGGTACCTGAAACAGCTGCTGAAGAAGCGCCCGGACCTGAAGTTGATTGTCACCTCGGCGACCATCGACACGGGGCGGTTCGCCGAGCATTTCGATGATGCGCCGGTGATCAGCGTGGAAGGGCGCACCTATCCGGTGGAAGTGCGCTATCGCGCGCTGGAGGGCGAGGGTGAGGCGCAGGGCGAACGCACGGTCAACGACGCCATCGTGGCTGCCGTCGATGAGATCACCCGCCTGGACTCACGCGGCGACGTGCTGATCTTCCTGCCGGGCGAACGCGAAATCCGCGATGCGCATCAGTCGCTTGAGCGGCGCAAGTATCGCCAGACCGAGGTCCTGCCGCTGTATGCGCGCCTCTCCAACCAGGACCAGGACCGGGTGTTCAACCCGGGGCCGGGGCGCCGCATCGTGCTGGCCACCAATGTGGCCGAGACGTCGCTGACCGTGCCGCGGATCCGCTATGTCGTCGACCCGGGGTTTGCCCGCATCAAGCGGTACAGCCCGCGACAGAAGCTGGACCGGCTGCACATCGAGCCGATTTCGCAGGCCAGTGCCAACCAGCGCAAGGGCCGTTGCGGCCGCGTCGCCGAGGGCATCTGCTACCGGCTCTACGCCGAGCCGGACTTCCAGGCGCGCGCGGAATTCACCGATCCGGAAATCCGCCGTTCCAGCCTGTCCGGTGTGATCCTGCGGATGCTGCAGCTGGGCCTGGGCCGGATCGAGGATTTCCCATTCCTGGAAGCGCCGGACGAGCGTGCGGTCGCCGACGGTTGGCAACAGCTGGCCGAGCTGGGCGCGGTCGACAGTGAGCGCCGGTTGACCACCGTGGGCAGGCAGATGGCGCGCCTGCCCGTGGACGTCAAGCTGGCGCGCATGCTGGTGGCGGCGCAGGCCAGTGGCTGCCTGAAGCCGATGCTGGTGATCGCTTCGTTCCTGGGCATCCAGGATCCGCGCGAGCGGCCGCCGGAGGCGCGCGGCGCGGCCGATACCGCGCACGCTCAGTTCGCCGATGGCCGATCCGAGTTCGTTGGCGTGCTGCGCTTGTGGGATGCCTATCGACAGGCGCATGAGGATCTCACCCAGTCCAAGCTGCGCGACTGGTGCGGGCGCAATTTCCTGGGCTTCCTGCGTATGCGGGAGTGGCGGGAGCTGCACCGTCAGCTGCGGCTGCTATGCGAAGAACTCGGCTGGGCGGAAGAAGCGGCGGACGCCTCATTGGCGCCGTTGTTGGCCGGCAGCAAGGCACCGCCCACGGGCGGCGATGACGCCAGTGCGATCAAGGCCACACGCGGCCAGCTGCACCGCGCGGCACGCCTGGCCCGTGAAGGCAGGCCGCCCGAGCAGGCGCCCGCGCCGGTCGCTGTGCGCGCGCAGAAAGAGCAGGCGCCAGACGGTGGTGGGTTCAGTGAGCGCGTACGTGCCAATGCCTACCAGACCCTGCATCGTGCGCTGATCGCTGGACTGCCGACGCAGATCGGCCACCGCACGGAGAAGGGCGACTTCCAGGCACCGCGCCAGCGCCGCTTCCAGCCTTTCCCGGGCTCTGCGCTGGCCAAGCGTCCGCCCCCGTGGCTGCTCGCGGCTACGCTGCTGGATACGCAGAAGATCTGGGGGATGACCAACGCCGCCATCGAACCGGACTGGGTGATCGCCGAGCTGCCGCACCTGCTGCTGCGCCGGCATTTCGACCCGCACTGGTCACGTGCACAGGGGCAGGTGCTGGCATCGGAGCAGATCAGCCTGTTCGGGCTGGTACTGGCGCCGAAGAAGCCGGTGCACTACGGGCGGATCGAGCCGGCCGAGGCGCATGACATCTTCGTCCGCCAGGCCTTGGTGACCGGGGAGATCAACACGCGTGCCGGTTTCGTGGCCGACAACCAGAAGGTGCTGGAGCAGGCGCGCGAGGAGGAGGCCAAACTGCGCCGTGCCGGCATCGTGGCCGACGAAGCGTGGCAGGCGCGCTGGTACCTTGACCGGGTGCCGTCGGAGATCCACTCGGCGTCGGCGCTGGATGCCTGGTGGAAGGGACTGGCCCCGGCGCAGCGCCGCGCGCTGGGCTGGTCGCTGGTCGACCTGCTGCCCGGCGAGGGCAGCGAAGAAGATCGATTCCCGAAATACCTTTCGCTGGGCGATGCCCGCCTGCCGCTGCATTACCGCTTCGAGCCGGGTGCCGAGGACGACGGGGTGACCCTGGACGTGCCGCTGCACCTGCTCAATGCGCTGGACCCGGTCCAGCTCGGCTGGTTGGCGCCGGGCTTCGTGGCGGACAAGGCCACGGCGCTGATCCGCAGCCTGCCCAAGGCGATGCGGCGCAACTACGTGCCGGCGCCTGACTTCGCGCGGGCCTTCGCCGAAGCCTTCCCGCAGCCCAGCGCCGATGACATCCGCGGTGAACTGGCGCGCTTCCTTTCACGTGCGACCGGCGCACCGGTGTCGGCGGTCGACTTCGACCTGGATGCGGTCGACACCCATCTGCACATGAACCTGCGGCTGCGCGACGAACAGGGCAAGGTGATTGCCAGCTCGCGCGACCTGGACGGTCTGCGCGCGCGTTTCGGCGACAGCGCCGGCGCCGCGTTCGCAGCGCGTGCGGGGCGCGAGATGGCGGTGGAGGGCCTTCGCGATTTCCCCGCTGCGGCGATCCCGCTGCAGGTACCCGGCGAAGCCGGGGTGCCCGCATATCCCGCACTGGTGGATGATGGCGACAGTGCAGCGCTGCGCATCTTCGCTGACCGTCAGCAGGCGGTCGAAACACACCCGCGCGGTGTACGCCGGCTGCTCGAGATCGCCGTGGCTGACAAGGCGAAGCAGGCCCGCAAGCAGTTGCCGGTTTCACCCAAGACCGGCCTGCTGTACGCGGCGATCGAATCGCAGGAACGACTGCGTGGCGACATCGTCGACGCGGCGCTGAACGCGGTGCTGGCCGATGGACTGGGCGACATCCGCGATCCGCAGGCCTTCGCCGAGCGCCGCGACAGTGCGGCCAGGGCGCTGTTCGGCGAGGCCATGGAGCGGCTGAAGCTGGCCGAGGCGATCCTGGCACTGGTGGCGGAGATCAAGCCGGCGCTGGAAGCCCCGTTGATGGGCTGGGCCCGCGGCAACCTGGACGACATGGAGCGGCAGCTGGCGTCGCTGGTGCACCCCGGTTTCCTGCGCGACACCCCGGCCGAAGCGCTGGCGCAGTATCCGCGCTACCTGAAAGCGATGCTGCTGCGCACCGAGCGGGCCAAGCGTGATCCACCACGCGACCAGGCGCGGATGCTGGAACTGCACCCGTTCCTGGACGCGTTGCAGAAAGCTGGCGAGCAGGGCATGCAGCAGCGTCCGCAATGGCAGGCGCTGCGCTGGGACATCGAAGAGCTGCGCGTTTCCCTGTTCGCCCAGGAGCTGATCGGGCGCGGTGGGATATCGGCGAAGAAGGTGGCGCAGCGGGTGTCGGAACTTCAGCGCAGCGGGTGATCGGCATCCCGGCGCGCTGCGACGTCCTGCAGGGGAGCATCACGGTGCGATGCCGGGCTGGCCGTACGCAGACGGTCCCGGGCCGTGATGCGTTGGTTGTGATGACGATCACTGCGGGTTGATCAGGTGCAGTCGCGATGCTTGGCGCGTCGGCATGTGGGCCGACGCATCAAGAGGTGGTCTCGTGACAAATAATTCAGTGAACGTCCGACGCAGCTTCCTTGCCCGTGCGCTGCTGCCAGCGCTGTTCATGGCCCTGCCTGCGTGGTCGGCGGAGCGTCCCGACAGCGATGCAGCCGCAGGTCGGGAGCCGCTGGAGCAACCGCGCATCATCGGCGGAAGCCCTGTGGCACAGGGTGCCTATCCTTTTGTCGCCGAACTGGTAGTCCGGCAGGCCAACGGGACCGACGCACACGCGTGCGGCGCCAGCCTGGTCTCGCCTTCGATGATTCTGACAGCTGCGCATTGTGTGACCGGGTACGTCGGCAAGGAAGGGGCGAAGGCCGCCGGGAAAGTGAGGCTTGTCGTCAATCGGGCGGATCAGCGGCAGCAACGACTGGGCGTGGTCCGGGCCATCGCCTATGACGATTGGAACGGTCAGTACGCGGTGTATGTCCATCCGCGCTATGGCGAACGCTCGCCGGGTGATTTCGACGTGGCGGTCATCCAGCTCGCCGAGCCGATCACCGATGTGCAGCCGGTCATGCTGCCTTCGCCGGGCAGTGATGTCATGGAACGACCCGGCACGCTGCTCACCGCGGCAGGGTGGGGCAATACGATGACCGATGGCGGGGACTTCCCGATGGTGCTCCGCGCGGTCCAGGTGCCGGTCGTTTCGAACTGGGAATGCGCCTTCGCCTATCCCGTGGACAATCCCGAACGTGCCCTGCGTTTCATGCCAGGTTCGATGGTCTGCGCGGGACAGGGCGGCCGTGACAGTTGCCAGGGCGACTCCGGCGGGCCGCTGTTCGCCGCGATCCGCGGTAGCAACCGCTTCGTGCAGGTCGGCGTGGTCAGTTGGGGCCAGGGCTGCGCCAAGATCGGCTATCCCGGGGTCTACTCGAAGCTGTCAGCGCCGGAGATCAGCGAGTTCATCAGCGAGTTCACCGGGCTGTAAGCGAGTGTCTGCCGCCTCCGCGTGCGATGCGCGCGGAGGCGGTGGGCGACGACCACGGACCGGCTGCGGCCGGGACGACCGGGGCGACGCCGGCTTACTTCACCCGCTTCACCTTTGCCTGGCTGTTCAGGCCATCGACCTTCATGTACCAGACGCCCATGACGCCCGGGGTGATGGTGACCTTCGGGTCCTGCTGGCGCCGGCTGCCGCTGGTGCCATCGGTCTGCTCCCAGTGCTGGCCATTGGCCAGGACGAACACCTTGCCCTTGCCGAAGCCGGTGAACGGACCCTGCAGCGTGCTGGTGATCGGCTCACTGCTGCCGAAGTCGAGGAAGCCGCGGTTCTTGACGATCACCTCCTGGCGTCCTTCTTCCCGCGCTGCTTCGACCGCCTGGTTGGCGACCGCTTCCACTTTTCCCTGCAGCCAGCGGTTGAGGTTGGCCAGTTCCGCGGGCTGCAGCTTGTCCAGCCCGGCGGCCTTGAACTCTGCCGATGTCATTTCGCGCTGCAGGTCGCCGCCCACGACACGCTGCGCCGATGCGGTAAAGGACAGGGCGAGAAGCGCGAACGTGCAGGCCAGCAAACGGGGTGAGGGCAGGGACATGGCGGTTCTCCTTTGATTGAGCGCAGTGTAGGCCAGGCCGTGATGGCCCGGACATCGACCTGGTCCGCCCAGGGAAACGATTGTCCGTGAACGGGTGGGGCGCTAGTGTAGGTCGTACCTGTCTGATCCGTGATCGTAGTGAACCGCGCTTCTGTCCCTGGCCTGGATGGCCTGCTGAACCGACCCGCCTCCACGGCGCTGCCCGAGCCGCTACGGCAGGCCCTGCTGCAACGCTGGCAGCCCGCTGCTGCCGACGCGGCGCCGAGCGCCGGGTGGGCGGTGCTGGCCGATACGTTCGACGCACTTGCGTTGTTGTCGGCCGATGAAAGCTCGCTGGTCGCCGCCTTGCTGTTCGACCTGCCCGCGTTGCGCGAGGGCATGGCCGGCCTGCCGTTGGCCCATCCTGCCGCAGTCAACGGGCTGCTGGATGGCCTGGATGCGGCCGACCAGGTCTGGGCGCTGCATGCAGGACGCGATGCCGGTCGCAACAGCGAGGGCCTGCGCCGTCTGTTGCTGGCGATCATCCAGGACCTGCGCGTGGTGCCGCTGCTGCTGGCGCGGCAGCTGGCCCGGATGCGTGCCGCCGACAGGCTGGACGACGACGAGCAGCGCCGCGCGCTGGCCCAGTTGACCCGCGACATCCACGCGCCGCTCGCCAACAGGCTGGGTATCTGGCAGCTGAAATGGGAGCTGGAGGACCTGGCCTTCCGTTACCTGGAGCCGGACACCTATCGCCGCATTGCCCGCGAGGTGGATGAAACCCGCGTGGCCCGCGAGCGCTACGTGGAGAACGTCAAGAAACTGCTGTCGCGTGACCTGACCGCCAATGGCATCACGGCCGAAGTCAGTGGCCGGCCGAAGCACATCTACAGCATCTGGCGGAAGATGCAGAAGAAGCGGCTGTCGTTCGACCAGCTTTACGACATCCGCGCGGTGCGGGTGATGGTGGACGACGTCGGCGCCTGCTACGCCGCGCTGGGCGTGGTGCATGCGCTGTGGGCACCGGTTCCAAGTGAGTTCGACGACTACATCGCGCGGCCGAAGGCGAACGATTACCGCTCGCTGCACACCGCGGTGGTCGGTCCGGAGGGCCGCACGATCGAAGTGCAGATCCGCACGCACGACATGCATGCGCAGGCCGAACTGGGCGTGGCCGCGCACTGGAAGTACAAGGAAGGCGGCAAGGGCGGCGAGAAAGCGTTCGACCGCAAGATCACCTGGATGAGGCAGTTGCTGGAACAGGCACAGGAATCACCCGGGACCGGGCTGGCGGGCGCACTGGACGCCGAGCTGACCGAGGACCGGGTGTACGCATTGAGTCCCAAGGGCGAGGTGATGGACCTGGCGCAGGGCGCTACGCCGCTGGATTTCGCCTACCACGTGCACACCATGGTCGGGCATCGCTGCCGCGGAGCGAAGGTCAACGGTCGCATCGTGCCGCTGACCTACCGCCTTCGCAGTGGGGACCGGGTAGAGATCCTCACCGCCCGTGAGGCGGATCCGCGCCGGGACTGGCTGCTGCCCGCCAATGGGTACCTGGCCAGCAATCGTTCGCGCGAGAAAGTACGCAACTGGTTCCACAAGCTTGATCGCGCCCGCAACGTCCACGCCGGGCGCGAGCTGCTGGACCGTGAGCTGAAACGCCTGGGGCTGGCCCAGGCGGATCTGTCGATGGTGGTGAAGAAATTCCACGCCGAGAGCCCGGACGATCTGTACATCCAGGTCGCACTGGGTGACACCGGGCCAAACCAGGTCAGCCGCGCACTGCTGGAGGCCGAGCGTGCAGCCAGCCAACCGGCTGCGCCGCCTGCGCTGCCGCGACCGACCGCGCGCCGCGAAGGGCTTGGCAAGAGCACATTCACGGTGCAGGGCGTGGGCAACCTGCTGGTGCAGCTGGCCCGCTGCTGCCAACCGGTCGCCGGCGAACCGATCGTGGGCTATCTCACGCGCACGCGTGGCGTCACCGTGCACCGCGCCGACTGTCCTTCGCTGGCACGGCTGTCGGCGGCCAGTCCGCAGCGCATCCTGCCGGTGGAGTGGGGACAGGCCGGCAGTGGCTATGAAGTGGACGTCGCGGTGGATGCCGTCGACCGGCGATGGCTGCTCAAGGACATCACCAACCTGATCGCCCAGGAAGACGCCTACGTGCTCGACATCCACAGCGACAACGTCAGGAACAGCGGCCAGGCACATCTGCGCCTGCGCCTCAAGGTGAGTGGTTTCGACCAGTTGTCGAGCCTGCTGGGAAAGATGGATGCCTTGCCCGGCGTCAGCCAGGTGCGCAGGCTGGGCTGAAATTCACGCCATCCGGGCTACGCTTCCCCGATGGAACGCAATGGCCGCCACGCGGACGAACAGGGGCATGACGCGCTGGCACGCGTGCGGCGCGAGGGCCGCTGGTGGTGGGTGCAGGCACGTCACACCCGACGCATCTGGCGCTGGGCGCTGCTGGCGGCTGCGGTGCTGTTCGTCGCCCTCGTGTTGATGCGGCGACCTCTTGCGAACTGGTTCTGGGATGAACCGCGGATCCAGCAGTTGCTTGCGCAGGGGGACCGGGCGCTTGCCGCTGGCCGCCTGAGTGCGCCGGACGGCAGTGGTGCCCGCGAGCAGTACCAGGCCGCGCTGGCCCTGGACGGCGACCGCTTGCCCGCCCGCCAGGGGCTGATGCGAACCGGGATGGCCGCGCTGCGTGTCGGCAGTGCGGCGCTGGAGCGTGGTGATCTGGATGGCGCCGAACAGGCGCTCGTGCTGGCGCGCCAGTTGCAGGTGCCGCAGGCCGACAGCGAGGCATTGGCGCGCGGACTGCGCGAGCGCCGGGCCCAGGGCGCCGGGTTGGATGCAGTGGTCCGGCAGGCGCGCAGGGCACTGGACGCAGGCGATCTGGACGGCGCTGCAGGCAGCGCCCTTCCGCTTGTGCAGCGGGTGCTGGACCTGCGCCCGCTGGATGTGCAGGCGCTGGAGGTGCGTGAGGATGCGCTGACTGACCTGTTGCTGCGAGCGCGCCTGGCCAGCGATGCGGGAAAACTGGCCCAGGCGGCACAGCTGCTTGCATCGGCGCGCGCCTACGACGCCGGGCATGTGGATCTCCCGGTGACCCAGGAAGTGCTGTCGCGCGCGATCGAACGTCGGGTCGAAGTTGCGTCGCGCACGCTGCGTCGCGGGCGGCTGGACGCCGCACGGGACGAACTGCAGCCGGCGCTGGACGCGGCCGGAGAGGAGCCCGCCGTGCTGGCGCTGCGCGAGCGCCTTGCCCAGGCCTTCCTGCAGGAGAGCCAGCGGCTGTCGGCCGACTATCGTTTCGAGCGGGCCCTCAGCCGCGTCGAGGTGGCCGAGGTCCTGCTGGCACCGCCGCGCGAGGTGGCTTCCGCGCGCGCGCGGGTGGAGCGCGAGCGGTCTGCGCGGCAGGTCGCGGGCCGTACGCAGGCCGGCTCGGCCAGCGAGCGTCGACAACTGGCACGGCTGCTGGAGCAACTCGCCGAGGCTGAGGCCCGTGGCCATCTGATCGCACCGCCTGGCGCCAGCGCCTATGACGCGCTGCGCGAGGCGCAGGCGATCGCGCCGCAGGATCGCCGCGTGCTTTCCGCCGCGCGGCGGCTGCTGCCGGCCAGCCGGACGTGCTTCGAGGACGCACTCCGGCAGAACCGGGTCGAGGCCGCCGGCGCCTGCCTGCAGGCATGGCAGGCCTTGGCGCCGGCTGACGCGGGCGTCGGCACGGCCCGTAACCGGCTTGCATTGCGCTGGGTGGCGGTGGGCAGCGAACGGTTGGGCGGTGGCGATATCGGATTCGCCCAGCGGGCGGCGCTGCAGGCCCGTCGGCTGCAGCCGGCGCTGCCGGACCTGCCCGCTTTCGAAATGCGGGTGGCACAGGCCGGCGGCGAGCTGCCCTGAGCGCTGCGGCTGTCAGCCGTGGAGCCGGTCCGCTATAGTCCTGCCGCTGTGCCTTGCCCCGGTTCCCCATGTCGACTGCTGGTTCTCCCGCCGAACAAGTGAACGCCGCGCCATCCCGCCCGCCGGAGCAGGCCTGCTTCGATCCGAGCAGCGTATGTGCAGTGATCGTCACCTTTGAACCCGACCCCGGGCTGCTCCGACGGGTCGTGCAGAGCGTGGTGTCCCAGACCGGGCAGGTCATCGTGTTCGACAATGGCAGCCAGCGCGTGGACGTGCCCGGCCAGCTGGCCGGCAGCGAGCGCACCCGCGTGCTGGCGTCGCCAGGCAACGTCGGTCTGGCGGCGGCCCTCAATCGTGCCTGCGACCATGCGCTGGCAGCGGGATTCAAGCACGTGCTGCTGATGGACCAGGACAGCGTGCTGGCCGAGGGCATGGTGTCCACGCTGGGCGCCGCACTGGTCGATCTGCAGCGCAGCGGGCAGGTCGCAGCCGTGGGCCCGCAGTTCCGCGATGCCCGCAGCGGGTCGCTGGCTCCGTTCGTGCGTTTCGGATTCCCGCTCAACCACAAGCTGCGCGGCGGTCCCGGGCAGCGTGTTTCCTGCGATTTCCTGATCACCTCCGGCTCGCTGGTACCGAGCGCAGCGCTGCGACAGATCGGGCCGATGGACGAGGGCCTGTTCATCGACAACATCGACATGGACTGGTGCTTCCGTGCCAAGCGCGCAGGCTGGTCGCTGCATGGCATCTGCGATGCGCAGATGGCGCACAGCATCGGCGAGGCCCTGCTGGCTTCACGGGTCAAACAGGACGGGGTGATCGTGCACAAGCCGTTCCGCCTGTATTTCATCATGCGCAACCGCGTCCTGCTGTACCGGCGGCCCTACACGCCAACGGTGTGGATCGCACAGGACCTGCCACGGCTGGTGCTGAAATTCGTCGGCAACGCCTTGTTCCTGCCTGAGCGTAGGCAGCGCCTGGCCTTCATGTGCAAGGGGCTGCGCGATGCCGTGCGCGGTCGCAGCGGTGGCCTGCCCCGGTGAGCGTGGCGGGTGAGGCACGTGATGAGGGGTACCCCTCCGTGCGCGGCCGGATGCCGAGCTTGAACTGACGCCAACCGCCCGGGCGGGGACAGGCGGGCTTCGCGGGCGCTGGGGTAGACTCGTCGCATTCAAATACCGCGCCCAGCCTGTGCCCCGACGCTACGATTCCGACGACATCGACGATCTCGACGACGACAACGAGAGCGGCCCATCGCCCTGGCGGCGCCGCCTGATCACCTGGAGCATGGCCGCCATCGCGCTCGGCCTGGGCTTCCTGATCCCGTATACGGTGTACCTCAACCATCAGGTGACACAGCGCTTCGGCGAACTGCGCTGGCAGATTCCTACCCGTGTGTATGCACGCCCGCTGGCGCTTGTGCCCGGCAAGGCGATGGATGCGTCCACCCTGAAGACCGAGCTGGCCGCGTCCGCCTACCGGGATGACGGGATCGGCGAGGCACCGGCGACCTATGCGGTCAAAGGCAGCCGGTTCATCATCTCCAGCCGGGGCTTCAACGATGTCGACGGCCGGGTTGCGCCGCGCCGGGTAGAGCTGACCCTGTCCGGTGGCAGCATCGCGTCGCTGCGCGATGCCACCGCACGCAAGGCATTGAAGGCGGCCCGACTGGATCCGGCCCGCATCGCGACCCTTTACGGCCAGAAGCAGGAAGAGCGCCGGTTGATCCGCATGGAGGAGGCGCCGGAGCTGCTGGTCACCGGCCTGCAGGCGGTCGAGGACAAGGATTTCAACCGCCACCACGGCATCGATCTGTCCGGTATCGCGCGCGCGGTCTGGGTGACGGTGCGCTCCGGTGGCGAGACGCGGCAGGGCGCGTCTACGCTGACCCAGCAGTTGGCCCGTAGCGGCCTGCTGGGCATCGGCAAGGAACAGACGCTCACCCGCAAGTTCAACGAAGTGCTGTTCGCCCTGATCATGGAGGCGCGCTACGACAAGCGCACCATTTTCGAGGCGTACCTCAACCAGGTCTATCTCGGCCAGCGCGGCAGCCAGGCGATCCACGGCATGTCCTCGGGGTCGGAGTTCTGGTTCGGCCGCGATCTGTCCTCGCTTGAGAGCGAGCATGTGGCCCTGCTGATCGGACTGGTCAAGGGGCCGTCCTTCTACGACCCGCGGCGCAATCCCGAACGCGCGCTGGATCGTCGCAATTTCGTGCTGGCCAAGCTGCATGAAGCCGCCTTGATCGACGATGCGGAGTACCAGCGCGCGGTGAAGGCGCCGCTGGGTGTGCCGAAGACCCCGGGCATCGTGGCCGCTAATCGTTTCCCGGCCTACATCGATCTGGTCCGTCGCCAGCTTGGGCATGACTACCCGGAATCGGTGCTGCAGGGAGCGGGCATGAGCGTGATGAGCGGCATGGCGCCCTCGGCCCAGGCGTATGCCGAAGGTGCCGTGACCAAAACGGTCAAATCACTGGAGAACAAGCGTCGGCCGGAACTGCAGGCGGGCCTGGTGCTGACGGACGTGCACAACGGTGACGTGCTCGCCGTGGTTGGCAGCCGCGATGTCGCTGCGCCGGGGTTCAACCGTGCCATCGAAGCACAGCGGCCGGTGGGCTCGCTGCTCAAGCCCTTCGTCTACCTGCTGGCGCTGGCGCAGCCGGATCGCTATTCGCTGGCCAGCTGGGTGGATGACTCGCCGGTGACAGTGAAGCTGGGGCGTAACCGGAACTGGTCGCCTGGCAACGCCGACAACCGCAGCCATGGCACGGTGCGCCTGATCGACGCGCTGGCGAGCTCGTACAACCAGGCCACGGTGCGCGTGGGCATGCAGGTTGGTCCGGAGCGGGTGACCCAGCTGATCCACGTGCTGGCGGGTATCAAGGCCGACTCCAATCCGTCAGTGATCCTCGGTTCCACCGACCAGAGTCCGTATGCAATGGCGCAGCTGTACCAGTTCCTTGCATCGGGCGGGGAAATCCAGCCCCTGCATGCGGTGCGCGGCGTGCTGGATCCGCAGGGCCGGCTGCTGAAGCGCTATGACAAGACGCCCGCTCCGGCGCAGGAAGGCGATTCGATCGCGGCCAATCTGATCAGCATCGCGCTCCAGCAGGTGGTATCCAGCGGCACGGCCCAGCGTCTCAATGCAGATGGGTTGGGGCGGCTGAGCCCGGCGGGCAAGACCGGCACCTCCAACGACGGCCGCGACAGCTGGTATGCGGGCTACACCGGCGACCACCTGGCGGTGGTGTGGATGGGCAACGACCAGAACGAACAGACCGGTCTGTTCGGCGCCACCGGTGCGATGCGGGTGTGGTCGGGTATTTTCTCGCGGCTGCCGACCGCGCCGCTGCGGGTCAGTGACAAGGGACTGGATTACCAGTACGTCGAGGCCAGTGGTACCGGCTCCACCGACCAGGCCTGTCCCGGCGCACGTCGGTTCCCCTTCGTTGTCGGCTACGCGCCGGCCTACGCGCCGTGCACACCGCCCGCCTCACTGCCGGAAGAGGGCAATGAGCAGGGCGGAGGCTGGCGCAGTTGGTTCGGCCTGGATCCCAAGCCGGAAACTTCCGCAGAACCGGCGGCGCAGCCAGCGCCGTCGACGTCCCCGAGGTGATTGCCATGTCCGTGCGTCGTTCGCATACCTTCCTGGTTCCGCTGGCGCTGTGTGCTGCACTGGCGGCCTGCGTATCGGCCCCTCCACCTGCCGTCGCGCCGGTGGACACGACCACGGCCGCGCAGCGCATGAGCGCGGTCGACAAGGCCGCCGGGCCGGACGACAAGGAACTGTCGGTGGCACCCCTGCGTGATCCACAGGTCGACGACCTGCGTCATTCGGCGCTGGGCCAGCGCCAGGCCGGCGACCTGGCTGCGGCCGCGTCCACGCTCGACCAGGCATTGGCGCTGGTGTCCGAAGACCCTGCTGTGCTGCAGGAGCGCGCAGAAGTGGCACTGCTCCTGGGGCAATGGGCGTCGGCAGAGCAGTTCGCCCAGCAGGCGCTTCAGTTGGGGTCGAAGACCGGTCCGCTGTGCAGGCGCCATTGGGCCACGATCGAGCAGGCGCGGATGGCGCGCGGCGAAAAAGAAAATGCGGTCTCGGCGCAGGCGCAGATCGCCAGCTGCACGGTGCCGCCGATCATGCGCTATTGAGGGCGTCACCCGGCGAAAGTGCTGCCCACCCGGTATCCTGTCGGGGTTGATGAAGCCTGATCTTGTCCATGCCAGCCGCGAGGCGCTCAGCGAGGGCGGGGCGCTCGCCTCCCACGTGGATGCGTTCGTGCCTCGCCCGGCACAGGTGTGCCTGACCCAGGCGATCGCCGAGACCCTGCAGCAGCGCGATCTGCTGCTGGCCGAGGCGGGCACCGGCACCGGCAAGACCTATGCCTACCTGGTGCCGGTACTGCTGTCCGGCATGAAGACCATCATTTCCACCGGCACCCGCGCGCTGCAGGACCAGCTCTATCATCGCGACCTGCCGCGCGTGCGCCAGGCGCTGGGTGTGGGACATCGCAGTGCGTTGCTGAAAGGACGTGCCAACTACCTGTGCCGCTACCGGCTGCAACAGGCACGTGGAGAGCCGCGTTTTTCCACGCCCCAGCAGGCTGCCGAGTTCCAGCGCATCCTGGCGTGGTCCGGCCGTACCCGGCACGGTGACATGGCCGAACTGGATGCGTTGGCCGATGATTCACCGCTGCTGCCCATGGTGACGTCCACGGTGGACAATTGCCTGGGGCCTGACTGCGCCTACTATGAAGACTGCTTCGTGGTGCAGGCGCGCCAGCGCGCGCAGGCCGCCGACGTGGTGGTGGTCAATCACCACCTTCTGCTGGCCGACCTTGCACTCAAACGGGACGGTTTCGGCGAGCTGCTGCCGGGCGCGGAAGCGTTCGTGATCGACGAAGCACACCAGTTGCCTGAGCTGGCTGCACAATTCTTCGGGGAAGGATTCGGCATGCGTCCCTGGCAGGAACTGGCGCGTGACTGCCTGCTCGAGGCGCGCAGCGTGGCGGGTGCGCAGGCGGCGCTGCAGGCGCCGGTGGCCGCACTGGAGCATGCGCTGGTCGACGTGCGCGCCGCCATGGAGCCGTTGCCGCCGCGCGGCACGCAGTGGCGGGCGCTTGCGGTGCCGCAGGTCCGCGACGGCTTCGATGCGGTGATGAGTGCGCTGCACGGGCTGCTGCAGGGTCTGGAAAGCCTGCGGGAGGCGTCGTCCGGACTGGATGCCTGCCATGCGCGAGCGCGCGAGGCGGTATCGCGGCTGACGCGCTGGCTCGGCGACGATGCGCCAATGCTGGATTTCGATGCGGATCCCGGTGAAGCGGCCGACGCGCCGGGCGATGTGCTGTGGTACGAGCTGACCCCGCGCGGGTTCCGTTGCCAGCGCACTCCCATGGACGTGTCCGGACCGTTGCGCGAACACCGGCAGAAGACCCTGGCGGCGTGGATCTTCACTTCCGCGACGCTGACCGTGGGCGGGGGCTTTGACCACATCATCCAGCGGCTGGGCCTGGATGACCCGCGTACGCTGGTCCAGCCCAGCCCGTTCGACTGGCCGACCCAGGCCCTGTGTTACCTCCCCGAAGGGCTGCCGGATCCTGCAGCGCGTGGGTTCGGTACCGCGCTGATCGCCACGCTGCGGCCGGTGCTGCAGGCCTCACAGGGGCGTGCCTTCCTGCTGTTCGCTTCGCACCGTGCGCTGCGCGAGGCGGCCGAAGCCCTGCGCGGGGCGCCCTGGCCGCTGTTCGTGCAGGGCGAAGCGCCCCGCGCCACGCTCCTGCAGCGCTTCCGCGAGTCCGGCAATGGCGTGCTGCTGGGATCGGCGAGCTTCCGCGAGGGCGTTGACGTGGTGGGTGATGCGCTGAGCGTGGTGGTGATCGACAAGCTGCCGTTCGCCGCCCCGGATGATCCCGTATTCGAAGCGCGCCTGGATGCCATCCGGCTGCAGGGCGGGAACCCGTTCCGCGACGAGCAGCTGCCGCAGGCGGTGATCGCGCTCAAGCAGGGCGTCGGGCGGTTGATCCGCAGCGAAAGCGATCGCGGCGTGCTGGTGCTGTGTGATCCGCGCCTGCTCAATCGCGGTTATGGCCGGGTGTTCCTCGACTCGTTGCCGCCGTTCCGCCGCACCCGGGTGCTCGCCGATGTGCAGGCCTTCTTTGCGCCACAATGGGCGGCAGCGCAACCGCCTGCCGCCGATCCGGACCCTGCGCCGCCGCCGGGCACGCCGCTCTCCCTGTTCTGACCTGTCGACGATGAAACTGCTCGCATTTGAACTTTCCACTGAAGCCTGCTCCGTTGCCCTGCAAGTGGAGGGCCGTGTCATCGAGCGCTTCGAGGTTGCGCCGCGTCGTCATGCGGAGCTGGCGCTGCCGTGGGCCGAGGCGCTGATGGCCGAAGCCGGCATCGTACGGTCGCAGTTGGACGCGATCGCGTTGGGCCGGGGGCCTGGCGCTTTCACCGGCGTGCGCCTTGCGATCGCGCTGGCGCAGGGCGTGGCGCTGGCGCTGGATCGCCCGCTGCTTCCGGTGTCCACGCTCCAGGCGTTGGCGCTGCGCGCACCGCAGGACGCACACCACATCCTGGCCGCCATCGATGCCCGCATGGGCGAGGTGTACACGGCCCGCTATCAACGCGTCGACGGGCTGCCGCAGCGGCAGGATGCCGAGCGCGTATGCGCGCCTGATGCGGTGGACGTGCCTGAAGGGGCGCGCTGTTTCGGCGTTGGGACGGGTTTCTCGGCAGCGGAGGGCAGCCTGGTCGTGCGGCTTGGCGCAAGGCTGGACGGAGTGGATGCGGCTGCCCTGCCGCGGGCGTCGGATGTGCTGGCACTTGCCGTGCCGATGCTTGCGCGGGGCGAAGCCATCGCCCCCGAACGGGTGGAGCCGGCGTATCTGCGGGACAACGTGGCGTTGACGCTGGTGGAGCAGCAGGCGTTGCGGGCGTCCAGGCAGCGCTGAGATAGCGAACGGGTCAGGCCCCCTCGCGGTGGCTCCCTGTAGCTTGTGTCGGGGATGGCGTCGGGCGGTGGGGCTGGTCGGGGGACGGCAAAAGCCGCATCCATGCGGGCCTCGTTTCGCGCCATCCATG
>JAZBLM010000052.1:0-21781 GCA_037033225.1 Pseudomonadota bacterium
GTCAGCCAGGCCGGTTTCAATTCCAGTATCCGCTGCTGCACGGGGCAGTCATCGGCGTGGGCGCCTTTCAGGTATCCCAGGCTCATCAGAAACTCGCCGGTGATCTCGCCGCCGGTGAAGCGGAACGTCTTCTTGAACAGTTTCACCCAGGCGGTCTTGTCCAGCGGATGCTGTGCATCCAGCCACTGCGCGAAGCTGCCATGGCTCGTCCGCAGACCCTGGATGACCTGTGCATTGTGGATGGCGGCCAACACCTTCAGGCGGTTGCGGATGATGCCCGTATCGGCCAGCAGGCGGTCGATGTCGTCCTGCCCATAAGCGGCCACGGTGTCCACGTTGAATCCATCGTAGGCGCGCCGGAACCCCTCGCGCTTTTTGAGGATGGTCTCCCAGCTGAGCCCGGCCTGGTTGATCTCCAGCACCAGCCGTTCGAACAGGTCGGCTTCGTCGCGCTGTGGAAAACCGTACTCATTGTCGTGGTAATGGCCATGCACGGGGTGGCCGGGTGCCGTGCGGCAATAGCCGCTCATGGGACATCGTCCTGCTCGGCATACGGGTCGATGTCGATGCTCACCGGCGATCCGCCCTCCAGTGACAGCTCGGGCCAGCGCGGTGGGTGGGGACTCAGCTTGCCGGCGCGCAGTGCCGCATGTACGCGTGCGCTGTCCGCCTGGGTCCGTCCCCCATTGAAATTGAATGTACCGGCCTGGCGCCAGCCTTTCGCCTCCTGCACATGCAACTGGCAGAACGCGCCGGCATGCCGGCGGAGCGCGCACAGCAGGACCTCGCTGCGGCCGTCCTCGTCGAGGTCGCGGGCCATGACCACACAGCTGTCGGGCAGATCCATGTCCAGGCACTGGCCGGCGTTCAACGTGCGGCCCACCAGTGCCTGCCACCAGCTGTCCGGCGGCGACGCCGATCCATCCGCCAGCGGCAGGCGTTTCTGCAGGTGCGCCACATCGCGCACGCCGTCATCGATCGCGGGCTTGCCGTCACCCCAGTACGCCTCGCGCTCCAGCGCCTGGTCCACCACGCTCAGTGCCCGCGCGTCAGCCCGGAAACCGGGCTCACGCTGCAGCTCACGCAGCGCCTGCACGCCGCGCCGCCCGAGATCGAAACGCAGCATCATCGCGTCGGCCGTGGTGATCGCATCGGGCTGGGCCAGCAGGCGCGCACGCTGGCTGGCCACGGTGATGCGCACCGGGTCCAGCAGCGGTGAGCTGGCCAGCAGCGCCGCCGCCAGCACCACCCAGCACAGGATCCGGTTGGCGCGCTCCAGCGGCTGCAGCCAGCGACCCCGCCCGAACGGGGCCAGCGCGTAGCCGATGGCATACCCGGCCACCAGCACCGCCACCAGCAGTCCCCAGAAGCGCTCCAGCGTCCAGCCGTACTGGTTGATGCGCGTGCCCATCGCATACAGCGCCAGCGCCGCCAGCACAGGCAAGGCCAGCAGGCTGGCCTCCACCAGGCGTCGCAGCCACTGCGGATAGGCTGGCTGGTCACTGTCGTGCTGGTACACCGCATTGGTGAAGGTCACCAGCAGCAGTGAGAGCATCAGCAGCAGGGAAGCCGCCGAGCGGGTCTCCCACAGCGCCTGCAGTCCGGTGAACGGCAGGCTGACGGTGAAGATGACGGTGATGAAGGCCAACAGGGGCAGCAGCCCGCGGCAGACGGCGAACAGTACCTGCCGGGTCACCTGGATGGCACGCTGCTGGGTGCGGCCAATCAGCAGCCCGAAGCCGGCCAGCGTGCCTGTAGCCAGCGCGATGAAATAATCCTGGCGGAACAGGTCGCTGAAGAAGCTGATCTTCAACAGCCCGAACAGCGCCGCCCACAGCCACAGCAACAGCCAGGTCAGGCCGGTGAACAGCAGGGCCAGTGCCAGGGTCAGGCCGTTCTGCCAGGCGCGTTCAAACAGGGTCTCGTAACTGGCCCGCCAGTGGCCGTGCTGGAGACGGTGCTGCCACCACGGCATGCTGATGAAGGTCGCGATGGCCATCGCCAGCGAGAAAGGCATGCGCACCGGCTCCGAGCGCAGCCCGGTTTCGCCCTCCAGGTTCCAGCCGATCCAGCTCGCCAGGCCCAGCACGACCACCGACGCCAGCGCCGCATGCAGCCAAAGACGGCGATCGCGCAGGTCGACGACGGTCAGTGCGATGGCGCTGGGCACGGTCAGCACCCAGGCGTACCAGCGGTAACGCGAGCCGACATCCTGCAGCGGCCAGCTGCCGTCCAGCTGCTGCGCCACATACAGCAGCAGGCCCTGCAGCAGGGCGATCAATACGATGGCGCTACGGGTAGAGGGGGGCAGCGTCGTGCTTTCTGGCATCACAGGCTCCTTGCTCGGTGGCCGCCATCCTACCGTCTCACGCGCCTGCGCACGGCCCAGCGGGTAGAATGCCACCATGTCTGAAATCTCGACTTCCCTTGCCCACCATCTGCTTATCGCGCTGCCGTCGCTGGCCGACGAACCGTTCGCCCGCAGCGTGGCATTGATCTGCCAGCACGACCAGAACGGCTCCATGGGCGTTTTGGTCAACCAGCCATCGGACTATACGATCGGCGAAGTGCTGGCCCAGATGGACATCACCACCGACGACGACGCGCTGCGTCAGCGCCAGGTGCTCAATGGCGGCCCGGTGCACCCCGAGCGGGGGTTCGTCATCCACGACGATGCCCGCGCATGGGAGTCCAGCCTGCTGATCGGTGAAGGCGTCTACCTGACCACCTCGCGCGACATCCTCGAGGCGATGGCGCGCGGCGACGGCCCGGACAACGTGCTGGTCACGCTGGGCTGCGCGGGCTGGGCCGAAGGACAGCTGGAAGGCGAGCTGGCCGACAACAGCTGGCTGACCGTGCCGGCCGATGCCGAGCTGCTGTTCCGCACGCCCTACGAACAGCGCTGGCAGGGCGCCGCCGCGCGCATCGGCGTGGACCTGTTCCGGCTCACTGATTACAGCGGCCATGTCTGAAGCGGCGGCGATCCGGCGCGACGGCACGGTGCTCGGCTTCGATGTCGGCTCACGCCGTATCGGCGTGGCGATCGGTAGTGCCTTCGCCGCGCACGGACGCGCCGTTGCAGTGATCGACGTGCACGGCAGCGGACCGGACTGGGGCGCGATCGAGCGCCTGATCAAGGAGTGGAGTCCCGATGGCCTAGTGGTGGGCGACCCGCTCACGCTGGACGGCCAGGACCAGCCCAACCGCAAGCGCGCGCAGGGCTTCGCCCGCCAGCTGCGGGAACGTTTCAAGCTGCCGGTGGTGATGATCGACGAGCGTTCCAGCTCGGTCGAGGCCGCGCGCCGGTTTGCCGTCGAGCGCGCCGAAGGCCGCAAGCGGCGCCGCGATGCCGCAGCGCTCGACGCCGTGGCGGCTGCGGTGATCATCGACCGCTGGCTGTCCTCACCGGACGACGCCACCCCCATTTCCTGACCTGCCGATCGCCTGCCCATGACCGCCTCGCAACTCGATTCTTCCGGACGCCTGCGCCACCTGCTCACGCTGCAGGGCCTGCCACGCGAAACCCTGCTGCAGTTGCTGGACCGGGCGGGGCAGATCCGCGACGCTGCCGTTGGCCGGGTCGGCAACAAGCGCGCGGTACTGGCCGGTTCGGCGGTGTGCACGCTGTTCTTCGAGCCGTCCACGCGCACCCGCAGCTCGTTCCAGCTGGCCGCGCAGCGGCTGGGTGCGGACGTGCTGAACTTCGATGCGTCTACCTCCTCGACGAGGAAGGGCGAGACCGCTACCGATACGCTGCGCAACCTGGAAGCGATGGGGGTGCGCGGCTTCGTGGTACGCCATCCCGACGACGGCGCAGTGGCCGCGCTGGCGGCTGCGGCGGGCGAGGGCACCGCCCTGATCAACGCCGGCGACGGCCGCAGTTCGCATCCCACGCAGGGACTGCTGGACATGCTGACCCTGCGCCAGGCCAAGGGCAGTGACTTCGCGAAGATGAAGGTGGTGATCGTCGGCGACGTGAAGCATTCGCGCGTGGCACGCACCGACCTGCATGCATTGCGCACGCTGGGCGTGGGCGAAATCCGCGTATGTGGCCCGCAATCGCTGCTGCCGGACGACGACACGCTGCACGGGTGCGTGGTCGGCCAGGACTTCGACGAGATGCTGGAAGGTGCCGATGCGCTGATGATGCTGCGGCTCCAGCGCGAGCGCATGGAAGAAGGCCTGGTGCCCTCGCTGGAGGCCTACCACGCCCAGTATGGCCTGCATGCCGAGCGCCTGGCGCGGGCGGGCAAGGACGCGGCCGTGCTGCATCCGGGCCCGATCAACCGCGGCGTGGAAGTGACCGACGATGTGGCCGACGGCCCGCAGTCCTGGGTGCTGCGGCAGGTCGCCAACGGCGTCGCCGTGCGCATGGCCGTGCTGGAAACGCTGCTGGGCTGAGGTTGCAGGACAATGGCGCAGACCATTGCCCTGCAGCTGCCATGGTCGCCTGCGACATGGCGTCGTGGTGCAACCCTCAGCAATTCGCACCGATGCAGATGGTATCGAACTCACTACGGGTGCAATTTCCTCTGCTTCTGCATATGTAACCTGGGTAATCTATTCCGCTGTCATGATCGGGCGGGGGCCAAGTCACCAGCGCGGGATCTGCGGCAAGCCCCTGCCGGGCCATCAATACTGTGTCCAGGCTTGATGGAATACCCAATAGGGTGAGCAGACGACTGAGCTCCGACGGCCGTAGGCGTTCCAACGGCGCATAGCTGAACGACGCGAGTCCCTTCTCTGAAAAGTAGAGGCTTTTTAGAAAAGCGGAACGATCTTCCGACGTCAGCATCCTCATCGGCGAGTCTTGTGGCTCGTAGGCTAGCCATGCCTCCAGGTCATTTTCAGTGCGGATGACGTAGGGTTCTGGGGTGACATCTGGTATCTCCTGCGGGCCTGCATGTGCCAGCTGCGTGCTGACGATGGAGACGGACAGAACGGTTCGAAGAATATGGTATTTCATTCGATAATCTTCTTGATTTCCCCTGTTCGCGGATCGGTTCTTCGAAGTGCATCGCTTTGGTTATCCAGCCATTTCATGAGGGCGCGCTGGTTCGGCTCATTCCATCCATTGAGATGAAGCTGCAGCCTCCCGCGCGAGAACATGAAGAGCTGCGGAGTGTCCCAGAGCTTCACGAAGGGCCACTGTCGTTCGTGGCGAGCAATCAGCAAGGCCTGAGCCGGATTTTCGGCATTCCAGTGTGCGAGCAACGGCAGCTGCAGGTTTCCGTCCACGGGCGTCAGCCACCTCACCGCGACTCCCCCTGTCGCTGACGTGTTGCTCCTGAGCCACCCCGCCGCGTTGCGTGAGAACCCGCATGCCGGATGCCCCAGGATCAACAGGCCCGTAAACGAGTCCATGTCCAGTTGAACCTCAAGCAGCTTCGAGGCGGCCGCAGATATGGCATAAGCGTTGGGTTGTAGCGCCTCCATCATGCGTTCGACCTGCGGCGTAGGAGGCATCGCCACATCAGGGAAGCGAGCGGCCCACTGTAATGTAGCGTCAAAATCGCGTTCGGCGAGCAGCATGCGGTGGACATATCCAGCTTCTTTCTGGTGCGCAGCCTGTCGTTCGCTCAACATCACGACCAAGGCGGCTGCCTGCGTTGCCCAGCCGTCATCGGGTGCGTGCAGTGAGACGGTGGCCAGCGCATGAAGTCTCGCTTTCACGCTCTCCGTTGAGGCCTGCGTATCGACACTTTCTGCGCCGAAATGCAGCGTGTAGGAGCGTCTGATTCGATCGGCACGGCCCTCTCCATCGCTCGACACAATTGCCTGCACATCCCGCTTGAAGGCGGCAAGCGCTGCATCGGGAGGCGCGGCGCAAGCATCTGATATCAATAGCAGCGAGGCGACGAAGAGTGCCCGTCCTATTTTCAGTCGCCAATAAATGGAAGCATCGCATTTCATAACCGACTCTGCTGCAACCGAGTTCACCTTGGATTAGTGAAAGCCATTGAGCTATCAAGAATCGCGCAAAGTGATCGCGCCAGGAACCTGCGCTGTCGTTACGGTGCTGAAGAGTCTGAAGGCCGCCTGCCTTCGGTAGTGACGGCCGTTGGCCGTCAACGGGCCTCCGGTAGTGACGGCCGCTGGCCATCAAACCAATGGCCACACACACCACGCATACGGATACGCCCCTACTACACACGTCAGTCCAGCCCGCACCGGATTTGCCAGGATATACATCGCCTGTCGACGCAGCGATTCTTCTTCCCTGATCGCATGATCGTAGTAGCCCGCCTGCCAGACACGTCCTTCACTACCGGTCAGTCTGTTGAGTGCCAGAGCGCTCGAAGACTTCAGGCGCCGGGCGACCTGAGCCAGCGTTGCTGATTTCAGCTCCAGCATCCAATGCACATGGTCGGGCATTACGACCCACGCCAGTGAGCGCGTGCGACCTGATGAATCCAGCGCTTCAAACTGTTCCGTCACGCATGCGGCTGACGATCGCGTCAGGAACCTGCGCTGTCGGCCGTGGCAGGTGGTGCTCAGAACGTAGATCTGGCCGGGGATGGATCTACGCCCGCGGTTGAGTTGTTCGCTGCTCATGGCCCATCGTGCGATGGGGGGCGGGGCTGCGCTGTCGGGGAATGGTGCTCGTGGACGTCGACAGACGGCGTCGTCACGGCCTGGGGGAATGCGGTGCCGGGCTGACGGCCAGCGGCCGTCACTACCGCGGTGTGCGGGTGCCGGGCTGACGGCCAGCGGCCGTCACTACCGGGGTGTGCGGGTGTCGGGGATGACAGCGAGCGGCCGTCACTATCTGGGGAATGCGGGCGTCGGGTTGACGGCCAGCGGCCGTCATTACCGCGGGGTGTGCGGGTGTCGGGTTGACGGCCAGCGCCGTCACTACCGGTCAGCGCTTCTGCGTGAACAGCCACTCCCACATCGTGCGGTCGGCGTAGGTGGCGTCCCACGCGTTGTGGTTGCCCTCGGGGTATTCGGTATAGCGCACGTCGCGTGCGCCAGCGGCTTGGAACGCCGCCTTCAACCTGCGGTCGTCATCCGGGCGCACGACATCGTCCTGCGCGCCATGGAACATCCAGATCGGCACCTGCTTCAGGCGTTCGGCCATTACCGCGTAGGGATCTGCTTCGTGCGCGACCGCTTCGACAAACAGGCTGCCTCGTTCTTCGCGCGGTGCCAGCACTGCACCGCAGACCGGCACGATGGCGGCGAACCGGTCAGGCGTGTCCAGGGCGATGTTCCAGCTTCCATAACCCCCCATCGACATGCCGGTCAGGTACTGGCGCGATGGGTCGGCACCGAACTCGGCCATCGCCGCGTCCAGCGTTGCCAGTGCGATCCGGTTGTTGCGCCCGCTCCACTCCTCGCGGTTGGGTGCCTGAGGCAGCACCACCAGGGCAGGGAAGCTATCGGCATGCTCACGCAGGTACGGCCCGAGACCTGCCTTGGTCTGCTTGTTGCCATCGCGTCCGCGCTCGCCCGAACCGTGAAGGAACAGCACCACCGGCAAGGGGCCCGGAGACCGCGCGGCAGCGGCCGGGACAAAGACCTGGTAACGCGAGGTCTGCCCTTCCACGGTAATGGTGCGTGATTCGAAACGGCCTGCGGACGCGTCCGGTGTACTGGCACAGCTGGCCACGACCATCATCAGCGCGGTGACGAAAAGGAAACGCAGGAGTTGATGAGGCATGGCAGAGTCCGACGGGATGGAAGCGTTTCCATCCTAGTCTTCCCCGGTCGCTGCCGCATCTTGCGGCGCATCAGTCCCGGCGTGGGAAACTCGCGAGGATGTCGAGCTGTTCCTGCGCCTCGGTGTTGCCTGCAGCGGCCGCGGCCTGCACTTGTTCCATGTCCGGATGGACCACGATCAGCAACGGGTTCTCGCAGACCGGGCAGTCGTACTCGGTCACGTCCTCGGCCAGCTCCATCACCATGCCGCGCGAATCGCCTTTCCATTCGCAGGCCGCACAGGTGTGCTGCTGCTCGCGCCAGCCGGGCTGGAAATAGTTGTCTACGGTGGTGGCCATGCGGTTCCGGTCAGTGCAGCAGGATGAGGGTGGCCAGCCCCAGGAAGCTGAAGAAGCCCATGACGTCGGTGACCGCGGTCACGACGACTGTGCCGGCGACGGCCGGATCGACGTTCATGCGTTTGAGCATCAATGGCAACAGCACACCGGCCAGCGCGGCGGCGCAGAAGTTGATCATCAGCGCCAGTGTGATCACGATCGAGAGCAGCCAACTGTGGAACCACAGGAAGGCGATCAGGCCCACGAGCAGCCCGATCAGCGTGCCATTGATGAGCGCGACGCGCAGCTCTTTCCATAGCAGGATGCGGGCGTTGCTGGGGCCTACCTGGCCCAGCGCGATGCCGCGCACCATCAGGGTCAGCACCTGGACGGCGGCGTTGCCACCCACGCCGGCGACGATCGGCATCAGCACGGCCAGCGCCACGACCTTCTGCAGGGTCAGTTCGAACTGGCCGATGACGCTGGCGGCCAGGAAGGCGGTGCACAGGTTGATGCCCAGCCACACCACGCGGCCGCGGACGGCGCGCTTGATCGGCGAGAACAGATCTTCCTCTTCGTCCAGGCCGGCCGCGCCGAGTGCCTGGTGTTCGGCCTGGGCGCGGATGATGTCGACCACGTCATCGATGGTGATGCGGCCCAGCAGGATGTTGTTGTCGTCCACCACCGGGGCGGAAACCCAGTCATGGTCGGAGAACTGTCGTGCCACTTCGTCAGCGTTCTCGCCGACATCGATGGCCGGCTGCTCGTCGTCGATCAGCCGGTTGATCGGGGTGGTGTCTTCGTGGGTGACCAGCGCGGCCAGCGACAGGCGCCCCAGGTACTGGTGGCGGCGGCTGACCACGAACAGGTGATCGGTGTGATCGGGCAATTCGCCGCGCAGGCGCAGGTAGCGCAGCACCACGTCGACGTTGACGTCGGCGCGCACGGTGACCACGTCCGGGTTCATCAGGCGCCCGGCGCTGTCCTCGGGATAGGACAGCACCTGTTCCAGGCGCTCGCGGTTCTCGCGGTCCATCGACTTGAGCACTTCGTCGATGACGGTGTCCGGCAGATCCTCGACCAGGTCGGCCAGGTCATCGATGTCCAGGTCTTCGACCGCGGCGATGATCTCGTCCGGGTCCATGTCCGCCAGCAGGCTCTCGCGCACCTCCTCGCCAACGTGGACCAGCACCTCACCGTCATCTTCCGGATCGACCAGGCCCCAGACCACTTCGCGCTTGCCGGGTGGCAGCGATTCCAGCAGATTGCCGATTTCCGCCGGCGCCAGCGTGTTGACCAGGCGGCGCACGGGACCGAGCCGACCACTGTCCAGCGCGTCGGAGAGCAGGCGCAGCTGACGCGCAGTCTTGTCGTGGCGTACGGCCTCGGCCATCGGAACTCCCGCAGGAAAGGAAAAGGCTGCGATCCCGGGGAGGATGCGGCATGTGGGGTGGTCAGCGGGTCATTATCGCCTGCGCATGTGTCAATGCGGTAGCGGCGCGGCGGTAGGGGCGGCCGCTGGCCGTCACAGGCCGTGCTGAAGGCCAGCGGCCGTCACTGCCTGTCAGGCGCCGGCGATCCAGCGTTCGATGCTGCGGCGGTCACGGGCCGCCAGCAGCTTGGGGGCGCGTTCGCGCAGCGAACCGAGATCGCTGTCGCGGATCGCGCGGCGCACTTCCAGCAGCGTGCCGGGATGCAGGCTGAACTCGGTCAAGCCCAGCGCAAGCAGCAATGGGGCAAGGCGCGCATCGCCGGCGACTTCGCCGCAGACGGCCACCGGAATGCGGTAACGCTGTCCGGTATCGATCACCAGCTTGAGCAGCCGCAGCACGGCAGGGTGCAGGGGTGAATAGAGTTCACCCAGTGCTTCATTGTTGCGATCGGCCGCCAGCAGGTACTGCACCAGGTCATTGGTGCCGATCGACAGGAAGTCGACCAGGTCGATGAAGCTTTCCAGCGCGAGCGCTGCGGCCGGTACCTCGATCATTGCGCCCAGCGGCACGTTCTCGCTGACCGCATGGCCTTCAGCGCGCAGCTGGGCGGTCAGCCGCACGATACGGCGGCGTACCGCCAGCAGCTCTTCGCGCGTGCTGACCATCGGCACCAGGATGCGCACCTTGCCGTAGGCGCTGGCACGCAGGATCGCGCGCAGCTGGGTATCGGCCACCTGCGGCCGCGCCAGCGACAGGCGCACGCCGCGCAGGCCCAGCGCTGGATTGTCTTCATTGCTCAGCGTCAGGCCTGTCCGATCGGCCTTGTCAGCGCCGAGGTCGAGCGTACGGATCGTCACCAGCCGGCCGGCCATGCCGAGCGCGGCATCACGGTAGGCATGGAACTGTTCTTCCTCGTCCGGCAGCTCGTTGCGCTGCAGGAACAGGAATTCCGTGCGGTACAACCCAAGTCCCTGTGCACCCAACGCATGGGCCTGGGTGACGTCATCCAGCGACTCGGCGTTGGCAAGCAGCGCAATGTCGACCTGGTCCCGGGTACGGCTGGGCTTGCTGCGCAGGCGGCCGAGCTCGCGCTGCTCCCGTGCGTGGTCTTTCAGCCGGGTGCGGTAATCACGCAGGTTGTCGCCGCGCGGGTTGACGGTGATGCTGCCATCGCTTCCGTCGACGATCAGCACGTCGCCATCGCTCACGCGTTGCAGCAGCCCGGGCACGTTGACGATCAGCGGCAGGTGCAGACTGCGAGCCAGGATGGCGCTGTGCGAGAGGGCGCTGCCGGCTGCGGTGACGATCGCGACCACGCCCTGGGACTGCAGCTGGGCCATCTCGGACGGGGCGATGTTGTCGCAGACCAGGATCTCGCCGGCAAGGCCTTTCACCGCTGGCGGCAGCACCGGCTGCAGGAAGGCGTGGATGCGTCCGATCACATGGTCCAGATCGTCCATGCGGCTCTTGAGGTAGGCATCGTCCATGCCGTCGAAGACCTTGGCCAGCCGGCCGCGTTGCAGGCGCAATGCGTAGCCTGCGCTATAGGGGCCGCTGCGGATCAATTCGTCCAGCCCGAACAGCAGTTCGGGGTCGTCCAGCAGAAGGGCATGCAGGTCGAGGAACTCGCCGGCCTCCTGGTTCAACGCGCCCTTCAGGCGTTGCCGCAGGTCGTGCATCTCCGCACGTGCGGCATCCAGGGCGGCATGCAGGCGGGCGAGCTCGGTGTCGATGTCCTGCGGCGCGACCCGCTGTTCGGCCACTTCCAGCGCGTGGGGCAGGCGTACCCGCGCGCGCCCGAGTGCGGTACCGCGCGCTGCGCCGTGGCCGGACAGCAGCTGCACCGGCCGCAGGCCGGTAGGTGCCAGTCCCGCACGCGCGCGCGGCATGCTCAGCTGTCCTCGTCGAAGCGACGCTCGAACAGGGAAACCACTGCGTCCATCGCGGCCTGTTCGTCTTCGCCGGTGATGCGGATGGTGACCGGCGTGCCCTGGCCGGCGGCCAGCAGCATGACGCCCATGATGCTCTTGGCGTTGATCTCACGGCCCTTGGCGGCCATGGTCACGTTGCAGCGGAAGGGGGCAAGTTCCTGCACCAGCTTCGCCGTAGCGCGGGCATGCAGGCCCAGGCGGTTGGTGACGGTGAGTTCTTTCTCAAGCATCGTCGACTATCGCTCCATTGCGCGCGCCCGCCGCCGCAGTGGCGGGCAGTTGATCCAGTCCCTGTTCCGGATAATTCATCACACGCAGCAGCATCGGCAGGCTCAACGCGGCGACCCGGCGGGCCGGCGTTCCCAACCGGGCCAGCTGGGCGGCCAGGTTGCTCGGGCTCGCGCCGTACAGGTCGGTCAGGATCAGCACGCCCTCACCGCCATCCACCCGCCGCATGGCGGCAGAGGCGAGTGGAAGCAGGACGTCCAGGTCTGCGTCAAACGGTACTTCGAATGCTTCGGTCCTGAGCGGCAGATGTCGCAGCAGCCGGGTAGCCACTTCAAGCAGCGCCGTGCCGACGCCAGGATGTGTAACGAGGAGAATGCCACAGGTCATTGCCAGACGTTAACAGGTCGGCATGAAACTGCGATAGCAGCCCGGAAGCCTTTCAGTGTTCCGTATTCAGCTTGCCCCGCAAAAAAGGGGACGGAGGGGATTAAGTCGTGATCGGCCTGCTTGGCGTTGATCACGACTTAATTCCCTCCGTCCCCTTTTTTCAGTCGAGCTCGCGGTGGTAGGTGGCGACGTCCTGCCAGCCTTTTTCACGGGCGTGGCGGGCCAGGCGTTCGGCGAGGAACACCGAGCGGTGCTTGCCGCCGGTGCAGCCGAAGGCCACGGTGACGTAGCTGCGGGTGTCATTGCCCAGTTTCGGCAGCCAGGTGTCGAGGAAGTCGGTCAGTTGGCCGACGTAACGCTGCACGTCCGGCTGGGCTTCCAGGTAATCGCGGACGCCTCCCTCGCGGCCGCTGAGCGGTCGCAGATCCGGATCCCAGTGCGGGTTGGGCAGCACCCGGGCGTCGAACACGAAGTCGGCCTCGGCCGGCACGCCGCGCTTGTATGCGAACGATTCGAACAGCAGCGAGAGCGGCGTGGCATGGCCCAGGGTGAACTCGGTGACGATGCGACGGCGCAGCTGGTGCACGTTGAGCTGGCTGGTGTCGATGATGGCGTCGGCGGCGCGGCGAAGAGGCGCGGTCAGTTCGCGCTCCCGGTCGATTGCTTCCGGCAGCGACAGGCCGAGCTGGCTCAACGGATGGCGCCGACGCGTGTCGGCGTAGCGCTTGAGCACGGTCTCGTCGCTGGCTTCGAAGAACAGCAGCTGCGCCCGGACGCCGGCCTCGTCGGCCAGCTGCCGCCACTGCTCCAGCTGGGTCAGGTCGCTCTGGCCGCGCACATCGATGCCCACCGCCAGTCGGCGTGGCGCTGCGCCAGGTGCGCCCAGTACGCCGCGCACGAAGGCGGGGAGCAGGTCGATGGGCAGGTTGTCGGAGCAGTAGTAATCCTGGTCCTCGAACGTCTTCAAGGCCACGGACTTTCCGGAACCGGACAGGCCGCTGATGATGATCAGGGTCGGGGCGGTGGGAGCGGGGCGGGTCATGGAGGGCTCTTGTTGGCGGGGGCGGGTGGAGCGCTGACGGCCAGCGGCAGTCACTACCGGGGAAGCCTGATGGCCAGCGGCCGTCAGTACCGCGGGTCAGGGGGTGCGGCGCTCCAGCAGGTTGCTGTGGCGGGCGATGAACATGGCGGCCGGGTCGATGCCCTTGGTGCGCAGGATGTGCAGGCGGGTGGCGGCCTCGGTGAGCACGGACAGGTTGCGGCCGGGCATCACCGGCAGGGTGATCAGCGGCACGTCCAGGTCCAGCACGTGGCGGGTACCGGAATCTCCCGTCAGGCGCTCATAGCCGTAGGCACTGGGCTCGGTCATCGGCTTGGTCAGGTGGACGATCAGGCGAAGGTACTTGTTCTTCTTTACCGCTGTGTCACCGAACATTTCGCGCACGTTCAACACGCCCAGGCCGCGCACTTCGAGCAGATCCTGCAGCAGTTCGGGGCAGGTGCCGTCAAGCACGTCCGGCGCGATCTGGGTGAACTCCGGCGCATCGTCGGCGACCAGCCGGTGGCCTCGGCTCAGCAGTTCCAGGGCGAGCTCGCTCTTGCCTGATCCCGCCTCGCCGGTGATCAGCACTCCGATCGAATAGATCTCCATGAACACCCCGTGCAGGATGACGCGCGGCGCCAGCGTGCGCGCGAGGTGGTAGGAGAGATGGTTGAGCAGTTCGTGGCCGCGCTTGGGTGACAGCCACAGCGGCGTGTGCGACTCATCGGCCGCCGCACGCAGGTCTTCGGGGCAGGGCTGGTTGCGGGTGATCACCAGCGCCAGCGGGTGCGACTGCATGATCTTTTCGATGGTTTCCCAGCGGTGCCGGGAATCAAGCGAATCCAGCCAGGTCAGTTCCTCGGTGCCCAGTATCTGCACCTTGTTTGGATAGATGGCGTTGAGATAACCGGCCAGCGATGGCCGGCGCGACATCGTATTGCCTGCTTCAAGCTCGCGTTTCTCGCCTTTCTGGCCAGCGACCCAGCGCAGCGCCAGTCGCTCGCGTTGCTGGTCGAAGAGCTGACGTGCCGTGATGCTGGTATTCATGCGGCGCTCGCCGGTGGCGGAAGATCGATGACCGCGCGCAGGGCGGCGGCGTCCGGCGCGGCACGCAGTGCATCGCGTATGGCCGGTTCGGAGAACAGTTCGGCCAGCTCGGAGAGCAGCATCAGGTGCTGATGTGTGTAATGCGACGGGACGGCGATGGCGAACACCAGGTCCACCGGTTCGTCGCCGCCGAAGTCCACGGGGGTGAGCAGCTTCAGCAGGGCGCCCCGTGGCCGTTCCAGCGCGGGTGCACGGCCATGGGGGATGGCGATGCCGTGCCCGATGGCCGTGCTGCCCAAGGCTTCACGGTCGCGCAGGTTGTGGTGGATCTGTTCGGTGTTGGCCTGGCGGCAGGCAAGCAGCTGCGCCGCAGCAAGCAGGACACCATCGCGGTCGGTCGCCGCGCAGACCTGGGTCTGCACGGCTGCCATCAGATCAGTCAGGGGCATGATCGGGAGGGAGTGAAGGCATCAGCCCTCATTGTCGCCCAATGGGAGGGGGACGTGCTGCTGTTTCTTCTGCTGCTTCTTTTCCTTCTCCGACGTCAGCAGGCGGTCCACTTTGTCTGCCAGGATATCGATGGCCGCATACATCGTCTGGCCACTGGCGTCGGCGTGCAGGGTGTGCCCGGGAATCTTCACCGTGGCATCGACGTGGTGCTCGTTCTTCTCCAGCCTCAACGTGACCCGAGTTTCGCAGTGTTCGCCGACGAAGTGCTTGCCGGGCCGGGCCAGTTTGTCCGCGACGTACTTTTCCAGGGCCGGGGTGACTTCGACGTCTTTGCCAAACGTTTCAATGCGCATCGGGTTTCTCCTCATGGATTTGCCAATGAACCTTTCCGCCGGGCGCGGCGTGCGTCAGGCGATCCGGACTCTTTCGTGCGAGGCGGAAATGTTCATGGCTTCACGATACTTCGCCACAGTCCTCCGCGCTACTGGAATGCCCGATGTCTTGAGCAGCTCAGCCAGCTTGGCGTCAGAAAGCGGTTTGCGCGGGTTCTCGTCGTCGATCAACCGACGGATCATCGACTGGATCGCGGTACTGGAGGCCTCGCCGCCGCCGTCGGTATCGATGCCCGAGGCGAAAAACGCGCGCAGCGGAATGGTGCCGCGCGGGGTCCGCACGTGCTTGCGGGCGATGGCGCGCGAAACGGTGGATTCGTGCAGGCCCAGCTCGCCTGCGATCTCGCGCAGGGTCAGCGGGCGCAGCGCCTGGGCGCCGAATTCCAGGAACCCGGCCTGCTGCCGAAGCAGGCTTTCCACCACGCGCAGCAGGGTTTCGCCGCGGGCCTCCAGGCCCTTCAGCAGCCACCGCGCCTCCTGCAGCTGGGCCTTGAGGTAGCCGGCATCGGCCTCGCCGCAACGACGGATCATGCTTTCGTAGCCGCGGTGGATGATCACTTTCGGTCCGGCGTGGCCGGCCAGCGCGGTCCGCCACACGCCGTTCTGCCGCCAGATCACCACGTCCGGCACCACATAGGTGTCCTCGCCCAACGGCGCGATCTGCGTGCCGGGACGCGGGTCCAGCGAGCGCAGCAGGGCGACGGCGGCTTCCACCGCCTGCGTGGGCTGCTTGAGTTCCTGCGCGATCCCCGCCACGCCACTGCGGGGCAGGCGCTCCAGCGGACCGTTGCTGATCTGCCGCGCCAACTCCAGCGCCGCTGTGTCCGCAGGCAGCACGGCCAGCTGCAGGCGCAGGCATTCGCCCAGGTCGCGCGCACCGACGCCGACCGGGTCGAAACGCTGGATCTGGTGCAGCACGGTCAGGATTTCATCCTCGGCGGCGCGGATGTCGGGCAGCAGGGTTTCTGCGATGCTGGACAGCGGCTCGCGCAGGTAGCCATCGTCGTCGATCGCATCGATCAGCGCAGCACCGATGCTGCGGTCGCGCGCGGACAGCGGAGAGAGGTGCAGCTGCCAGAGCAGGTGATCGGCCAGGGTCTCGGTTTCGGCCACGCGTTCGGCCGCACTGCCCAGGTCGTCGTCGTCGAACGAACCGCCGCTGCTGCCGCCGCTCCAGTCCAGCTCCGCCGGAGCCCAGTCGTCCTCGCCACTGCCAGCAGCCACGCGCTCTTCGGCGTCACGCGGAACCGGCTCGGCCTGCGTCTGGCCAGAGGCGGGCTCTGCGTCCAGCGTGGGTTCGGCGTTCTCCGCCCAGTCCAGCAGCGGATTGGACTCCACCGCTTCGGCGATCTCGACGTCCAGCTCGGTAGTGGACATCTGCAACAGCCGGATGGCCTGGCGCAACTGCGGCGTCATGACCAGATGCTGCCCCAGCGATGTCTGCAACCGCGTCTTCATGCCACCGCCCGACGGAAAAGGGAGGAAACGGCGGCCTCCTTCACAGCTTGAAGGAGTCTCCCAGATAGACACGACGGACGTCTGCATTTTCCAGCAGATCAGCCGGGGCGCCCTGGGCGAGCACCGTACCTTCGGCGAGGATATACGCCCGGTCGCAGATTCCCAAGGTTTCGCGCACGTTGTGGTCGGTGATCAGCACACCGATGCCGCGTTGCTTGAGGTGGGTCACGATGCGCTGGATTTCCCCCACCGAGATCGGATCCACGCCGGCAAAGGGCTCATCGAGCAGGATCAGCCGCGGCTGGGCGGCCAGCGCACGGGCGATCTCGCAGCGCCGGCGTTCGCCGCCCGACAGGCTGGCACCCTGCTGCTCGGCGACGTGGCCCAGCTGCAGCTCGTCGAGCAGGCCGGCCAGCTCGCGTTCGCGCCCGGCCCGGTCCAGGTCCTCGCGCAGTTCCAGTACCAGCCGGATGTTGTCGGCCACGGTCAGCTTGCGGAATACCGAAGGTTCCTGCGGCAGGTAACCCACGCCCTGCTTGGCGCGGGTATACATCGGGTCGCTGGTGATGTCCTTGCCGTCCAGCACGATGCTGCCGGAATCCGCCGCCACCAGTCCCACGATCATGTAGAAGCAGGTGGTCTTGCCGGCACCGTTGGGGCCGAGCAGGCCGACCACCTCGCCCGCCTCCAGGGTCAGGCCGAAGTCCTTGACCACTTCACGCTGCTTGTAGCTCTTGCGCAGACCCTTGGCGACGAGCATTACTTGCTGCTCCCTGCGGCGGGGGTCTTGCTCTTGGGCTGGATGACCGTACGCACGCGGGTGCCGTCGCCGCCGCTGTTCATCTCGCCGCTTCGCGTGTTGTAGACCATGCGCTGACCGGCATTGGTGCCGCGCGCGCTGGTGACTTTGTAGTTGCCCGTGAGCGTGATGATCTCGCCGGTGATGTCGTAGTCGATGCGGTCGGCGACGGCATCCATCCAGCTGCCGTCATCCATCTGCTGGCGCATCGTGGCCTGCTTGCCGGTGAATATGGCGCGGACCGCTTCACCGCCCTTGATCTGGATTTCCGCATTGGCCGCCCGCAGGTCGAGCGAGCCCTGGGTGATCACTACGCCGCCGGACAGCATCGTCTTGCCATCGCCGGTCAGCGTTCCGGACTGCGCGCCGGCATCGATGTTCATGGGCTCGTTGCGGTCGGTGGACTTGGCACTGGCCATCAGCGGGAACAACAGGCTGAGCGCGAAGAGGGCTGCAAGGTGGATTTTCATCGTGTCCGTGTCTGCCGGATGCGGGCCTGGCGGAGCAGGCGAAAAGGGGGAAGTCCGGGTCGCAGGCTCAACGCCTGGGCGTGTAGCGGCCCTTGGACTGGCTGAGGAAATGATACGTGTTGTTGCTGGAATCCAGCTCGAACCCGACGCCGCTCTGTTCCATGCCGGGCCGCGTCATGGTCACCAGGGCGTCGGTCCGGGCGATGTTCTCTTCGCTGAAGACATTGAGATGGGTGGTGCGGAAGGTCGTGGGCGGCGTCGCGCCTTCGGTCGGGCTGTCGCCGGCCACATTGCCTTTCAGGCGCAGTTCCTCACCCTTCGCGCTGACCCAGCCGGTATCCGAACGCAGCGTCCAGTGATTGCCGTCCTTGGCCGGCATCTCGAACACCGGCGTGGTGATGTTCAATGTCTGGTCCGCGCGCAACCGCTCCAGCCGGGGTGCGCGCAGCGTGGTCGACTCGTTGCCTTCGTCGTCCAGCAGCACGATCTGGAAGTCATGCAGCACGTAGTCCACGCTGCCGTCATCGACGACCGCCTGCGGGCCCTTGTCGCGGTTGCGCAGCAGCGACCAGCCGCTGAGCACTGCCACGACCAGCAGCACGGCACCGACAGTGGTGCGCCAGTTCATGCGCCGAATCCTTCGAGGATGGCATCGACATGACCCTGCGCGGCCAGCAGCACGTCACACAACTCGCGCGCCGCACCCCGCCCGCCTTCCGCGCGCGTCTGCCAATGCACGCGTTCAGCGATCCACGGATGTGCGTTTGCCGGTGCAACGGCCAGCCCTACGCGGCACAGCGGCCCGAGGTCGGGCAGGTCGTCGCCCATGAAGGCTACCTGGTCCAGGCCGATGCCCCGCGCTGCACACAGCGCCTGCACGCTGGCGAGCTTGTCGCCCACGGCGATCTGGGTGTCGATGCCAAGGTCGGCCCCGCGCTTCAAGGCCGACTGGCTGTTGCGCGCAGTGATGAGCACGGGATGGATGCCGTGCTTCTGCAGCAGTTTCAGTCCCAGGCCGTCCTGCACGAAATATGCCTTGCTCTCATTGCCGTCACGGTCGTAGTAGAGCTGACCGTCGGTGAGCGTGCCGTCCACGTCGAAGCACGCCAGACGGATGCGCACGGCGACCTCGTGAAGATGGGCGGGAAAAGCGGGCAGGGGGGACCAGGGCATCGTCAGGGGGGTATCCAGAGGAGTAGGCGTCAATCAATGAATGGGGGCGCTCAGACTGTGGTTAAACCACCCGGGCCCGCAACAGGTCATGAATATTCAGCGCGCCGACCGCACGGCCGGCACCGTCGACGACCATCAGGCCGTTGATTTTGTAGGTTTCCATCAGGCGGGCGGCTTCCACGGCCAGCTGGTCGGCGCCGATGGTGCGCGGGCTCCGGGTCATGACATCGGCGATCTTCGCGCTGCGCACGTCCAGCGCGCCATCCAGAGCCCGTCGCAGGTCACCATCGGTGAACAGTCCTATCAGTACACCGTCGGCATCGACGATGGCGGTCATGCCCAGCCGTTTGCGGCTCATTTCCACGAGCGCTTCGCTGAGGCTGGCACCGACATCCACCCGCGGCAGGTCGTCGCCGCTGTGCATGACATCGGTGATGTGCAGCAGCAGGCGCCGGCCGAGGCTGCCGGCAGGGTGCGAACGCGCGAAATCATCGGCAGTGAAGCCGCGTGCATCCAGCAGGGCGACGGCCAGCGCATCGCCCATCGCCAGCGAGGCGGTGGTGCTGGAGGTCGGCGCCAGTGCCAGCGGGCAGGCTTCGGCCGGCACGCTGACGTCCAGGTGCACGTCGGCGGCGCGGGCGAGGCTGGACTGCGGCTTTCCGGTCATCGAGATCAGCACGTTGCCCTGCCGCTTGAGCACCGGCAGCAGCATCAGCAGTTCGTCGGACTCTCCGGAATAGGACAGCGCCAGCACGACGTCGGCCTCGGTGATCATCCCCAGGTCACCGTGGCCGGCTTCGCCGGGGTGCACGTAGAAGGCCGGGGTGCCGGTGGATGCCAGCGTGGCGGCGATCTTGCGGGCGACATGGCCGGACTTGCCCATGCCGGTCGCCACCACCCGGCCGCGGCCGGACAGGATGTGCTGGCAGGCCTGGTGGAACGCCTCGCCCAGACGGTCTGCCACCGCGTCGAGGGCCTCGCCCTCGATCTGGAACACACGTTTTCCGCTCGCCACCAGGGCGGCCGGATCGATGGGGGAGCGGGCCGGCAGGCCGGCAGCAGGGAGGGGCAGGGTGGAATCGGCCATGCGGGCGCCACGCAGCGGAGTAGAATGTGCCGACATTTTATTAGGAAAGCCCGTTGGACGCCGACACCATCCGCAATCTGATCGAAACCGGCCTGCCCGGCGCGCGCGCTGACGTGCAGGGCGACGATGGCGTGCACTTCGAGGCGACCGTGGTCTGCGAGGCCTTCGCCGGCAAGATGCCGCTGGCCCGCCACCGCATGGTGTATGCCACCCTCGGCGATCTGATGGGCGGCGCGATCCATGCGCTGGCCCTGAAGACCGTGACCCCGGCCGAAGCCGGCTGAACCTGGAATAGACCCTGATACATGGCCAAGATCGTTGTGACCGGCGGCAAAGCGCTGCACGGTGAAGTAAGCATCTCCGGCGCGAAGAACGCCGTCCTGCCCATCCTCTGCGCGACCCTGCTGGCGGATGCGCCGGTGGAGATCACCAACGTGCCGCACCTGCACGACGTGGTCACCACGGTGAAGCTGCTGGGTGAACTGGGCGCCAAGGTAACCATCGACCAGGGCACGCTGTCGCGTGGCAGTGCGATCGTGGTCGATCCGCGCGCGGTCGACCAGCACGTGGCGCCGTACGAGCTGGTGCGCACCATGCGCGCCTCGATCCTGGTGCTGGGCCCGCTGCTGGCCCGCTTCGGCCAGGCTGAAGTATCCCTGCCCGGTGGCTGCGCGATCGGTTCGCGCCCGGTTGACCAGCACATCAAGGGGCTGCAGGCGCTGGGTGCGGAGATCACGGTGGAGAACGGCTTCATCAAGGCCACCGCCGGGCGCCTGAAGGGCGGTCATTTCACCTTCGACATGGTCAGCGTCACCGGCACCGAGAACGTGCTGATGGCCGCCACGCTGGCCGAAGGCACCACCGTGCTGGACAACTGCGCGATGGAGCCCGAAGTGACCGACCTGGCGCACTGCCTGATCGCGCTGGGTGCCAGGATCGAGGGTCTGGGCACTGCCCGGCTGGTCATTGAAGGGGTGCCGACGCTGCACGGGGGGCGCCATGAAGTCCTGCCGGACCGCATCGAGACCGGAACGTTCCTGGTGGCGGCGGCGATGACCGGCGGCAGCATCACGGTCAACCGTGCGCGACCGGACACCATGGAGGCGGTATTGTCCAAGCTGGTCGAGGCAGGCGCTTCGATCACCACGACGGCGGACAGCATCACGCTGGACATGCACGGCAAGCGGCCGCAGGCGGTCAACCTGACCACCGCACCGTACCCGGCGTTCCCGACCGACATGCAGGCGCAGTTCATGGCACTCAACTGCGTGGCCGATGGCGTGGGCGTGATCAACGAAACGATTTTCGAAAACCGTTTCATGCACGTCAACGAACTACTGCGTGTCGGCGCGGACATCCAGGTGGAAGGCCACACGGCGATCGTGCGCGGCACCGCGCGGCTGAGTGGCGCGCCGGTCATGGCCACCGACCTGCGCGCGTCGGCGTCGCTGATCCTGGCGGGTCTGATGGCCGATGGCGACACCACCATCGACCGTATCTACCACCTTGACCGCGGCTACGAGAACATCGAAGAGAAGCTGTCGGCGCTGGGTGCGACCATCCGGCGCGTGTCGTGATCCTCCGCGGCAGGTTCACCCGGCGTCGCAAGGCGCTGCTCGCGCTGGTGCTGCTGATGCTGGCCTACCTGGCGTATGCCTGGTTCGCCGGCATCGCCATCACCAAGGGCGTCGAGCAGAAGGACATGGACTGGAACGGCGACGGCACCGTCAGCCGCGATGAGATCCTGCAGGCCTTCCATGCTGTCGGGGTGAGCGAAACGCAGGATGGCAACCGTCATTGCCGGACCTTCCTGTGGCGCAGCACCGGTGAGCAGATCCGCGTGGATTGCCGCACCGTTTTCCAGAAAGAATGAGGGTGCGATGCGGGGTCGGTAGTGACGGCCGC
>JAZBLM010000053.1:0-21773 GCA_037033225.1 Pseudomonadota bacterium
TCGATCCATGATCGACCGACGACAGGTGCCGGTAGGGTCGATCCATGATCGACCGACGACAGGTGCCGGTAGGGTCGATCCATGATCGACCGCCGTGCGCGCTAGCGGGCACGGCACCCCAGCATGCCCAGGTCGATGCTGTCAGCCATGCGCGCGTAGCCCTCGTCATTGGGATGCAGATGGTCGCGGGTGATGTCGGCCGGCAGCGATTCCGGTGCCGCGGGGTCGCGCAGGGCGGCATCGAAATCAATGACGCCGTCGAAGCCGCTGTCGGGGCTGCGGGCCCAGGCATTGAGCGTGGTGCGCGTGGCAGCCGACACCGGCTCGTAGCGCTCGGAGCCGCCGAACGGGGTCAGTGTCCCGATGAATGCTTTCGCGCCGTGCAGATGCAGTCGTTCCGCCAGCTGCCGGTAGCCGACCTGCATGGCGTCTGCAGTACGTCCGGGCTGCGGTGCCGGGCCACCGCCATGGCGGATATCGTTGATCCCCTCGAAGACGATCACCTGATCGGCGTCGGCCACGGCGATCACGTCGCGGTCCAGCCGTGATAGGGCGCTATGGCTGCGTCCGTGGTCCAGCAACTTGTTGCCGCTGATACCCTGGTTGAGCACCACGAAGCGATCGGGACAGGCCTGCTGCAGGCGCGCACCCAGCCGCTCCGGCCACTGGTTGTGCGAGCCGCGCAGTGCAGTGGCGCCCTCTGTGATCGAGTCGCCGAGGGCCACGATCACCGACGGCCGATCCGCCCGCCGCATCAGGACGGCGGAGACGACGTTCTGCCGGTAGGACACCGGCACGCTGTCCGCCACCGACGCGTGGCGACCTCCGAGCACGCGAACGGTCGTCCGCCTTACTGCGGGCCGCGTGGCCTCTGGAAAGAATGCAGTGATCTGGACGTCGTCCAGCGCAGCGGCCTTCAGCGGCACCGGATCGGTCAGCAGCGCCGCTCCGACTGGTACGTCGATGGTCGTGCGTCCGCCGACGTGCAGCGTCTGCGCGGCACCGGAAGGCCCCTTCACCGTCAGCTGCTCGAGCCGCAGCGGCGCGACGCCGAGTTCGTTGCTGATGCGCAGGCGCAGGGCATCACCATGGCTGCCCAGCCGGACGTCCTGACGCACGGTCTGGGCGGCGAATTGCACCGGCGCCTCGGCCGTGCCGTCCAGCCGGTCAGGCGCGGGGGAGGCGGTCCACGCGGTCACCCACACCGGCTGCGCAGCGGCAGCCGATGCGGACAGCGCCGAACCGACGGTGAGTGAAGCGATGAGGGTCCAGCGCAGCATGGCAAAGCTCCGGTCAGGAGAAGTACGTGCCGCCGTTGACATCCACGTTCGCCCCGGTCATGAACGCTGCTGCGTCGGAGGCAAGATAGACCGCCACATCGGCCGCTTCTTCCGGTCGTCCCTGGCGACGCAGCGGCGTGCCTGCGGCGACCGCAGTGCGGACTTCCGGCTTGGTGAACTCATCATGGAAACGCGTGGCGATCATGCCGCAGCAGAGCGCATTGACGCGGATGCCCTTCGGGCCCAGTTCCTTGGCCATGGCACGGGTGAACGTCATCACCCCGGCCTTGGCCGTGGCGTAGATGGCTGCACCCGGGCCGCCGCCGTCCCGCCCCGCCTGCGATGCGAAATTGACGATCGCCGCGCCTTCGCCCATGTGCGGAACCACCGCATGCGTGCACAGGTAGGTGGAGGTCAGGTTGAGGTCGATGACCTTGTGGAAGAACGCCGGGTCGATGTCGGCGAGCGGACGACGCTCGACCATGCCGCCGGCGACGTTCACCAGCACATCGATGCGATCACCGAAGGCGGCCTGCGCAGCCGCCACCATGCCCGCCACCGACGCCGGATCGGTGACATCGGCGCGATGCACGATGGCTTGGCCACCGGCCGCCTGGATCAGTTCGAGCGTCTGCCGGGCGCTGGCTTCATCATTGGCGTAGTTGATGCATACACGGGCGCCGGCAGCGGCGAGCTTGATCGAGATGGCACGACCGATATCGCGGCCGCCGCCGGTGACGATGGCGACCTTGTCCTGGAATGACATGTAAGGGAACTCCTGGTTGACGTGAGGGGTGGGGAAGGGCGCGCATGGCGCGCTCAGGAAACGGAAGGCGGCGCGTCGAGGCGGCGTATGGTGCCGGTGACGGCCCAGAGGGCGAGCAGCGACAGCGGCACCAGCGCTGCAACGAGAATGAACATCGGGGCGTAGGAATCACGCGTCAGCACCGGCACCAGCCAGGTGGTGATCAGCGTGCCAGCCACCGCCGCCAGCCCGCCGAGGCCGGCCAGCGTGCCCACCGAACGACCGCCGAACAGATCGCCCGGCAAGGTCTGGATGTTGCCGATGGCGACCTGGAAGCCAAACAGCACCAGCGCGATGGTCAGCACTGCGGTCAGCGGCTGGTCGGCCATCACCGCCCCCAGCAGTGCGGGTGCCATGACCAGGCAGCCCAGGCTGATGGACCACTTGCGCGCGCGGTCCACACTGTGCCCGGCGCGGATCAGACGGCCGGACAACCAGCCGCCGGTCAGGCTGCCGATCATCGCGCCGACGAAGGGCACCCAGGCGAACAGCCCGATCTGCTTGATGTCGAAGCCGAAGGTCTCCGCCAGGTAGATCGGCAGCCACGACACGAACAGCCACCAGATCGGGTCCAGCAGGAAGCGGCAGGCGAGCATGCCCCAGCTCTGGCGATGGGCCAGCAACTCACGCACGCTGCGGCGCGCGGCGGTGGGATCGGCGGGGCCGGCCTGGTCCTGCATGATCAGCCGCCGTTCGGCATCGCTGACCCACGGATGCTTGTCGGGCCCTGCGCGATACACGAACAGCCAGGGCAGCAGCCACAGGAACCCCAGCGCACCCACCACGACGAAGGTGCCCCGCCAGCCCAGCCACAGGTACAACGCGGCGATGGCGGGTGCTGACACGATCGCGCCGATCGAGGCGCCGGCGTTGAACACGCCCTGCGCCAGCGCACGCTCGCGCGCGGGGAACCATTCGGCGTTGGCTTTCACTGCGCCGGGCCAAGCACCGGCTTCACTCACGCCCAGCAGGGCGCGCACCAGGCTGAAGGAGAGGATGGAATGGGTGACCGCGTGCAGCGCGATGGACAGCGACCAGACGCTGATCGACAACGCGAAGCCCATGCGGGTGCCGATCATGTCGAACAGGCGCCCGAACAGGAATTGCCCGGCCGCGTAGAACAGCATGAACACGGTGACCAGCAGCGCGTAATCGTCCTTGGTGGCCCCCACCTCTCGTGCGATCTCCGGCCACATCACGGCCAGTGCATTGCGGTCGATGTAGTTGATGATCGTGGCCACGGCGATCAGGCCGACGATCAACCAGCGCACCGCCGAACGCACGGGCACCGCGCGCAGCCGTGCCGCAGCCGGCGAGCCGTTCATCGCGCACCTCCGCTGCCACCGGCACGGTCCATCCGCGCGTGGCTGCCACGCCAGCGGTACTCATGCCCATCCACCGTCACCCGGTGCTCGACGCCTGCAGCGTTGTCATCGGCCACGCCCAGCGCGATGCGCGCACCGCTGGCAAGGGTCAGTTCCAGCAGCTCGGCATCCTGGCCCCGCGCGCGCACCATCGCCTCTATCTGGCTGTCGGCGCCGTGCACATACTCCGCCGTGCCGTTGTACTCACCGTGCGGCTCCAGCACGCTGAAGAAGCTCACCGCGCGCTGGCCGTCCACGCGCTGCACCAGGGCCGGTTCCCGGCGCAGATTGAATTCGGGATCGTTCGCACCGCTTTCGACCAGCAGCGCCTGCGAAGGAACGCTGCTGCCGAAGCGGTAGGTGTAGAAGCGCCCATCCAGCAGCCATGCCAGCGAACGTGGCTGGTCTGATACCGCACTGCGTGCGTCCAGCCACAGGTGCTGGTAGCCGTTGGCCTTGCCCAGCACCGGGCGCTGCTCGACGAAGCGCTCCGCCTCGAAGCCGGTACTGACGATGTGCCCGTTGAAATGCAGCGGCAGGTCGAACCGCGCATTGGTTGCAGAACGCGCCTGCAGCAGGTCCAGCACGATCGGCAGCCCGAGCTCCGGGTGCTTCAGCAGCGCCTGGGTCCGGGTGAGCACGACGCCGGGATACGCATCGCGCATCGTCGCCGAAGCCACCTGGGTGTCCTTGCCGGCTTCGAAGAAGCGCACCACCGGTGCGTGTTCTTCACCTGCTTTCCAGTCCCCGCCGAAATGACTCTGCTCATCCACCACAACCGTGTTGTGGGCGATGGTCTGCTTGGCCCAGCTGCGGTTCTCGGCGAGATAGATGCCGCCGCGCTTGGCTTCCACGTTGAGGAACCGCGCCGAACCGTAGTCGGTGATCACGCGCTGGCCGTTGTCATAGAACAGCCAGTTGAGCTTGTCGAAGTGGCCGTGGCCCATGCCCTGCATGGTGTCTTTCTGCACCAGTACCTGGCCGTCTTCGCCGCCCATGCGCAGGATCGCCAGCCCCCCCTTGTCGCCGTCCGGGCCGTCCCGCAGCAGCATCGGGGCGTAGTTGAAGGGTCTGGCCTTGCCGCTGGCCAGGCCCTGCGCCACCTTCAGGCCTTCCGGGGTCAGCAGCAGGCGGCCCTGCTGTTCGGCGACCGACAGCAGGCGGTCATCACCGCTGCGCGCGTACGCGATGCCGACGCCGGCCACCAGTTCCTCGGTGTCCACACCCTTGTCCAGGATGGCATCGTTGATCGGGAAGAACAGTCCGTCGTAGCTGCTCTGCACCAGCACATCGACTGCCTTCAGCAGCACGCCGTCGCGCCGTTCGAAAATCTTGCGCTGCGGTTCATTGCGCTCGATGGCATTGGCGAACAGCAGGAAGGGTGCGAGTGCGTAGCGCTGGTAGTACGGCCCTTCTTCGTAATAGCCGTCCGGCGAGAACAGCAGATCGACCTGGCGAAGGAACCCGAACTGGTCGTCAAGGGTGCTGCCGCGCAGCGACTTCTCCACCAGTTCCTGGTCACGCAGCACGTAGCCCGTCATGCCGGTGGCGGCCACCGCCCAGGTGGAATGATTGTGGATCTGGTCGAAATTCTTCGGCTCGCTGGCGAGGAACTCGGCCATCGGGCGGAACACCTTGTCATCGATGGTCTGGCGGTCCTTGGCGGGCAGCGCGTCGCGGATCGCGTCATATCCCTGTACGGCGTTGACCAGCCAGACCGAATCATTCAGCACCTGCCAGAACACCCGGCCCGGGATCTGGCCGCGGCCTTCCGGATGGGGCCCCAGGGTGGGGTACAGCGCGGCGTATTCCAGCAGCATGCGCCGGGCGTAGTCGACGTAGGCGGTGTCGCCGGTAAGGCGGTACAGGGTGCCGGCGGCCAGCAGCGCCTGGTAATTGCGCTTGTGTTGTTCGTGGGTGCGGCCACCGCCCTTGTCCTTGGGGAAGGGCACGTCGATGCCAGCCACCATCATCTTCTTCAGCATCGCTTCGTTGCGCGCCTGTTCCCTGGCGAACCCTGGATAGCGCGCGCCGTCGCGGGCCATCTGCTGCCACTGCGCGGCGGTGACCAGCACCGGCACGGTGCTGCCTTCGGCGGCGGCAGGTGCAGCCGCAACGGCCGGTGCGGTGGGCAGCAGCGCAAGCGCCGTGGTGGCGGTCACCACGGCGAGGGCAAGCGACAGGCATGTGCGTTTCATCGATCAACTCCGTTGGCGGGCAGACGGTGGCCGGCAGCGGCTGCTTCCGTCCATTCCCCTTGTTTTGGATACCAGGTCACCCCGGTTGCGTCGCGCGGTATCACGGCCAGGTTCGCAGCCGCGCCCACTCCGGCCAGTGCCGGCGAGGCGATCCACAAACCGTTGGCGGCCTGCACCAGGGGGACTGTCATGCTGTCCACGCCGCCCGGCAGCGCGGTGGAGGCCAGCGGTGACTGCACATTGCCGCTGAAAGCCACGCCGGCCAGGCTGCCGTTGACGGTGACCGGGTCGGTGCCGTTGCGGTTGACGATCAGGTTGCCGCTGAAGTCGCTGCTGCTGGGCGGTACCACGATGCCAGTGGCAGCGTTGTAGCCGACACCGAAGCTCACCCTGGACACATCGACGAAGGTATTGCGCGCCAGGGTGGCGTCGACCACCGGCGAATAGCCGGACACGGGCGCGTTGGCCTGGCCGTGCATGACCGCCAGCCCCGCCCGGTTGCCGGTGCCCGCCAGCTGCTGGAAGTAGTTGTTCTGCACCGTCTGCCCGGCATTGATCACCCGCACGCCACCCGTGCCAGCCTTGCCGTCACCCAGGAATACGTTGTCCAGCACGCGGTTGCCGTTGCCGTGACGCAGGGTCAATGAACCGGCAGAGCGGTAGAAGACATTGCCACGGTAGGTGTTGCCGCCGGATTTGTTGGAAACGATCTCGGTCTCGCCGTCACAGCCTTCGAACCAGTTGAGTTCCACGGTGCTGTTGGAATCGGTCAACGAGGTATCGCTGGTGCCGACCCGCAGGGTCTCGCCGCCATTGACGCCGAGCAACGGCCGCGGGCCGAACCAGTTGTGGTCGATCCGGTGCTGGTTGTCGAGGCCCTGCGTCGCATCCCGTACCACCACCACGGTCGGACCGGCGTTGGTCTTGCCGCGGAGCTGGCTGTGGTCGAGCCGATTGAAGGCGCCGTACAGCATCACCCATTGGTCCTGGTCGTTGCTGTCGGGGTTGCTGTAGTCATCGATCACCAGTCCGGTCACCCGGCTGTGACGGGCCACCGCCTTGCTGGATTCGCGGAAGGCGACGACCGCATCGCTGGGACTGAAGCCATCGCGGAACACCAGATCGGCCACATGGAGATACTGCCCCGCGAGGCGCAGATCGGATTGTCCGCTCAGGACGACCTGCCCCGGTGTCTGCGCACGCAGGGTGATCGGCGCGTTGGCTGTGCCGTTGCCTTTCAACAACAGCCGGGTGTTCGACCAGGTTCCGTTGGCCAGCACCACTTCATCGCCGGGCTGCAGGTTCGCTGCAGCGGAGGCGTACTCCGCCGCATCATGGACCAGATAACTGGCGGCCTGGGCCGGCAGGGCGAGGGGAACACCGAGGCCCAGCACCAGGGCGGCCGACAGCTGACGTGTTACAGACTGCATGGTGTTCCCTCCGAAGCGGTGGCCCGCAGAGCAGGCATGGGTGTAAACCAATGTACTAGACCAACTGGACTGCAAATTAGGCCATATTGTTTACGAAGTCATGCTGCAACAGCACAAGAAATATCCTGAAATTGGCATATACCAAAGGTAAGACGAAAGAATCAGTCCAATTGGTTGACATTTACGTGTCGGCATGACGAAAGTGCGCCCCATGCCCGGTCTGCGGGACATCCTTTGGGAGGAGGACATCATGCGTCGTACTGAACTGCCCGTTGCACCGCTCCATCGTTCCCCGCTTGCCGTGGCACTGCTGGCGGCACTGTGCGCCTCAGCCCCCGCGCTGGCGCAGCAAGCTGACGGACCACCCGCTGCGGGCGCCGCCACCACCCTGGACCAGGTGCAGGTCACCGGCATCCGCGAGTCGATGCAGAGCTCGATCAACAGGAAGCGCGATGACACGGTGATTGCCGACGTGTTGTCTGCCGAAGACATCGGTGACCTGCCGGCGCCGTCGCTGGCCGATGCGATCGAGACGCTGACCGGCGCGGCGTCCACCCGCGACAAGACCGGCGCGTCGGAAATCTCGATCCGCGGCCTCGGCGCCTTCCTGAGCAGCACCAATTTCAACGGCCGTGAAATCACCAACGGCAGTGGCGACCGCTCGGTGAACTTCAACATGTTCCCGGCCGAGCTGATCAACACGGTAGCGATCTACAAAACCCAGCGCGCCGACATCATCGAAGGCGGCGTGGCCGGCACGATCGGCCTGGAAACGGTCCGGCCGCTGGAATACGGCAAGCGCGCGGCGCAGCTTGACCTGCGCGGCAGCTGGGCAGAGTACGACAGCAAGTACCGCGACGACGCCGGGATCGGCTACCGCGGTACGGCCAGCTACATCGACCAGTTCGAGTTCAGCAACGGCGGCAAGCTCGGCGTTTCGCTCGGTTTCCAGCGCCTGGACGGTTCGGACCCCGAGGAAAGCATCACCAGCGGTTCAACCTGGTATGCCTGCGACGGTCGGCTCAACGTGGCCAACGCCAATTGCACCGAGCCCGGCGCCGCCGCCATTGCGGCAGGCGTGCCGTATTACCTGGTGCCCAGCAGCCGCATCTATCGCCTCAAGCAGGAACGCAACGACCGCCAGAGCGAATTCGCTGCGGTGCAGTGGCGTCCCAACGATATCGTCGAAGTCAACGTCGACGTCGAACATACCGACCGCAACTGGCACGAGAACCGCAGCGACCTGAGCCTGTCCAACACCCGCCGCGGCATCGTCAACCGGGTGGTGGGCGAAGACGGCGTGGTGCGCCAACTGTCCGGCAGCACCTCCATCGATTCGACATCCAACCGGTACTCGCGCAACGAGGAATACACCGGCGGCGGGCTGAACCTGATCGTGCGGCCCAGCGCCGCCTGGGAACTGTCCACCGATCTGTCGTATTCGCACACCCAGCGCGTGGACGACGAGCGCATGACGCGCCTGCGTGCCAACCAGCGCGACACCGCAAATGCCATCGTCCCGGGCATCAGCAGTGGCACCACCGGCTACGTCAACTATGACTGGGCGTGGCAGGGCGAGGTACCCAGCGTAGCGCTGGATCCCCGTTTCGATGCCGGCAACTGGGATGCCTACACCGGCGCCGCGCGCGTTTCGTCCAGCCAGACAGAGAACGACCACCAGATCCGCGCCGGTCGCTTCGATGCCAGCTTCATGCCGGAGGCCGGCTTCTTCACCCGGATCAAGGGCGGGCTGCGGGCCAGCCAGGCCGATTACACCCTGCGCGACAATACCCTGCTGACCGACTACGACCAGCGGGTGGCCGGCGACAAGGCGTCGATCATCGCCGCCAACCAGGCCTGCCGGACCGCTTTCCCGCAGAAGCATTTCATGGATGCCGCCAGCGGCAACACGATCTCCGAATGGGCCTACTTCGATCCGATGTGCCTGTACCAGTCGTTCCGCGGCACAAGCGCCAGCCTGCTCGATCCGGACCTGCAGGATCCCAACAATGTCGACATCACCGAAAAGACCCGCGCGCTGTACCTGCTTGGCGAGTTCGCCAGCGAGTGGTTCGGCCTGCCGGTCACCGGCAACGTCGGCGTGCGCTGGGTCAAGACCGATGTGCGGTCGGAAGGTGTGCGCACCGGGCTGACCGTGCTCGACAACGGCGACGGCACGATCCGTCTGCAGCCGACCGGCGACTTCAGCACCCAGACGTTCAAGGCCGGCAATGACAAACTGCTGCCCAGTTTCAATGCCGCTTTCACGCTGCGCGATGATCTGCTGCTGCGCGTGGGGGGTTACCGCGCCATGTCGCGTCCAGACATCTCCGCGCTGGGGGCCGGCCGCACCATCAACGTCAACAGCGACGCGACCTTCGGCAACCTGGCCGACGCGCTCGACGACATCAGCGCGAGCGGCAACCCGGCCGCGCAACCGCTGATGAGCTGGAACGGCGACCTGTCGCTGGAGTGGTATCCCAACCCCGACACGCTGCTCGCCGCAGCGGTGTACTGGAAGCAATTCAATGGCGGCACCGCCACGGCGCTGGTGAACGAGGACTACACCATCAACGGCCAGACGGTGACCGTCCCGGTTCGCCAGCAGGTCACCACCGACGAAGACAGTACGTTGACCGGCATGGAGCTCAGCGCGACCCACCGCTTTTCCTACCTGCCCAAGCCCTTCGACGGCATGGGTTTCAAGGTCAGCTACAACTACGCCGACGCCGACTATGAGACCCAGGATTCGCGGCTGGGTGAACAGCTTGCGGCCGATGGCAGCGTGCTGCCGGCGATCGTCGCGCCTGCCGGCCTGAGTGGTTTCTCCCGGCATGTCCTTTCCGGCTCGCTTTACTGGGACGTAGGACCCTTCAACATCCAGGCCATTGCCAAGTTCCGCTCGCATTACTACCAGGACTTCACCGGCAATACCGCCCAGCAGAACCGCTACTACGACGACAACACCAGCGTCGACCTGCGCGCGCGTTACCGGGTGAACGAACACCTGTCGCTGTCGCTGGAACTGATGAACCTGACCAACGAGCCGCGCGTGGCCTACCAGCCCAACTACGGCAACTTCCGTGAGGTCGTGAGCTACGGGCGGCGTGCATTTTTCGGTGTACGATACAAGTTCTGATGAATGAGACGGCGCGGCCCCGGGGTCGCGCCGTTGCTCCAACCGGACCAGCCCCGCGTGCGGTGGCCCGGGACGGTGCCGGAGGGAACCACCAAGGGTCAGCCCATGTCCGCGAACCGCCTGTACCAGACCATCGCCGCAAAGCTCCGCAAGTTGATCGAGGACGGCGAGTTCCCGCCCGGCGCGCGTCTGCCCGGGGAGCGGGAACTGGCCGAGCGCTTCGGGGTGAGCCGGGTCACTGTGCGCGAAGCGGAGATCGCACTGGAAGCGCAGGGTTGGATCGCCATCCGCATCGGTTCCGGCGTTTACGTCAAGCCGCGTCCGCTGGATGGGCAGGGTGGGTTTCCGGATGTCAGTGCATTCGACCTGACCGCCGCGCGCGCGGTGTTCGAGGCCGAAGCGGCCGCGCTGGCCGCCGGCAACCTGACCGATGAAGACATCGAAGAGCTGCGGGGGCTGGCCCTGGCGCTGTGTCGCCGTGACCTGTCCGACACGGAGGCCGGGGACTATGACCGCCGCTTCCACCTGACCATCGCGCGACTGTCCGGAAATCCGGTGGTGGAGTACTTCGTGCAGCAGATCTGGCGGATGCGCAGCGACATGCCGCGCGTGGCGGAGGTCTATTCGCGCGTCTGCCACGATGACGGGGCCAGCCGTGCCGATGAGCATATGGCGATCTTCGAAGCGCTTGCTTCACGGGATCCTGCTGCAGCGCGCAATGCAATGCGCCACCACTTCCAGCGTCTGTTCGAAGCCATGCTGGAAGCCACCGAAAACGAAGCGCTGGCCGAGATCCGCCGGCGGACCGCGCAGGACCGCGAGCGCTTCATGGCGACGACCCGTATCTGAAGCCTGCAATCTGGCGGTGCGGGGCGGAGGCGGGGCAGGCTGCACGGCCCTGCATGCCGCCGCACCCCGGAGGACGAGGCCCGTCTGCGCGCGGCACACCCACCCCGCGCGGTATGCTGCAGATCGGTTTTCAAGGAAGAGGAAGCGCGATGTTCCCGACGATGTTCTTTACCGTGGTGCTGGCCATCGTGGCCGTGGTCATTCTGTTCAAGGCGGTTCGCATGGTCCCGCAGGGCTATGAATGGACGGTGGAGCGATTCGGCCGCTACACGCACACGATGTCTCCCGGCCTGCATTTCCTGATTCCCATCGTGTACGGCGTCGGCCGCAAGGTGAACATGATGGAACAGGTGCTGGACGTGCCCAGCCAGGAAGTGATCACCAAGGACAACGCGGCCGTGCGGGTGGACGGGGTGGTGTTCTTCCAGGTGCTGGATGCCGCCAAGGCGGCCTATGAAGTGGCCAACCTGGAGGTGGCGATGATCGCGCTGGTCCAGACCAATATCCGCACCGTGATCGGTTCGATGGACCTGGACGAATCACTCAGCCAGCGCGAGGTGATCAATGCCCAGCTGCTCAGCGTGGTCGACCAAGCCACCAACCCGTGGGGCCTGAAGGTCAACCGGATTGAAATCCGCGATATCCAGCCGCCGCGTGATCTGCTTGACGCGATGGCGCGGCAGATGAAAGCCGAACGCGAGAAGCGCGCGCAGATCCTGGAAGCAGAAGGTGCGCGCCAGTCCGAGATCCTGCGCGCCGACGGTGAGAAGCAGGCCACCGTGCTGGAAGCCGAAGGGCGGCGCGAGGCAGCGTTCCGCGACGCCGAAGCGCGCGAGCGCCTGGCCGAGGCCGAGGCCAAGGCGACCCAGATGGTCTCGGCGGCCATCGCCCAGGGCGACGTGCAGGCCATCAATTACTTCATCGCGCAGAAGTATGTAGAGGCGTTCAAGGAGCTGGCCACTTCGCCCAACCAGAAGCTGGTGCTGATGCCGATGGAAGCAAGCGGCGTCATCGGTTCGATAGCCGGCGTGGCCGAACTGGCCAAGCATGCCTTCGCCAAGCAGGAAGAGAAATCTGGTCGCGCGGTGCCGCCGCGCTTTGGAGCCTGAGATGCGCTGGGAAGTGGTCGGGTGGGGCGCGTTGGCACTGGTGCTGTTCGCTGCCGAAGCGATGGCGCCGGGCGCGTTCATGCTGTGGATCGGCATTGGCGCGGCGGCGGTGTTCCTGATCACCGCGCTGGTGCCGGGCATTCCGCTGCTATGGCAGGTGGTCGCCTTCGTCGTGCTGAGCGTGGTGGCGATCCAGGCCTACCGGCGCTGGGGGCGCGGCCGCGGCCGGCCCAGCGACCAGCCCCTGCTGAACCGGCGCAGCGAGCAGCTGCTCGGCCGCGTGGCGGTGCTGCAGCAGGGCATCGTGGCCGGCCAGGGACGGGTGAGCATCGACGACGCATCGTGGCAGGTGACCGGCCCCGACATGGCGGCGGGCACGCGGGTGCGGGTGGTCGCAGTGGTCAATGGCGTGCTGCAGGTGGAAGCGAACGGTGAGGGGGCCGCCACCCGGTAGGGTCGACCCATGGTCGACCAGAACCGCCATGACCCCATCGGTATGACGGCAACCTGCGCTGTGCCTCCATCTGGGATAATGCTGACCTTCTTTCCCTGCTGCCGGACCGGTCATGACCCAGAAGACGTCGCTCAATGAATCCCACCGCGCCCTTGGCGCCAAGATGGTCGACTTCGGCGGCTGGGACATGCCGATCCACTACGGGTCGCAGTTGGACGAACACCACCTGGTGCGGCGCGAAGCGGGCGTGTTCGACGTCAGCCACATGACCGTCGTGGACCTGCGCGGCGAGCACGTCAAGCCGTTCCTCCGCCGCCTGCTGGCCAATTCGATCGACAAGCTGAAGACCACCGGCAAGGCACTGTACTCGTGCATGCTCAACGAACGCGGTGGGGTGATCGATGATCTCATCGTGTATTACCTGGCCGACGATTTCTTCCGCATGGTGGTCAATGCCTCCACCCGCGAGAAGGACCTGGCCTGGCTGACCATGCAGGCCGGTCCGTTCGGCGTCACGGTCCAGCCGCGGCCGGACCTGGCCATCCTCGCAGTGCAGGGGCCGAAGGCACGCGATGCAGTGAACGGGCTGGTCAACCCGGCCGGCGCTGCCACGCTGGCCAAGCTGGCGCGTTTTGCCGCCACTGAAGTCGTCGATGCCGACGGCGTCGGCCTGTTCGTTGCCCGCACGGGCTACACCGGCGAAGACGGGTTCGAGATCCTGCTTCCCCAGGAACACGTTGAGACGTTCTGGAAAAAGCTGCTGGCTGCCGGCGTCAAGCCGGCCGGCCTGGGTGCGCGCGACACGCTGCGCCTGGAAGCGGGCATGAACCTCTATGGCCAGGACATGGACGAAGACATCTCACCCTACGAAGCGGCCTTGGCCTGGACGGTGTCGCTGGATGACGGTCGCGACTTCATCGGGCGCGATGTGCTTGAGGCGCAGAAGGCCTCCGGCGACGCCCGGCAGATGATCGGTCTGGTGTTGGACGAGAAGGGGGTGCTGCGACATGGACAGGCCGTGCTCACCGCGAGTGGCCAGGGTGAGATCCTGTCCGGCACGTTCTCCCCTAGCCTCGCCAAGGGCATCGCGTTCGCCCGGGTTCCGGCCGGTGAGCTGGGCGAGGTCCGCGTGGACATCCGCGGCCGGGCCGTGCCGGTTCGCGTGGTCAAGTTCCCGTTCGTGCGCGAAGGCCAGGCGCAGCCCGGTGTGCTGGTCGACGGCTGATGCATTTACCGGTCCGGGCCTGCCAGCAGGTCCGGCTGGTTGGTTACACTACCCGCATGTTGTCCAACCCTGTATTCCCTGGAGCAGTGTCATGAGTGAGATTCCCGGCGGCCTCAAGTTCCTCAAATCCCACGAGTGGGCGCGTGTCGAAGAAAACGGCACCGTCACCGTAGGCATTTCCGATCGTGCGCAGGAGCTGCTTGGCGACCTGGTCTATGTCGAGCTGCCCGAAGTCGGCGCGGACGCCAAGGCCGGCGAAGCCATCGCCGTGGTCGAGTCGGTCAAGGCGGCGTCGGATGTCTACAGTCCCGTCAGCGGCAAGATCGTCGAGGTCAATGAGGCTCTGGGCGACAAGCCGGAAACCATCAACGAGGATGCCTTCGGCGAAGGCTGGTTGTTCGTCGTCCGCCCGAGCGAGGCGTCTGAACTGGACGAACTGCTGGATCCGGATGCTTACGCCGAACTCGCCGAAGACGGCGATCACTGATCGGCGTCATCGGCCACGCATGGGGACCGCCTTGGGCGGTCCTTTTTTTTGGTTGCGCGCCGACCCGACGCGGGCAATCCGACCGTCTCGCGGTCGATCCGGATCGGCGTGCGCAGCATGACCGATGCCGACCGTTGCGGACGCCATCGCAAGCGCCACCACGTGGGAGGGATGGCAGAAAGGTTTGCGCAAAATCGCGTTTGCGTCGCGACGAACCACGTGCAGCGTGTGAAAAAAAAAATGTCCGTTTTCTGATCGTTGAGGAAGCAAGGTCGCCGCCCCGCTGCTCGCACGGACGAAGCGAAGGACAGATCGCAGCGCCACGGCGTCGGTTCAAATATGGCTTGTTTAAAGCACTTTGATTCAGCGCATGCGTGCAACGTGGGGCGGCACGGCGCAGGCATCGGTTCGTTCGGGACCGCACGGGCTGCATCCCGCACGGGCATTCAACGACCCCGCCGGACACCGCTCGCGTGAAAATTTTCGAGGGGGGTTGTTGACAGCCTAAAAAAGCGTGATTAGGTTTCGCCCAGCAGACCTTTACTGCAAAACCGAGTGCAACCGATCAAACGCCAGGCGCGAAGTACAACCCGGACACCCACTGCACCGCGACGCGCGATGCAGACGGTCCACCTTCCGCCGGGCATCTGCACGATCCGTTCTGCCACGATGTGTTCCTCGCCGACCGAAGGGCGCATCGCAGCAGCCGTCACGACGCGACGTACGCGTCGGCGGCCCCCGCCGGCAGCTTCAGCGGGTTCGATTTACCTGGGCGTTTCAACACTCCATCACTGACGAGGAGCCATCCCATGGCAACTGCGAAAAAGAAGCCCGCCGCCAAAAAGGCGACGAAGAAAGTAGCCAAGAAAGCCACTGCCAAGAAGGCCGTCAAGAAGGTCGCGAAGAAGGCGACTGCCAAGAAGGCCGTAAAGAAGGCTGCGGCCAAGAAGACCACCGCACGCAAGGTCGCCAAGAAGGCCACGGCCAAAAAGGCAGTGAAGAAGACCGCGAAGAAGGCCGTCAAGAAGGTTGCCAAGAAGGCAACCGCCAAGAAGGCCGCGAAGAAGGTAGCCCGCAAGCCTGCGAAGAAGGTCGCCAAGAAGGCTACGGCCAAGAAGGCCACCAAGAAGGCCACCAAGAAAGTAGCCAAGAAGGCAACCGCCAAGAAGGCGACTGCGAAGAAGGCGACTGCGAAGAAGGCAACCGGCAAGAAGGCGACGGCCAAGAAGGCCGTCAGCAAGACCGCCAGGAAGGCGACTGCGAAGAAGGCGACTGCGAAGAAGCCGGCCGCCAAGACGGCCGCCCGCAAGAGCCCGGCACGTCGCAAGAAGGCCGCTCCGGTCGCCCTGCCTGCAACGCCGGCGCCGCTGATCTGAGCCCTACCCGATAGCCGTACCTGAAGCCCCTTCTCCGACAGCCCAGCGGAGAAGGGGTTTTTTTATGCCCACGAAAAAGGGGACGGAGGGAATTAATCCAGATTAATTCCCTCCGTCCCCTTTTTCGTGTTTCATCGCGGTGAGGCGGTTGCCCGGTTGGAGGAGGCGCCCTTGGCCTTGTTCTGCGCCGGGGTACCTTCGACCATCAGGCTGTCACTGCCGAAATCGGTGTCGACGTCGAGCCAGCGCTGGGCAGGGAGACCGAGCGCGGAATCCAGCACGGTCGGCAGCAGGCCGCTGGGCAGGCTGCTCTCGCCGTTCCACAGGATCGCAATGCCCATGTCGCGTTCGGGCACCAGCGCTACCAGCCCGCGGTAACCTTGTACGGCACCGGCATGGAACACGACCTCATGGCCGGCGTAATCGAAGTTGCGCCACCCCAGTGCGTAGCCGGCCGAGCGCAGCCGCTCACGACGCCAGCCCGAGCGCATCTCGCCCGGCGTGTTGACCAGCGACGCGTGCAGCGTGGCGAGCAGCGGAGCCGGCAGAACGTCCGGGCGATGCCCGGTCTGTGCGAGCAGCCACTGGGCCATGTCATTGGCACTGGCGTTGACGCCGGCCGCCGGGGCGAGGCGGTAGTAGGTCGGCTTGGGGGACAGCGATACCCAGCCGTTGCGGCTGCGCACGTGCGGCCGCGCCCATCGCGAACTGGCCTGGATGCCCGCCAGGCCCAGGCTGGCATCGTCCATGCCCAGTGGCTTGAACAGGCGGCGTTCGACCGCCTGCTCGTAGAAGCTGCCCGAAGCGGCGTACACCACGTCGCCGATCAGACTGTAGGCCACGTTCTGATAGGCGTAGCAGTCGCCCGGCAGGCACTTCAGCGACGTCGAGCCCAACTTCTGGGTCAGCGTGTAGTACTCGGCATTGGCCTCGATGTCGCGGTCGTAGGCGTTGTAGGGCAGGCCCACGCGGTGGCTGAGAAGGTCGGCGACGGTCAGGCGCTCGGTCGCCTCCGGCGTGGTGAGGTGGAAGCCGGGCACGTAGTCGGTGACTTTGCTGTCCCAGCGCAGGGTGCCGTCGTTGACCAGCAGGCCGGCCATGGTGCCAGCGAACGCCTTGGACAACGACGCCAGGCGGAAGACCGTGTGCGAATCCACCGGCAGCGGGTTATTGACATCGGTGACGCCGTAGCCGCGCGCGCTGAGGATGCGTCCGCCCTGGACGATGGCAACCGCCATGCCGGGTACGCGCTCGCCATACGTGAGCTGCTGCGCCATCGATTCGATGTTGGCGACGTTGAAGCCGGCGGCCGGGGCCTTCGGATCGGCGGCCAGGCCGGTGCGGTACGCGGCCGGCTGGGTATGGGCCGGCATGATGCTGGCGGCTTCGATGTTGGTGGGCATCGGCGGCAGCGCGGAGGTCTGCGCCGTGGTGGAAAGGGCGACGGGCATCAGCATGCCCAGCATTCCGGTGGCCGCCGTGCGGAACGGACGGCGCCTGCTGTTCTTGTTCATTGATCGGGACCCGAGCGCGACTGCTGTGACCGATTCTATCGTTGCTTTTCGTGGTTGCACAAACAAAGCGAAGATGAATGCGCATCATGCTGAAATTGCTGGGATTTGGGTGGCGAGAACAGGGCCTCAAATGGCCCTTCTGCGTGGTCCTCCGAGCGGCCGCAGGACCAGTGGCGCCGGGCCAAGCCGGGCGGAGAGATCATCGGCACCGCGAAAGTGGCGCCGCGGACGGATCGAGGTGCCGGCGTGTCCGAGGGGTGCGCAGGCGCCGCCGACCCTCGGGCACGGTCCGGTGGGTCAGCCGCACGCTGGCGATGTTGCAGTGCATTGGATACCGTACGCGCTCCCCAGCCCGTCGGAGCCCGCCATGCTTTCATCCTGCCGCCGCGCCTGCGCGCGGGGCTGCGCATGAGCGCTGCCGTGGATCCGCCGGCCAGCCGCGGCGCGCTGCGCGGACTGTGGCAGGGCCTGCGCGAAACACCGGCGCTGTGGTGGTCGTTCCTGTACTTCTTCTGCCTGCTCAGCGGGTATTACGTGCTCCGCCCGGTGCGCGAGGCAATGGCCTCCTCGTCGGACCTGCAGGAAGTCTTTCCCCAGGCGCTGATCAGCTGGTTCGCCGGTCATGGCATAGCGCTGCAGGACTTCGTGCTGCAGTTCCTGTTTACCTGTGTGTTCCTGATCATGCTGGTGCTGCAGCCGCTCTACGGCTGGCTGGTCAGCCGGCAGCCACGCCGGGTGTTCATGCCGGTCGTCTACGGGTTCTTCATCGCAACGCTGCTCGTTTTCCACGTCATGTTCGACAGCAACGTGCCGGGAAGGGGCATGGCGTTCTTCTTCTGGATCACCGTCTTCAACCTGTTCGCGGTCGCCGTGTTCTGGAGTTTCATGGCCGACGTGTTCACGAACGCGCAGGCGCGGGCGTACTACGGGTACATCGGCGCGGCCGGGACATTGGGCGCGTTCCTGGGGCCGGTCCTGACCGGCGCGCTGGTGCAGCGGGTGGGGATCGCCAACCTCATGCTGGTATCGGCCGGGTTCCTGTGCATCTGCCTGCTGTGCATCTGGCGGCTGCGCTACTGGGCGATCCTGCGCGAGCGCGAACAGCAGCTGGTGTCCGGCGAAAAACCCATGGGCGGCAGCGTGCTGGATGGGCTGAAGCTGATCGTGCGCGAGCCGCTGTTGCGCTGGCTGGCGGTACTTGTGGTGCTGGGAGTGGGGGTAGGCACGCTGCTGTACAACGAGCAGGCGTCCATCGTGCGCGCTGCGTATCCGGATCCGCAGGCACGTACGGCGTTTTATTCGCACATCGACCTGGCGGTCAACGCGCTGACCTTGCTGGTGCAGCTGGCGATGACCCGCTGGCTGCTGTCCCGCCATGGGGTGGCACCGGCGCTGCTTATCCCTGCGCTGGCGATCATCGTCGGCTTCTCGGTACTGGCAGCCTCGCCGTTGCCGATGCTGGTGGCGGTGGTGCAGGTGGTCACCCGGGCAAGCGAGTTCTCGCTGTTCAAGCCTGCGCGCGAAACCATCTATACCCGCGTTGACCGCCAATGGCGCTACAAGGCCGGCGCGGCCATCGACACGGTCATCTACCGCGGCGCCGATCTCAGCTTCGCCTGGCTCCACAAGGGGCTGTCGCTGGGCGGCGCGCAGCTGGTGTTCGCCGGTGGCATCGTGGCAGCCAGCCTGCTGGCATTCGCCGCACTGGGAGTGCTGCGCGAGGAACGCAGGCTGCCGCGCGACCAGTGACGCCTGCGGTCCTGCGCCGCGCGTGACGCCACGGTAAGCTCTGGCCACTTATTGGAGGATTGCCCATGTACTGGTTCGGGATCGCGTTGTCGTTGACGCTGCTGGTGGCTGCCTTGCACGTCTACTTCCTCGTGCTGGAAATGTTCCTGTGGACGCGCCCACTGGGCCTCAAGACGTTCCGCAACACGCTGGAGAAGGCGCAGGCCACGCGCGTGCTGGCGGCCAACCAGGGGCTGTACAACGGCTTCCTGGCAGCGGGCATCCTGTACGGTATCAAAGGCCCGCTCGAGGTCACCCTTTTCAGCCTCGTCTGCGTGGTGGTGGCTGGGTGTTACGGCGCCTGGAGCGTGAACCGGCGCATCTTCTTCATCCAGGCACTACCCGCCGTGCTGGCCCTGGCGGCCATCTGGATGGCAGGACGCAACCTGCACTGAGCCCGGCATCCGGGGCACGCAACAAAAACGGCGGACCGAAGTCCGCCGTTTTCAATTGTCGCGCTGCGTGGGTGGGATCACGCCGCCTGCTGCGATCCCGCCTCCTTGCCCGGCAGGTCGTAGAAGCCGGCAGAGCGCAGTTCGTGGGTGTCGAAGTCGTCTACCGTGATCGCCTCCAGGGTGATGGCGCGCAGCTCTTCAAGCAGGGTGCGCTCATCTTGGCTGAGCACGCCTTCGGCCACGGCCTCGTCAAGCTGTTTTGCGTAGTCCAGCGACTCGATGCCCTTGCTCTTCAGCGCCTTGAGGAACTTGCGCTCCACCGGCTCGGCCATGATCGCCTTGGCCAGGTAGCTGTTGATGCGCCCGCCCGGGTTGTTCTCGCACGGGGTCAGGAACACGCCGTCGGCAAGACGGTCGCGGGCCTCGTTGGGCGCCATCAACAGCGCGGCAACGCGACGGCTCAGGCGGTCGCCCGGTGCTTCAGCGCGACGCCCCAGCGGGAAGATCAGCAGCCACATCAGCCAACCGATCGGGCGGATCGGGAAGTTGCGCAGGGCCGCCGAGAGCGACTCTTCGATCTTGTGCACGCTGTCATGGAAACCCCACGCCAGCAGCGGCTGGTCGGCCACCGGTGCGCCCTCGTCGTGGTAGCGCTTGAGCATGGCGCTGGTCATGTAGACATGGCTCAGCACATCGCCCAGACGACCTGACAGCGATTCCTTGAACTTCAGCTTGCCGCCCAGGGTCATCATCGAGATGTCCGCCATCAGCGCCAGGTTGGCCGAATAGCGGTCCAGCTTGCGGAAGTAGCGGCGGGTATAGGCATCACCCGGAGCGGAACCGAAGCGGGCACCGGTCAGGCCGAACCAGAACGAACGTACCGCGTTGGAGATGCCATAGCGGATGTGGCCGAACAGGCTGTGGTCGAACGCCTGCAGGCCGGCCTTGCGGTCCGGATCCTGCGCGGCCTTCATTTCCTTCATCACCCACGGATGGCACAGGATCGCGCCCTGGCCGAAGATCAGCAGGCTGCGCGTCATGATGTTCGCGCCCTCGACGGTGATGGCGATCGGCGCGGCCTGCCAGCTGCGACCGGCGAAGTTCCGCGGCCCCAGGATGATGCCCTTGCCGCCGATCACGTCCATCATGTCCGAGATGACTTCGCGGCTCATGGTGGTGCAGTGGTACTTGGCGATTGCCGACGGCACCGACGGCACGTCGCCGCGATCCACCGCCGCTGCAGTGGCCTGCGACAGCGCGCTGATCTTGTAGGCCTTGCCGCCGATGCGTGCGAGTGCTTCCTCCACGCCTTCGAAGCGACCGACCGAGAGTCCGAACTGCTTGCGGATGCGGGCATAGGCGCCAGTGATGACCGCGCCGGCCTTGGCGCCGCCGCTGCCGGTGGAAGGCAGGGTGATCGAACGACCTACCGCGAGGCACTCGTTGAGCATGTTCCAGCCCTTGCCGGCCATGGCCGCGCCACCAATCAGCTGGGTCAGCGGGATGAAGACATCCTTGCCCTTGATGGGGCCGTTCTGGAACGGCGAGTTCAACGGGAAGTGGCGACGGCCGACTTCCACGCCTGCGGTATCGCGCGGTAGCAGGCCCAACGTGATGCCGATATCGCGCGTTTCGCCGATCAGCTTGTCCGGGTCGTACATGCGGAACGCCAGGCCGATCAGCGTCGCCACCGGGGCCAGCGTGATGTAACGCTTGTCGAAGGTCAGTCGCACACCCAGCACGCGCTCACCGTTCCATTCGCCATGGCAGACGATGCCGTAGTCGGGAATGGACGTCGCGTCGGAGCCGGCGAACGGGCCGGTCAGGCCGAAGCAGGGCACTTCGCGACCATCGGCCAGCCGCGGCAGGTACTGGTCCTTCTGCTCCTGGGTACCGTAATGGTTGAGCAGCTCGCCCGGACCGAGCGAGTTGGGCACGCCCACCGTGGAGCTGACCACCGAAGACACCGAGGCCAGCTTCTGGATCACTTTGTGGTGTGCCAGTGCACTGAAGCCCAGGCCGCCATACTGCTTGGGAATGATCATGCCGAAGAAGCGGTTCTTCTTGATGAAGGCCCACATTTCCGGCGGCAGGTCGGCGTGGACATGGGTGATTTCCCAGTCGTTGACCATTTTGCACAGCTCTTCGACCGGACCATCCATGAACGCCTGTTCTTCGGCGGTCAGCTGCGGCTTCGGGTAGTTGAGCAGGATGTTCCAGTCCGGGTCGCCGGTGAACAGTTCGCCTTCGAAGCCGACCGAGCCGGTCTCCAGTGCAATCCGCTCGGTCTGCGACAGCGGCGGCAGCACCTTGCGGAACACCTTCATCATCGGCGCGGTCAGCAGCGGCTTGCGGATGAA
>JAZBLM010000054.1:0-21255 GCA_037033225.1 Pseudomonadota bacterium
GCCAGCCAGCCGCCCCCCACGCCGGCCTGGCGCAGGCCACCGCCGGCTTCGGCATGCGCGTCGGCGGTAAAGCGCTCGCTGACGCCGTGACGCCACGTGGCACTGGCCAGGGTGCGGTCATCGTAGGAAAACGAGCGCACGCCATAATCCTCGCGCAGGCGTCCGATCCCGACGGACCAGTCGGTGAGCCCGCGGTCCAGCAGTTGCTGCGTGCCATAGAAATCGAAGTCCACCGTGCGACTGCGGCCGAAAGCATCCGTGATCACCACCTGCGCGGTGCCGGTGCCACTGATCCCGGGCTGGGTGGCCAGCTGGAACGGCCCCACCGGGACCTCACCGCTGTACTGGCGAAGGCCGTCGACGTACAACTCGACATTGGAGGGCACCACCGCCTGGCCGAGGAAGCTGGGCGTGGGTGACAGTACGCGGTAAGGCTGCAGCCCGTAGTTGCGTCCGACCTGCAGGCCGCCCATGCGCACCGGGCGGCTCCAGTCGAGGAAGCCACTGTAGAAGTCGCCCACCTCCAGCGTCACCGCCTGCTGCGGAAAATCCAGCGTCCATCGGGTGTCCAGGCGAACGCTGTCGCTGCGCCAGCGGCGCGCTTCGCCGTCCTGGAAACGGCGCTGCAGCGCCAGGTTCGACAGCGTCCCGCGGCCGATGCCGAACATCCGCAGCTCGGAGGTGAGCGCCAGGCTGGACTGGTCCGCCACGTGGGTGGCGTACAGGTCGTAGTTGACCAGCACGCCCGGCGATGCACGGGCTGCAGGAACGTCCACCGGGCGCTCCCCGATCGCTGCCGTTGGCAGGTCGAGCAGAGCCAGGGGCGCATCAAGGGCCAGCGTCTGCATGCGCGCGTCGTAGCGGACCTCCACGCCTTCAAGCTGGTCCAGGTAAACCGGCGCTTCACCCTGGGCAGGGAAGCCCAGTTGGCGCAGTACCCGCGGCAGGGCCTGAAGACGCCCGTGCAGGTCGATGAATGGAAACAGGCCGCGCGACGCATGGTTCAGGCTGACGTCCAGATACAGCGATTGGCCAGCGGTGATCGGCGTCGGTGGCGGCAGCATCGCATCGGGCATGGCGCCGGTGGCGACCGCGTCCACGGCATGTGCGCTGACGGGCAGCAGCCCGAGCAGGAGGCGCACCGCGGCCTCAGCGCGCCGGCGGCGTCGCAGGCAGCGCGGTCTGTGCCGGTTCGCCATTGATCTTCGCTGAGAACGTGGCCCCGTCGGGCAGCGAGGCCGTGTCCAGGGTCCAGTGCATCACCTGGCCGGGCAGGACATAGCCGACCAGGCCCGGGCGCAGGATGCGGGGACGCTGCGGGTCGCCGATCGCCACGTCGGCCAGCTGGGCGAATCCTTCACCGTCATTGCGCACCTCCACCCCAGGGCTGCCGTCAGGCAGCGGTCGCGCGCGCGCCGACAGCCGTGGCTGCAGGCCCTCGGCCCTGTCCGGCTGCAGGAACAACGGCACTGAATAACGCAGCACGAACTGCATGCCACGTGCATCCGGGTCCAGTCGCGGCAGTTCGTCGACCACCACGCGGTAGGCCTGCTGGCGAGCCGTGTCGGGGCTGCCCGTCCTGACCAGGCGGACCAGTTGCTGCTGGCCCGCCGCGATGTCGTGCACTGGCGGACTGGGCTGGATGTCGTTCGTATCGACCAGCTGGTCTTCGCCAGCGGCCTGCTGCCAGCCGAACACACGCACCTGCACCTTCATCGGCGCGGTACCGGTGTTCGTCAGCCACAGTGCTTCACTGGTCTGTGCGGGACGGAGTTCGAGCCGCGTGGGCGCAACCTGCAGGCTGGCGGCAAGTGCCAGCTCCAGAGGCAGCACACAGCAGCCCACCAGGCCGATGTAGTTCCATCGGCGGCGCAAAAAAGCCATGGCGGTCACCGTCAGTAGGTGATCGTCGCGGTGACCGTATCCAGGTAGGAACCGGCAGCGGCGTTGTTGACGCTTGGGTTGAGCACGCGGCCGTAGACGTTGTAGGCCTGCGGCGTGCCGTTGCCCACCGCGGCCACGGTGTTGGTCGCCGTGGTGGCGCCCCACACGTTGGTACGCCCGGCGTCCTGGTACAGCTGGTAACCCACGAAATTGTTGGTCGTGACGGCTGCATTGGTGTTGCGCATGCGCCGCGTCGTGACGTCACCCGCCGTGGCCGCATTGGCGCCAGCGTTGAGGGCTATGGAATAAGGCGTCAGCGCCGAGCACTGGGCCGTGATGGTGCCCTGGGCCAGCACCGGTGCGGTCGCCGTGGAGGCCACCGTGCCGAAATCCACGTCGGTCGGCGCCGCCGCCGCGATCGTGCATGAGGAAGTGATTGCGATGCGGACATTGAAGGTGACACTGTCCTGTGCCAGGGCGGGGACGGCGGTGCCGGCCAGGCCGAGCGCAAGGGCGAAGGCGGCGCGACGGCGGAAACTACGTGCGAGCTGCATGTGGGATCTCCTTGGACCCTTCAGGGTCCTGAACCAGAACAATGCTTCTGACGCGTTGCTGCATGACGTTTATAAGCCGGAATGGGTGGCGCGCGGGTGAGGATGGCCGAGCTGCGTCACAGTTCGCGTTGCCCGACCGCGTTCAGCCCAGTCTCAACCCCGGCTGTCGGCACGGACGCGGGCCGTTCAGCAAAGCCTCCGGATGGGCGATAATGGCGGGCATGAGCGTAAATCTGAAAACCCCCCAGGAAATCGAGTTGATGCGTGAGGCCGGGCGGCTTGCCAGCGAAGTGCTGGACGTCGTGGCGCCCTTCGTCAAGCCCGGTGTCACCACCGAAGAGCTGGACCGCATCTGCCACGACCACATCGTCAACGTGCAGAAGACCATCCCGGCGAACGTCGGCTACCGTGGCTTCCCCAAGAGTGTGTGCACGTCGGTCAACAACGTGATCTGCCATGGCATCCCCAGCGAAGCGAAGGTGCTGAAGGACGGCGACATCGTCAATATCGACGTCACGGTGATCAAGGACGGTTGGCATGGTGATACCAGCCGGATGTACTACGTCGGCACGCCGTCGGTGATGGCCAAGCGCCTCGTCGAGGCCACCTATGAAGCGATGTGGCGCGGCATCCGCGCGGTCAAGCCGGGTGCGACCCTTGGCGACATCGGTCACGCCATCCAGAGCTATGCCGAAGGCGAGCGTTTCAGCGTGGTGCGCGAATACTGCGGCCATGGCATCGGCAAGGTCTACCACGACGAACCGCAGGTCGTGCATTACGGCCGGCCGGGGCAGGGCCTGGTGCTGCAGCCGGGCATGACCTTCACCATCGAGCCGATGATCAATGAGGGCACGCGCTACAACAAGGTGCTGCCGGATGGCTGGACGGTGGTCACCAAGGACCGCAAGCTGTCGGCGCAGTGGGAGCACATGATCGCCGTCACCGAGACCGGCGTGGACGTGCTGACCCTGTCGCCGGGCGAATCGCAGGTCGCGTGACCATGCTGCCGGCGGGTTCGTTGCTGGACACGCCGGCGTCGACGGCGCCCGATGCGGAATGGGCCGCCGCGGCCCGCAATGCGCTGCAGCAGGCCGACGCGCGGCTGCACCGGCGCTTTGACCAGGGGGACCGGATCGAGCGTCTGCTGGCGCTGCGCGCGCGCGCGGCCGATCACCTGATCCGACTCGCCTGGCAGCGCTGCATGCCGCCAGGCGATGCGTTGTCACTGTTCGCCGTGGGCGGCTACGGCCGCGGCGAGCTGTTCCCCCATTCGGACATCGACGTGCTGGTGCTCGGCGAAACCGCCGCGCAGCAGGATGCCGAAGCCGGTCTGTCGCGCCTGTTCGCGTTGCTGTGGGACTGCGGGTTGCCGGTCAGCCATGCAGTCCGGTCGTTGCAGCAGTGTCGCGATGCCGCCGCCGACCAGACCGTGCTGACCGCATTGATCGAGGCACGCGGCGTGGTGGCGCCGGAGGGCGCGCGACGCGCGCTGCGGCAAGCCACCGAAGACGGCGCCTTGTGGCCGGCACGCACGTTCTTCCAGGCCAAGCTGGATGAAATGCGCGCGCGCCATGCGCGTTTCGGCGATACCGCCGACAACCTGGAGCCGGACCTGAAAGATGGGCCAGGGGGCCTGCGCGATCTCAATACGCTCGGCTGGATGGCATTGCGCGCTTTCGGCGTGCGCGAGCTTGAGGCGCTGGTCGGCCTGGGCCACTTGGGCGCCGACGAAGCCGCTGCCCTGCACCGCGAGCGCGGTGTGCTCGCGGGGCTGCGCTACGGCCTGCATCTGGTCGCGGGACGGCCGGAAGAGCGCCTGCGTTTCGATTACCAGAAGACGCTGGCCGCGCGCCTTGGCTTCGAGGACGACCTTGAAAGCCTGGGCGTGGAAAAAATGATGCAGGGATTCTACCGCGCTGCATCGGTGGTGCGGCGGATCAGCGATCGCCTGCTGCAGCGCTTCGAAGAACAGTTCGATGGCGAGGCGTTGCCCGAACCGCTGACCGTGGGGTTCTCGCTGCGCCGCGGTTACCTGGCGGCCAATGATGCCGGCTGGCCCCACGATGATATCGGTGAGGTATTCGCTCTGTTCTCCAGCTGGGCGAACAATCCGCAGGTCCGTGGCCTGCATTCGCTCACCGCACGCGCACTGGCCGAGTCGCTGCCGCAGCTGCCGGATGTGGCGAATGCCACCCTGCATGCGCGCCAGCAGTTCCTGTCGCTGCTGCGCCAGCCGCGGCCGGTGGATACGCTTTCACGGATGGCACGGCTGGGGGTGCTGGGCCAGTGGGTGCCGGCGTTCGCCCAGGTCAGCGGGCGCATGCAGTTCGACCTGTTCCACGTCTACACCGTCGACCAGCACACCTTGATGGTGCTGCGGAACATGGGCGAGTTCTCCAGCAGCAAGGCGGCCGAACGGTTTTCCATCGCGCATGAGGTATGGCCGCGACTGCGTCGGCCCGAACTGCTGCTGTTGGCCGGGTTGTTCCATGACATCGCCAAGGGGCGCGGCGGCGATCATTCCGAGCTCGGCGCAGTGGATGCGCGGGCGTTCTGCCAGGCGCTGGACATGAGTGCGGCCGATACCGAGCTGGTCGCCTGGCTGGTGGAGCAGCACCTGCGCATGTCCGTTACGGCGCAGAAGCAGGACATTTCCGATCCGGCGGTGATCCATCGCTTCGCGACCCTGGTGGGCAGCCGTGAGCGGCTGGATTACCTGTACCTGCTGACCTGCGCCGATATCGCCGGCACCAGCCCCAAGCTGTGGAACGCGTGGAAGGACCGGCTGCTGGCCGACCTGTATTTCGCGACCCGACGCGCGCTGCGCGAGGGGCTGGAGCCGCCGCTGCCCCTGGCCGAACGGGTCATCGAAGCGCGCGAATACGTTCGCCAGCTGGTGCGCGAGCAGGGCTATGACGATGCCACGATCAACCGCCAGTTCGCCGTGATGCCGGATGAAAGCTTCATCCGGCTCCGCCCGGAACAGCTGGCCTGGCAGGCCGGTGCACTGGTTCCAGTGCGCCAGGGACACACGCTGGTCAAAGTCCGTCCGATCAGCGCCGACGATCCGGCGCTTGAAGTATTCGTGCACTCGCCTGACCGCGACGGCCTGTTCGCGGCGATCGTGATGACGCTGGACCGCAAGGGCTATGGAATTCATCGCGCGCGCGTGCTCGACGGGCCATCGGACACCATTTTCGATACGTTTGAAGTCAACCCGGCCGACACCTTTGCCGACGGCAACCCGGCGAAGCTGGAAAGCGCGTTGCGTGAGGCGCTGTCCGGTGACCTTTCGCTGCTGCGCCCTTCGCGGCGCGCGATCCCGCGACAGCTGCGGCATTTCCGCTTCGCTCCGCGCATCGAGTTCCGCGACGAGGCCGGCGATGCGGTGGGCACCCGCTTCAGCCTGGTGGCGCCGGACCGTCCGGGGCTGCTGGCCGATGTCGCCCATGTGCTGCGCAACCAGCGCCTGCGCGTGCACGATGCGCGCATTGCCACCTTCGGTGAACGCGCCGAAGACACGTTCGTGATCAGTGACGAGCACGACCTCCCCCTGGATCACACCGCCAGGCAGCAGCTGCAGGACGCGATGCTGTGTTGCCTGGACCCAGATCGAAACGCCGGAGACACCCGCTGATGGCCACCAAGCCGACCCGCAAGACCCCTGCTGCCAAGACCCCGGCAGCGAAGAAGACCGCCGCACGCAAGGCCGTCGCAGGCAACGCCCCGGTCCGGAAGACCGCCGCGGCACCCGCTGTCTCGAACAAGCCGGCGGCGGCGAAGAAGTCGGCCGTGGCGAAGAAGTCGACCTCCCGCAAGGCCGTGGTCAAAAAGGTGCCTGCCGAGAAGGCACGCGCCGAGAACATCGCGCGCAAGTCGCTGCGCAGGCCGCCGGCGGTGGGCGTGGAAGAACTGAAGTTCGGCATTGAAAGTGCGTTCGAACGTCGGGCCACGCTGACCCTGCATGAGCTGGAAGGCTCGACCCGACCCTTGGTGAACCGCGTCATCGATGGTCTGGAAAGCGGCGAATTCCGCGTTGCCGAGCCGGACGGGCAGGGCGGCTGGAAAGTCAATGAGTGGCTGAAAAAGGCGGTGCTGCTGTATTTCCGCGTCAACGACATGGCAGTGGTTGATGCACGCCCGGCACCGTTCTGGGACAAGGTCGAATCGCGCTTTGCCGGCTATGACGAAGCCAGATTCCGCCGTGGCGGCGTGCGCGTGGTGCCGGGTGCGATCGCCCGTCGCGGCACGTACTTCGGCAAGGACGTGGTGCTGATGCCGAGCTTCACCAACATCGGTGCCTACGTTGGCGAAGGCACCATGGTCGACACCTGGGCCACCGTCGGTTCCTGCGCGCAGATCGGCCAGCACTGCCACCTGTCCGGTGGTGCCGGCATCGGCGGCGTGCTCGAGCCGCTGCAGGCCAGCCCGACCATCATCGAAGACCATTGCTTCATCGGCGCGCGTTCGGAAGTGGTGGAAGGCGTGGTCGTCGGCCACCACAGCGTGATCGGCATGGGCGTGTTCCTCAGCCAGAGCACCCGCATCTACAACCGTGCCACCGGCGAAATCAGCTATGGCTACATTCCGCCGTACAGCGTGGTGGTATCCGGGTCGCTGCCCTCGGCCGACGGTAGCCATTCCCTGTACTGTGCGGTGATCGTCAAGCAGGTCGATGCGCGGACCCGCAGCAAGACCAGTGTCAACGACCTGCTGCGCGGCCTGGCCGACTGACGGAGCCGCATGCATGAGCACCACCGTCTACGGTCTGAAGAACTGCGATACCTGCAAGAAGGCGACCAAGTGGCTGGACCGCTTCGGCGTGCCGTACACCTTCGTCGACTACCGCGACAACAAACCCAGCCCGGAAACGCTGCTGGAATGGGCCGCGCAGCTGGGGGGGCTGGCGGCGATGGTCAACCGGTCCTCCACCACTTGGCGGCAGCTGCCGGACAACCGCAAGGCGGCCGATTCGGAGGCGGAATGGAAGCTGCTGCTGCGCGAGTACCCGCAGTTGATCAAGCGCCCGCTGGTGGTGACTGCCGACGGCACGGTCAGCCAGGGTTTCAGCGACAACGGATTCAAGGCGCGCTTCGGCGTGGGCGGCGCATGAGCGACGTCCTCGACCTTGCCTGCGATCTGATTGCACGGCCGTCGGTGACGCCGGACGATGCCGGTTGCCAGGGGCTGATTGGTGAACGTCTGCAGGCGGCCGGTTTCGCCTGTGAGCACCTGCGCCTGGGCGAGGTCGACAACCTGTGGGCCACGCACGGCAGCGGCGCGCCGGTGCTGGTCCTGCTGGGCCATACCGACGTGGTGCCGACGGGTCCGCGCGAGGCGTGGCAGAGCGATCCGTTCGCGCCACAGATCCGCGATGGCGTGCTGTACGGTCGCGGCACCGCCGACATGAAAGGCAGCGTGGCCGCGTTCGTGATCGCTGCCGAACAGTTCGTTGCGACCCATCCGCAGCACATCGGCACGCTGGCGGTGCTGCTGACCAGCGATGAGGAAGGCGATGCGATCGATGGCGTGCGCCATGTCGCGCGGCTGTTCGCCGAGCGTGGCCAGCGCATCGACTGGTGCATCACCGGCGAGCCGTCCTCCACGGCCACGCTGGGTGACCTGCTGCGTGTGGGACGTCGCGGCAGCCTGTCGGCCAAGCTGCGCGTGCAGGGCGTGCAGGGCCACGTGGCTTATCCGGACAAGGCACGCAATCCCATCCATCTGGCCGCACCGATGCTGGCCGAGCTGAGCGCACGACGCTGGGACGAGGGCTATGAGAGCTTCCCGTCGACCAGCCTGCAGATCTCCAACATCCATGCCGGTACCGGTGCCAACAACGTGATTCCCGGCGAGCTGGAGGTGGACTTCAACATCCGCTACAACCCGCACTGGGATGCAGCGAAGCTGGAAGCGGACATCACCGCGCTGCTGGACCGCCATGGCCTGCAGTACACCCTGAAGTGGCACCGCAGCGGCGAGCCGTTCTACACCCCGGAAGGCACGTTGCGTGCAGCGGCGCGCGCGGTGCTGGCCGAGCACACCGGCCGCGCACCGGAAGAGAGCACCGGCGGTGGCACGTCCGATGCGCGCTTCATCGCACCCCTGGGTGCGCAGTGCATCGAGGTGGGTCCGGTCAACGCCAGCATCCACCAGGTGGATGAAAACGTGCGCGTGGACGAGCTGGAAGCACTGCCGGGGCTGTACCAGCGGCTGGTCGAACGCCTGCTGGTGTAGCGCCTGCCTGCCGGGGCGGTGCGGAGACAGCCGGGCATTGCCCGGTTCTGCGCTCTACTCCGAAAACTGGAAGAACGGCGGCTTCACCGCTTCCCGCCAGTACGACTCGTCGGCCATGTAGAAGCCCTGTGCGCTGGCCTTGGCGAACCACACCGCGGCGGCATCGACGTTCTTCTGCAGGCCATCGCCGCCGCGGCCCAGCGCCAGGCCGGCCAGGTACTGTCCGTACACGTTGCCCTGCGCAGCGGCACGCTCATACCAGCGCAGCGCTTCGGTCTTGTCCTGCACTACGCCGATGCCGGCTTCGTACAGCGTGCCCAGGTCCACCTGTGCTTCCGCATCGCCGCGCGCGGCGCGGCGCTGGATGCCGGCGACCACGGGGTTCGGCGATGCACCACTGCTGATCGGAGTGCCAGGTTTCGCGGACCCGCTGGTGGCATCACGCAACGGCTGCAGTTTATACAGATGGCGCAGGTAGACCGCGCTGCGCAGGCGCCAACGCAGTGCGCCTTGCATGTCGCCCCGTCGCTCGTACCACGTCTCCAGATCGCTCATTGCATACGGCGAGCCGTGATAGGCGGCACTGTGGTACCAGCGGAAGGCCTTGCGCGCGGAGGGTCTGAGCACGACCGCATCAGGCTTCTGCGGCGCGTCGGCACTGTCCAGCCGGCCGCGTTCCAGGATCCTGCCCAGCTCCTCTTCGGCACTGGTGGTGCGGTGCGTGCGCGGGGGGGTGGCAGCGGCGCGTGCGTACCAGTCCAGTGCGCGTACGTCATTGCGGTACCGGTACAGCTTGGCCACACGCAGCGCCGAATCGAACTGGCCGTCGGCGGCCGCAGCCAGTGCGTCGCGCTCGGTTTCATCGAGCGGGCGGGTCGGGGCGGAGGTGCAGCTGGCCAGGGTGATCAGGGCCAGTGCAGGCAGAAACAGGTGACGGCGGGGCGGGGTCATCCATGGGTTCCGGAAAGCGGGCAGGGGATTATCGGGGCTGGCAGCAGCGCGGTCGCTGAATCGGTTGCCATCGCAACAGTTGCGCCGCGCCGGCAACCCGGTTACGGTCGGATCCATGTCGTTCTTCCTGGCCACCGCCGTCGATAACACCAACCGCACCAATCTGCGTACGAATAATCGTGCGCGGCCGATGCGGGACTGCGCCCTGGGTAGATAGACAGCACTACACGCCCGGACACCAGAAAACCCGCATCGGCCGATGCGGGTTTTTTTGTGCCCGGGCGAAGCCCCACCCGGGCCAGGATGGCCGGTCGAACACCTTCCCCCGTATGCCCCACAACAGGAGTTCCACCCATGTGTTCGATCTTCGGTATTTTCGGCCTGCAGGCCGGTGACGATCTTCCTTCGCTGCGCCGTCATGCGCTCGAGCTGTCGCAGCGGCAGCGCCATCGCGGCCCGGACTGGAGCGGCGTGTACCTGGACGAGGGCGCGCTGCTGGTGCACGAGCGCCTCGCCATTGTCGACCCGGCGGGTGGCTCGCAGCCGCTGTTGTCCGAAGACGGGCAGCTGGCGCTGGCGGTCAACGGCGAGATCTACAACCACCAGCAGCTCAAGGCTGGCCTTGCCGAAGCGTATGCCTTCCAGAGCGGTTCGGATTGCGAAGTGATCAATGCGCTGTACCGCCACGACGGATCGCCGGCGCAATGGCTCGAGCAGCTCAACGGCATCTTTGCTTTTGCCCTGTGGGACCGCAGCGCCGGCCGTGTGCTGGTCGCGCGCGACCCGGTCGGCGTGGTGCCGCTGTACTGGGGCCACGACGCGCAGGGACGGTTGCGCGTTGCTTCGGAAATGAAGGCGTTGGTCGATACCTGCGCCGACGTGGCCCAGTTCCCGCCGGGCCACTATTACGACAGCGCCAGTGGTGAGCTGGTGCGCTACTACCAGCAGGCGTGGCGCGACTACGAGCAGGTGCAGGGCCGCCAGGCCGATCTTGCGCAGTTGCGCCAAGCCTTCGAGCATGCCGTCGAACGCCAGCTGATGAGTGACGTACCGTATGGCGTGCTGCTGTCGGGCGGGCTGGATTCGTCGCTGGTTGCCGCCGTGGCAGCACGTTACGCGCGCCGTCGCATTGAGGATGGTGGCCAGAGCGAAGCGTGGTGGCCGCGCCTGCATTCGTTCGCCATCGGCCTGAAGGGTTCGCCCGACCTGGCGGCCGCAGCCATTGCCGCCGAGGCACTGGGCACCGTCCACCATGGTTTCGAGTACACCTTCGAAGAAGGCCTGGACGTGCTGCCGGAGGTGATCCGCCACGTTGAAACCTATGACGTCACCACCATCCGTGCCTCGACCCCGATGTTCCTGCTGGCACGCCGGATCAAGGCCATGGGCGTGAAGATGGTGCTGTCAGGCGAAGGCAGCGACGAGATCTTCGGCGGCTACCTGTACTTCCACAAGGCGCCGGATGCGCGCGAGTTCCACAGTGAGCTGGTGCGCAAGCTGGATGCCCTGCACAACTACGATTGCCTGCGTGCCAACAAGTCGATGATGGCGTGGGGCGTGGAGCCGCGCGTGCCGTTCCTGGACCGCGAGTTCCTGGACGTGGCGATGCGTTTCGATGCCGCACACAAGATGGTCGGCAGCGCCGCGTCAGGCGGGCGTCGCGTCGAGAAGGGCGTGCTGCGCGCCGCGTTCGAAGGCTACCTGCCCGACAGCATCCTGTGGCGGCAGAAGGAGCAGTTCAGCGATGGCGTAGGCTACGGCTGGATCGATGGCCTGAAGGCGCATGCTGAAGCACAGGTCAGCGATCGCGTCCTGGCCGCCGCCGACAGGCGTTTCCCGCACAACCCGCCGCAGACCAAGGAAGCCTACTACTACCGTCACGTGTTCGAGCAGTTCTTCCCCAGCCATGCGGCGGCTGAAACGGTGCCCGGCGGCAAGTCGATCGCCTGTTCGTCACCGGCCGCGATCGCCTGGGATGCCAGCTTCGCCGCCGCCGACCCGTCGGGCCGCGCCATCGCCGGCGTCCACGCGCAGGCGCTGACCGCATGAAAAAGGGGACGGTGGGGATTAAGTCGTTTTTGCCAAAAACGACTTAATCCCCTCCGTCCCCTTTTTTGCGCTACCTCGACGGTATCAGCGTCATGGTGTGCTGCGCCTTGCCGGGCAGGAACGGGGTGGGGCGGCCGTGGACGTAGTCGTCGTGTCCGGCAGCCCAGAACGGCGACAGGGGATGCCCGCTCTGTCCACCGGGCATGTGGATGAACCCCTCCGCCTCGTGGCCCGGTGCCACCACCATCCGCTGCGACGCGCCGAAGGCCGGGCTTTGCACGCGTGGCATGTTGTCGTCGCCTGGCAGTGGCGCGGGGGGCATGCACAGCCAGCGTGCGGCGAGGGCGGGCAGCGCACGACTGACCGGGTGGCAGATGGCGGCGGTATTGCGCTCTCCCCAGGTGCGTGCGGACAGATCGCCCTGCTTGGACAGCTCGGCCTCGAGCGCCTTGGCCGCTGCAGCCAGCAGGGCGTCCCAGCTGGCGTGTCCGGGCGGCAGCAGGTGGGCAGGGCGCTGTTCCAGCAGCGGCCACAGCACGCCTTCGAACTGCGCCAGCCGCGGCTGCAGCCATGCCTCACCCAGCGCGTCCTTCGCCGGTGCCAGCAGCCCACCGGACACGCTGCCCAGCACCCTGCCGCGGAAACCGCGCACCAGCCGATAGCTCACCGAGTCGACCGCCGCGTGGCCTTCCCATGAACGCGTAGCCGCCTCCAGTCGCTGCAGTGCCGGGTCATCGGAGCCTGCCACCACCTGCCGCAGCAGCGTCCACCAGCGCCGCAGGAACAGGGCGCGGTCATCCAGCTGGATCGCCAGCAGGTCCTGTTCGGTGAAGCGGTCGCGGGCCTGCAGCGCATCGCGGATCTGTGCGGCGCGCGCGCCCAGGTCGTAGCCGCCATCGCCGGCAACCGCCAGCGCGGCGCCGTCCATCACGCGTCCATTGGCGGTCCACAACCGGTGCGTCGGCGGGTCGATCAGGCTCGGCGCTGCATCGCTGCGGATCGGCCACGGCACGCAGCCGCCCACGGCCGCGGTGCGCATGTCGACCGGCGGGCAACCCGGCGCCCGGTCCGGCCGCGCCCCCAGTACGCGCCACGCAATGCGTCCGTTGCGATCGGCCAACAGCAGGTTCTGGGCCGGGATGCGGATGCGGTCGGCGATCGCCAGTGCCTGTTGCATGTCGGCGGCGCGGGCCAGTTCGGCCAATGCGAGGTTGACCGCTGCCGGCTGGTGCGCGACCCAGCGCAATGCATCGGCACTGCCGTCCGGCCGCCGGTGCAGCAGCGGGCCCCAGGCGGATTCGTGCACGATCAGCTCCTGCGCCGGGGCACCGGCCACGTCGATGCGCTCACGGTAGTCGGTGACCGGTTCGCCGGCACGAACGTGCTGGAAGTCCGCGGTGTCAATGAAACTGTTGGTGAAGCCCCAGGCCACATGCCCGTTGCTGCCGACGATGATCGCCGGCAGCCCGGGCAACGAGAAACCGCTGACGTCCACCCGGCCGCCCGGCGCCTGCGGATCCGGGTAGCGCAGCCGCACGCGGAACCAGATGTTCGGTGCGCGCAGGCCCAGGTGCATGTCGTCGGCGAGGATCGCGCGGCCGTCCGCGGTCAGTGCGCCGGCGACCGCGAAGTTGTTGCTGCCTTTGACCTCGACTTCCTGCACGCGCGCGTGTGCAGGCGCGACTGCGGCGGGCACGGTGCGCAGGTCCAGCACATCGGCCCCCGGCAGCACGGCGTCACCGCGCGGGTCGCCCATCAATGGTGCGTCCCACGTGCTGCCGTCATGGCCGAGCAGCGCATGCAGCGCCGGCGGCATGACCGTACGCAGGCGGCTGAAGGCCAGCTCGTCCTGGTTGGTCGGATCCTGCAGGTCGGCGTACATGGCATAGCCGGTCAGCAGGCTGTCCGCTGCCTGCCAGGGCGTGGGCCGCTGGCGCAGCAGCAGGTACGGCCACGGCCGCACGCGCAGTCCCGCGATGCCTGCGTTGACGCCCTCCACATAGGCGCGCAGCGCAGGCGATACCGGTTCCTGCGCAGCGCGATGGCGCAGGCGGTGCACGCGCATGCGCTTGTCCAGGTCCACCGCCGCCGGCCCGAACAGCGCGGCCAGCTCGCCCGCGGCGCTGCGCCGCATCAGGTCCATTTCGAAGCCGCGTTCCTGCGCGTGCACCTGGCCCAGCGCCCGCATCACGTCCAGTTCGCTGGCCCCGTCGAGGGTAACGACGCCCAGCGCGTCGCGGCTGACCGTGACCGGCGCCTGCAGGCCGCCGAGCGTGCGCTCCCCGTCAAGTGGCGCCAGGCTGCCACGCAGCAGCCACCATGCCAGTAGCGCCAGCAGCAGGGCCAGCAAGGCCAGCAACCCGGACAACCGCAGCAACCATCGACGCATCGGACGCTTCCTTGCAACGCAGGGGTGCGGCGATTGTAGCGATCGCCGAGGGAAGATCGCAGACGGGACGCGACTGCGATTGATTCCGATTAGATCACGGGGTTTCCGGATAGGGCACCATGGCGCCATCGAGACACAGGAGCACCCCCATGAAAGGCAACCCGGACGTCATCGCCTGCCTCAAAGAACTGCTGCGCGGCGAGCTCGCGGCCCGCGACCAGTACTTCATCCATTCCCGCCGCTATGAGGATCAGGGCCTGTTCGCGCTGTACGAGCGCCTGAACCACGAGATGGAAGAGGAGACCCAGCACGCCGATGCGCTGCTGCGTCGCATCCTGTTCCTGGGTGGGAATCCAGACATGCGGGCGCATCCGTTCGAGCCCGGGGTCACGGTCGAGGAGATGCTGCGCAAGGACCTGGACACCGAATACGCGGTTCGCAACAACCTGGCCGCAGGCATGAAGCTGTGCGAAGCGCAGGGTGACTACGTGAGCCGCGACATGCTGCTCGTGCAGCTCAAGGACACCGAGGAAGACCACGCCTGGTGGCTGGAGCAGCAGCTGGGCCTGATCCAGCGCATCGGTCTGGAGCTTTATCAACTGAGCAAGATCGACGGCAAGGGCGCTCCGGCGCACTGACCTCGCAGCCAGCCAGCTTCGCGCCAGCCAGCAACGAAAAAGCCGGGGATTACCCCGGCTTTTTCTTTTGCCGCAACCACCGATCGTCACAGGCGTCGCCACGAGCGGTAGCGTCGACCGACAGCTTACTCCACCGACAGCCCTTCGACCTTCTGCCAGCCGCGCGGCAGCAGGTGGCCACGCGTCGCGCGCGTGCCCAGGTAAGCGTCCAGTTCGTTGAACTTCAGTCCCATGGTGCGCTGGCCGCTGCGCACCTGCAGCGTCTGGCCGGGGCTGACCGCGACCACCGCGACGACGCGCTCGGTCGCCAGCTTGGCCTTCGGGATCTCGATGATCTTGTTGCCCTTGCCCTTGTCCAGTTCCGGCAGGTCGCTGGCGGCGATCGCCAGCAGGTTGCCCGAACTGGTCACCGCCACAATGCGATCGGTTTCCACGTTCGCCACCAGTGCCGGCTGCAGCACGGACGATCCGGAGGCAAGGTTGAGCATCGCCTTGCCGGCCTTGTTGCGGCCAATCAGGTTCTCGAAGCGGGTTACGAAGCCGTAGCCGTGCGTGGAGGCCAGCACGAAGCGGCCGCTGGGCTCGGCACTTGCCAGCGTAACGAAGCGCGTGCCGGCCGCCGGCGAGAAGCGGCCGGTGAGCGGCTCGCCGTTGCCACGGGCTGATGGCAGCGTATGCACCGGCGTGGAGTACGCGCGACCGTCGCTGTCGAGGAAGGCAACCTGTTGCGTGCTGCGCGCGCGGATCGACGCCAGCAGGCTGTCGCCGTCGCGGTAGTTCATGGTCGACGGGTCAACGTCGTGGCCCTTGGCCGCGCGGATCCAACCCTTCTCGGACAACACCACGGTCATTGGTTCGCTGGCCACCAGCTCGGTTTCATCGATGGCCTGCGCTGCCTGGCGCAGTACCAGCGGCGAGCGGCGCGCATCCCCGAACTTCTTCGCATCGGCGGTCAGTTCATCCTTGATCAGCTTCTTCAGCTTGGCCTTGCTGTCCAGGATGCCGAGGATCTTCTCGCGCTCCTTGGCCAGCTCGTCCTGCTCGCCGCGGATCTTCATCTCCTCCAGGCGCGCCAACTGCTTGAGCCTGGTCTCCAGGATGTACTCGGCCTGCTCCTCGGACAGCCCGAAGCGCGCGATCAGCGCCGCCTTGGGCTCATCCTCGGTACGGATGATCTGGATCACTTCGTCCAGGTTGAGGAAGGCGACCAGCAGGCCTTCCAGCAGGTGCAGGCGACGTTCCACCTTCTGCAGGCGGTGCTGCAGGCGTCGGGTCACGGTGCTGCTGCGGAACGCGAGCCACTCACTGAGCAGGGTCTTGAGGTTCTTCACCTGCGGACGGCCATCCAGGCCGATCACGTTGAGGTTGACCCGGTAGCTGCGCTCAAGGTCGGTGGTGGCGAACAGGTGACCCATCAGGTGGTCGGCGTCGACGCGGTTGGAGCGCGGCACCAGCACGACGCGTACCGGGTTGGCATGATCGGATTCATCGCGGACGTCTTCGATCCACGGCAGTTTCTTGGCGCGCATCTGCGCGGCGATCTGTTCGATCACCTTCGACGGCGAGACCTGGAAAGGCAGCGCCGTGACCACCACGTTGCCGTTTTCCTTCAGGAAGGTGGCCCGGGCGCGCACGCTGCCATGGCCGGTCTCGTACATGTGCAGGAGGTCGGCCGCCGGGGTGATGATCTCGGCGCTGGACGGATAGTCCGGGCCCTTCACGTGCTCGCAGAGGTCACGCACGCTGGCATCGGGATCCTCCAGCAGGTGCAGCAGCGCGCTGACGATCTCGTTGAGGTTGTGCGGCGGCACGTCGGTGGCCATGCCCACGGCGATGCCGGTGGTGCCGTTGAGCAGCAGGTGCGGCAGCCGCGCCGGCATCCAGGTCGGCTCCTGCAGCGTGCCGTCGAAGTTCGGAGTCCAGTCGGTGGTGCCATGGCCGAGCTCGCCCAGCAGCACTTCGGCGATCGGGGTCAGCTTGGATTCGGTGTAGCGCATGGCCGCGAACGACTTCGGGTCATCGGTGGAGCCGAAGTTGCCCTGGCCCTCGATCAGCGGATACCGGTACGAGAACGGCTGTGCCATCAGCACCAGCGCCTCGTAGCAGGCACTGTCGCCATGCGGATGGTATTTACCGATGACGTCGCCGACGGTGCGCGCGGATTTCTTCGGCTTCGACGCGGCGTTAAGACCGAGCTCGCTCATCGAGTAGATGATGCGGCGCTGCACCGGCTTGAGACCGTCGCCAAGGAAGGGCAGGGCACGGTCCAGCACGACGTACATCGAATAGTCGAGGTAGGCGCGCTCGGCATACTCGCGCAGCGGCAGTTGTTCGAAGCCGTGGAAGACGGGGCGGGCAAGATCGGTCATGCGGGGTTGTTACCTGTGTTCGGAGGCGGCGACGGCCAGCGGCCTCGCAATAGGTTGATTATCCGGATGCGGCCGGAGATGCCAAGCCGCGCGGCGGATCCAGCCCGCGAGCGGCGCGGGCCAGGTAGCGGGCTGGAGGCAAGCCGAAGTGGCGGCGGAACACGGTGACAAAGGCGCTGGAGCTGCTGAAGCCCAGTGCATGGGCGATATCGGCGACGGCGCGACCCTCGCTGAGCTGCCGCAGCGCCTCGGCCAACCGGGCCTGCTGCCTCCAGTGGGCGAAGCTGAGCGTGGTTTCTTCGCGGAAATGGCGGGTCAGCGAGCGCGTGGACAGTCCGGCAAACGCGGCCCACTGCGCCAGGCTGCGGCCGTCGGCCGGCTCGGCCAGCAGCTGCGAGGCGATCTTCAGCAGCCGGCGGTCGCGTGGCATGGGCAGGTGCATGCGCTGGCGCGGGGCGTCGCGCAGTTCATCCAGCAACACCTCGACCAGATGCTGCTGCCGCGTGCTGGCGGCGGCCACAGCGGCGGGCCAGTCACAGATCCGCAATGCAACGGCCTGCAGCAACGGCGATATCCCGATGACACAGGGATCGGCGGGCAGGTCGCTGCACAGTGCAGGGGCCAGCACCATCCCCCAACCGCGCAGCGGGCCATCGATGGCCACCGTGTGCGGCTCGGCCGAGGGCATCCAGCCCGCCGAGCCCGGCGCCAGTGACCAGGTGCCGTGACGCGTGCGCGTGGTCAGCAGCCCGCTTTCCACGCAGATCAGCTGGGCACGGCCGTGGGTATGCCAATCCACCTCGTTGGCCAGCCCAGTAGCGCTGTCGATCCTGAAGCCGACGACGGGCGGTCCGTCGTCCCGTTCAAACCACTCGATCGTGCCTTCCTTCATCACCTGCCGGGCGGCCTCCACGTCTGGGCCGCAGCGCACGGACGGACTGGGCGTTGGCCAAAATGTGTCATTCATTGGCTGCATTGTACTACCGGGCCAAACGTTGCGGCCGCTATCGTGTCGGCCTCCATTAGCAGCAATGCTGCAACACAGCATCCAAACCCGTGGCGATATATTTCTATTGAGAAATATATTTTTTGGAACAGAATAGCATCCCATGATCTGTCCTCCCGACTCCCCTCCCAGCCTCGGGCTGTTGCTCCGCCAGGTGCGTGATGGCCTGGTGCGCCAGCTGGACGCGTCCATGGCCGAAGAAGACCTGGGTCTGAACTTCACCCATTACATCGGTCTCAAGGTGCTTTCGCGCATGGCGCCGTGCACGGCCAACGAGCTGGCGCGTGCCATCGACCAGGTGCCCAGCGCGGTCACCCGTCTTCTGGACAAACTGGAGGCGCTGGGCTGCGTGCGCCGGGAAGCGCATGCGCAGGACCGCCGGGCGCTGCAGATCGTATTGACCGAAGAAGGGCGCGCGCTTTGGCTGCGCCTGCAGAAACGAGGCGAGGACGTAGTGGATTATGCCTCCCGCGAGCTCAGCGCCGACGAACGCGCCCAACTGCTCTCCCTGTTGACCCGAATCCGCGACTCATTGGCGACTTCATGAACCCGACTCCCATTTCCATTCCGTGGCGGCACGGCCGTCCACTGCTGTTGGCCGGCCTGGCCCTCGCACTGGCCGCCTGCGCCAGCAGCCGCGGCCTGCAGCCGCAGGCCAGCCTGCGTGACATCGATTCGCTGCGCACCGAACGGACGCTGGCCGACGGGGCACTGGGCGTGGCCGGTTTCCCGGCGCAGGACTGGTGGACCGCGCTCGGTGACCCGCAGCTCACTGCGCTGGTCAACGAAGCGCTTGCGGGCCATCCCAGCCTGGAAGCGGCTGACGCCCGCCTTCGCCAGGCGCGCTCACAGATCGGCGGCGCGCGGGCCGACCAGCTGCCCAGCCTGTCCGTGTCCGGCGGTTACACCGGCCTGCGCCTGCCTGAGTCCATGCTCGGCGACGAGACCGGCGGTCATTACGCGGGCAGTGGCCAGGTGGCCTTCAATTTCAGCTACGGCGTTGACCTGTGGGGCGGCAAGCGGGCCGCCTGGGAAGCGGCTGTGGACAGCGCGCACGCTGCGGCCATCGACGCGCAGGCCGCGCGCCTGGATCTGTCCGCCAATATCACCCGCGCCTACGCCGGGCTGGCTTACGCCTGGCAGTTGCACGACATCGCAGAAGAAGAGCTGGCGCGTTCGCAGAAGGCCCTGCAGCTGACCCGCCAGCGCCGCAGCGCCGGCATCGACAGCGACCTCCAGGTGCGCCAGGCGGAGGCCCGCGTGCCGTCGGCGCAGCAGCAGCTGCAGGCCGCCCGCCAGCAGATCGACGAAGGCCGCACCGCGCTGGCGGCGCTGGTCGGGCAGGGGCCGGATCGTGGCCTGCGCATCGAGCGACCGCGTGCGCTGGATCCGCTGGCACTGCGGTTGCCCGGCGTGCTGCCCAGCGCGCTGCTGGGGCGCCGTCCCGACATCGTCGCCGCGCGCTGGCGCGTCGAAGCGGCCGACCGGCAGATCGATGCCGCCAAGGCGAAGTTCTACCCGAGCCTCAACCTGACCGCGCTGGCCGGCGTGGTCGCTCCCAACGTCGGCGACCTGCTGCAGTCCAGCTCTACGTTCGCCTACGTCGGCCCCGCGTTGAGCCTGCCGATCTTCGAAGGCGGGCGCCTGCGCGCCGGCCTGGACAGCAAGGACGCTGATCGTGACCTGGCCGTGGCCAGCTACAACCAGCGGCTCATCGATGCCCTGCACGAGGTCGCAGACCAGGTCAACGCGGTGCGTTCGCTGCAGCAGCAGGCGCAGTCGCAGCAGCAGGCACTGGACACCGCGCGCGCCGCACATGGGCTGGCCGAACAGCGTTATCGCGCCGGCATCGGCGGCTACCTGGACGTGCTGACCGCGCAGTCCACCCTGCTGCAGACGCAGCAGCGGTTGGCCGGCCTGCAGTCACAGCAGCTGCTGGCGTCGGTCCGCCTGAGCCAGGCGCTTGGTGGTGGCTTCGAGCCCAACGCCGATGATCGCCTGCACGCCGCCTCCCTTACCGATTCCCCGCATTCCCGAGACAGCCTCCCATGAGCCAGACCCCCAATGCTGCGGCGCCCGCCGCCCCCAGCCGCCGCGGCAAGCTGCTGCGCGGACTGCTTGTCATCGTGCTGCTGCTGATCGCCGCCGCAGCTCTGTGGTACTTCATGTTCGGTCGTTGGTTCGAAGAGACAGATGACGCCTACGTCGGCGGCAACCAGGTGCAGATCACGCCGCTGGTGACCGGTACCGTGGTGGGCATCGCCGCCGATGACGGCATGCGCGTCGAGCGCGGCCAGCTGCTGGTGCAGCTGGATCCGGCAGACACCGAAGTCGCGTTGCAGCAGGCCGAAGCCAGGCTGGCCGGCACCGTGCGCCAGGTTCGCGGTCTGTATCGCAGCGTGGAAGGCGCGCAGGCCGAACTCAATGCGCGCCAGGTCACCCTGAAGCGCGCACGGGACGACTTCGCACGGCGCAGGGACCTGGCCAGCACCGGGGCCATTTCCAATGAAGAACTGGCGCACGCGCGTGACGAGCTGGCCGCGGCCGAAGCCGCCGTCGCGGGTTCGCGCGAGACCTTCGAGCGCAGCCGCGCGCTGGTCGATGACACCGTGATCGCGACCCAGCCCGATGTCCAGGCTGCCGCCGCGCAGCTGCGCCAGGCGTGGCTCAACAATGCGCGTGCGGGCATCGTCTCGCCGGTCAGCGGCTATGTCGCGCGCCGCTCGGTTCAGCTCGGGCAGCGCGTGCAGCCCGGCACGGCGCTGATGGCCGTGGTCCCCGTGGAGCAGATGTGGGTGGAAGCGAACTTCAAGGAAACCCAGCTGCGCCACATGCGCCTGGGCCAGGAAGTCGAGCTGCGATCGGATCTTTACGGCGGCGATGTCCAGTACACCGGCCGCGTGACCAGCCTCGGCATGGGCACCGGATCGGCGTTCTCGCTGCTGCCGGCACAGAATGCCAGCGGCAACTGGATCAAGATCGTGCAGCGTGTCCCGGTGCGCATCGCCATTGATGCCAAGCAGCTGGCCGAACACCCGCTGCGGATCGGTCTGTCGATGAAGGCCGAGGTAAGCCTGCGCGACCAGAAGGGTGAAGTGCTGCCGAGCCAGGTCGCGTCCGGATCGGTGTTCGACACCGACGTATACGCCAAGCAGTTGCATGATGCCGACGAGGCGAT
>JAZBLM010000055.1:0-21149 GCA_037033225.1 Pseudomonadota bacterium
ACCGCCGCGGCGCCTGCGCCGCCGGCACGGCTGCGGCTCCAGTCCAATCTTGTCGGCACCACGCTGACCCTTCCCGCGCCGCTGGACAAGCCGGCTGCCGAAGCACTGGACACCCGCGTGGCGGCGCAGCTGCCAATGGGCAACGGCCGCATCGACGTGGCCTTTGGCGAACGCCTGGCGCTGGCGGCGCGTTCCCAGCAGGGGCAGACCGGCGTGCAGGTCACGCTGGGCAGTGCCCGGGTCGACCGTGATCCACCCGCCAGCGGACTGGCGGTGAATGGCCGCAGCGGATCGCTCGACGCGCTGGAATGGATTGGCCTGGCGCGCGGCTCGGCAGGCGACGGCGCAGCGGATGGCAGCGGCAGCAGCGATCCGATGCCCTTGCGCTCGGTGGACGTGCAGGTCGCCCAGCTGCTGCTGATCGGCGGGGTGTTCGAGCAGACGCGTCTGCAGCTGCGGCCCGCGGCTGAGCGTCTGGAGGTGCGGCTGGACGGACCGTCGCTGGCGGGCCAGCTGCAGGTGCCCACGGCCAGCGGCGGCACGATCAGCGGATCGCTGCAGCGCGTGCACTGGAAGTCGCCGCCGGGGCCACCCAGGCCACGCCCGCGCGATGGGGCGCCCATCGTGATGCCGGACGGCGAAGTGGTGGCCGCACGCGTGCAGGCCAGTGCGAATGACACCGACCCGGCCGCCATCCCGCCCTTGTCGCTGGATATCGCCGACCTGCGGTTCGGCAAGGCGGCCCTGGGCCAGGCCGTGGTGCGGACGCGGCCTGTGGCCAACGGACTGCGCGTGGAGCGGCTCGATTTCAGGTCGCCCAAGCAGGCCATCGACGTACGTGGCACGTGGCTGGGCAAGGGCCCGGCGGCGCGGACCGACCTTGCGGCACAGGTGCGCAGCGACGACCTCGGCGACCTGCTGCGCGACCTTGACTACGGTGGCCAGCTGCGGGGCGGGCAGGGCAGCATCGACATGGCCGCCAGCTGGGCAGGCGGCCCGTCGGATTTCCAGCTCGGCAACCTGCAGGGCAGCCTGAAGGTGGAAGCGCGCAACGGCCAGCTGCTGGAACTCGAGCCCGGTGCCGGCCGCGTGCTGGGCCTGCTCAGCATCACGCAGCTGCCGCGCCGGTTGATGTTCGACTTCCGCGACTTCTTCTCCAAGGGCTTCGCGTTCAACCAGATCGCCGGCACCCTTGTCTTCGCCGATGGCTCGGCCACCACCGACAAGGTCATGATCGAAGGCCCGGCGGCCAACATCCGCATCCGCGGCCGTACCGACCTGCGCGCCCAGCAGTTCGACCAGACCATCGACGTCAACCCGCGTTCGGGCAACCTGCTCACGGTGGTGGGCGCGGTGGCCGGCGGCCCGGTGGGTGCCGCCCTGGGCGCAGCCACCAATGCCGTGTTGTCCAAGCCGCTGGGCGAGATCGGCGCCAAGACCTACCGGGTCACCGGACCCTGGAAGGATCCGAAAGTCGAAGTGGCCGAGCGCGATGCCGACGTCCCGCCGCCACCGAAGCCGAAGCCGCGCTGAGCGCGTCCGAATTTGCCATCGCGTCGCGGCTTGCTCTTGCCGCGTTCCGCCCCCAGATTGACCCCATGACCGATAATGCCCTGACCCTTGCGACCGATCGCCTGCTGCAGCCCGCCGGGCTGGATGCGGGCATCCTGGAAACCACCTTTGGCCACCTGCTGGGGCCAGGCATCGATTTCGGTGACCTGTATTTCCAGCACGCCCGCCGCGAAAGCTGGAGCGTGGAAGACGGCATCGTCAAGGACGGTGCGCACTCCATCGAGCAGGGTGTGGGCGTACGCGCCATCTCCGGCGAGAAAACCGGTTTCGCGTATTCCGACGACATCCACCGCGATGCCCTGTCCAGTGCCGCGCACTCGGCCCGCGCGATCTCGCGCGAAGGCGGCGCACAGACCGGCAAGTCACTGTCGCGCGGTAACGCGCGCGCGCTCTATCCGGCGCTGGATCCGGTGGACAGCATGGGCAACGAGGCCAAAGTGGACGTGCTGAAGCGGCTGGACGCGTACCTGCGTGCAGCTGATCCACGCGTCAAGCAGGTGATGGTCAGTCTGTCAGGTGGCGTGGATACCGTGCTGATCGCCCGCAGCGACGGCGTGCTGGGCGCGGACATCCGGCCGCTGGTGCGGTTGAACGTGCAGGTCATCGTGGAACAGAACGGTCGCCGCGAATCCGGCTATTCCGGCGGCGGTGGCCGTTACGACTATACCGAACTGTTCGCCAGCGGACGGCCGGAAGCCTTCGCACGCGAGGCGCTCCGGCAGGCTCTGGTGAACCTGGAGGCAGTGCCCGCACCTGCCGGGGTGATGCAGGTGGTGCTCGGCCCGGGCTGGCCCGGCGTGCTGCTGCATGAAGCCGTGGGCCATGGCCTGGAAGGCGATTTCAACCGCAAGGGCACCAGCGTGTATGCCGGTCGCCTGGGCGAGCGCGTGGCATCCCCGGGGGTGACCATCGTCGATGACGGCACGCTGGATGGCCGCCGCGGCTCGCTCAACATCGACGACGAGGGCCACCGTACCCAGTGCACCACGTTGATCGAGGACGGCATCCTGGTCGGTTACATGCAGGATTCGCTCAATGCGCGGCTGATGGGCATGGCGCCGACCGGAAACGGCCGCCGCGAGTCGTTCGCCCACCTGACCATGCCGCGCATGACCAATACCTACATGCGTGCCGGCGAACATGATCCGCAGGAAATGATCCGCTCGGTGAAGAAGGGCCTGTACGCGGTGAACTTCGGCGGCGGCCAGGTCGACATCACCAGCGGCAAATATGTGTTCAGCGCCACCGAGGCCTATCTGATCGAGGACGGTCGCATCACCGCGCCGGTGAAGGGCGCCACGATCATCGGCAACGGCCCGGAGACCATGCAGAAGGTGCGCATGATCGGCAACGATCTGGCACTGGATGAAGGCGTGGGCATCTGCGGCAAGGACGGCCAGAGCGTGCCGGTCGGCGTCGGCCAGCCGTCGTTGCTGATCGATGGCCTGACCGTTGGCGGTACCCAGGCCTGAGCGGGTGCGATCGGCCGTGGCAGCGACCGCCGCAACGGCAGCGCCAGGCGCTGCCCGGGAAGCGCAGCGGCAACCCGCTGTCAGCCGACCCTGGGCCGGCCCTGCGTCATCCGTCCTGCGATTCGTCCATGTCGTTGTCCAGGGCCTCGGCCGGCGCTTCATCGCTATCGGCCACGATCAGGCCCAGCGCCGCCGGCAGCATCAAGGCCCGCAGGACCTGGAAGATCTCGCGGTACGCGCGCGGCGGCTTGTTCTTCGCACGTTCGGCCTGCGCATTGCGCACCAGCGTGCGCAGTTCCTGCCGGTCGGCCTGCGGGTATTCGGTCAGCAGCCGGGCCAGTGCGGCATCGCCTTCGGCCATCAGCTTCTCGCGCCAGTCTTCGGCACGGTGCATCATCGCCACTTCGCGGCGACCCGTATCGCTGTTGGCGTCCAGCGCCTCACGGATCGCGTCGAGCGCCGATTCTTCTTCCCGGCGCATGTGCTTGGCCAGGAACGCGAGTTGCCGCTTGTGCGCGATGTGGGCGGTAATCCGCTTGCATTCGGCGATGTGCGGCAGCAGATCCTCCGGCACCGGCAAGCGCGCCAGCTGCGCCGGCGTCAGCGAAACCAGCTTCTCGCCCAGCGCGAGCACGTCCAGCGCCTCGTTGCGCTTCTGCTTGCGGCTTTTGTCGTGGAATTCACCGGTTTCTTCGTCGCGTCCGCGCATCGTCTTTCCTACTTTCCAAGATACGTCGCCCTGCAATGTGCCGGGCCCAACCTGTACAGGATAAAGCATTGAACAGCATCGCCCCTGAAGCGGCCCGTGCCGTGAGCCCGGAGGCCCGGCTGGACCAGCTGGCCGATATCTCCCAGCAACTGCTGGACCACGCGCGCCGGCTGGGCGCCAGCCAGGCCGAAGTGTCCTGCAGCGAGGATCGCGGACTGGACGTGAATGTGCGGCTGGGCGAGGTGGAGACGGTTGAATCCACCGCCGACCGCGGCATCGCGGTCACCGTGTATTTCGGCAAGCGCAAAGGCAGTGCCAGCACCGCTGACCTGCAGCCGGCCAGCCTGGCCGCGACCGTTGAACAGGCCTGCGCCATCGCACGCCATACCGAAGACGATGCGGCCGCCGGGCTGGCCGATGCCGAGCTGATGGCGCGGGACTTCCCTGATCTGGACAGCTGGCACCCGTGGGCGCTGCAGGCGGACCAGGCCGTCGACCTGGCGCTGGCCTGTGAGGCCGCCGGGCGCGACAGCGACCCCCGGATCAGCAATACCGACGGCGCCTCGACATCAACGGCGCAGAGCCTGTCGGTGTACGCCAATTCGCACGGCTTCTTCGGCCGTGATCGCGGCACCCACCATTCCATCGGGGTCGCGCTGATCGCCGGCCAAGGCGATGGCATGCAGCGCGACGGCTGGTATACCAGCGCGCTGGCCCGCGAGGACCTGGAAGACCCCGCCGCAGTGGGCCGCAAAGCCGCAGAGCGCACCATCGCGCGGCTGCAGCCGCGCTCCATGGCGACCCGCAGCATGCCCGTGCTGTTTGCCCCCGAAGTGGCGCGCAGCCTGGTGGGGCACCTGCTGTCGGCGATCTCCGGCGGCGCGCTGTATCGTGAAGCCAGCTTCCTGCTGGACAGCGTCGGCACCCGGTTGTTCCCGGCCTGGATGCAGATCGAAGAGCTGCCGCACCTGCGCCGTGGCCGCCGCTCGAGCGCCTTCGATGGCGACGGCGTCGCCACCCGCACTTCGCCGATCATCCGCGACGGCGTGCTGGAGCGTTATATCCTGGGCAGCTATTCGGCACGCAAGCTGGGCCTGCAGACCACCGCCAACGCCGGCGGCGTGCACAACCTGCGGGTGGCACCCAGTGCGCCCGGACTCGATCTGCACGCCATCGCCCGCCAGATGGGCGAGGGACTGCTGGTCACCGAACTGATGGGGCAGGGCGTCAACGGGGTGACCGGTGACTATTCGCGCGGCGCTGGCGGCTTCCGTGTGGAAGGGGGCGAGATCCAGTATCCGGTGGACGGCATCACCATCGCCGGCAACCTGCGCGACATGTTCCAGAGCATCGAGGCAATCGGCAGCGACGTCGACCCGCGCTCGCATATCGCCATGGGGGCGCTGCTGATCGGGAAAATGACGGTGGCCGGTAACGACTGATGGCGCATTTGGCGTACTCTTGCCGGGCTGCGACGGCCCACGGGGAGTGGGTCGCGCCGACCCTTCAATCTAAAAGGAGTTTACCGTGAGCGAATTCGACAACGTCACCGCCCCGCCGCCGCCGCCGTCGCACGTGGAAGCAGCCCCGGCCGACCAGCGCACCATGGCCCTGGCCGCGCACCTGCTGGGCATCTTCACCTGGTTCATCGGCGCGCTGGTGATCTGGCTGATCAACAAGGATGACGCCGGCAAGGCGTTCGTCACCGACCAGGCCAAGGAAGCACTGAACTTCCAGATCACCATCGCCATCGCGATGGCCATCTGCGTGGTGCTGATGATCGTCTTCATCGGCGCGCTGCTGATGCCGGTGGTGGGCGTATTGAACGTGGTGTTCTGCATCATCGCCGCGGTGAAGGCCAACAACGGCGAGGCGTACCGCTACCCGTTCACGCTGCGCCTGATCAAGTAATCCCGCTGCATTGCGGTGATGGATCCGAAGACGCCCGGCAATGCCGGGCGTTCTTCGTTCCGCGCCCACCGCATCGGTAGCGTCGACCCATGGTCGACGGCCCAGCCATCCCCGGCGCATCGGTAGCGTCGACCCATGGTCGACGACCCAGCCATGCCCGCCGCATCGGTAGCGTCGACCCATGGTCGACGACCCAGCCGGCGCCACATCGTCCGCTCTGCCGTACGGCGGCTAGACTGTCAGCCCCCCGCACTTCACGTTGCCCCCATGGACATGCACCGCTCCGAACCCATCAAGCTGATCGCCATCGACATGGACGGCACCCTGCTTGATCCCGCGCATCAGCTGACGCCGCGGGTGAAGCAGGCCATCGCGGCGGCACGGACGACGGGCGTGAGGGTGGTCCTGGCCAGCGGTCGACCGTTGTCCGGGATGGCGCCCTACCTGGCCGAGCTTGGCATCGACACGGACCAGGATTACTGCATCACCTGCAACGGTGCGCGGGTGCAGAACATCGGCACGGGTGAGACCGTGGTCGACTATCCGCTGAGCTTCGATGATTTCCTGTTCTGCGAACGCATTGCGCGCGAACTGGGCGTCCACTTCCAGGCGCTGGATGGCCGTCGCATGTATACGCCGAACCGTGACATCAGCCGTTGGACCGTCGCCGATTCGCATCTTTCGCACGTGCCGTTGTCGTATCGGCGGATTGAAGACATGGACCCGGCGATGACGTTCATCAAACTGATGATGGTCGACGAGCCCGAGCTGCTGGACGCGGCCATCGCGCGCCTGCCATCAGCGCTCACCGACCGTTTCGCCGTGCTGAAAAGCGCGCGCTTCTTCCTGGAGGTGTTCGACCACCGTGCAGGCAAGGGCCCTGGCCTGGAAAAGCTGGCCGCGCACCTGGGCGTGGACCGGGCCAACGTGATGGCGCTGGGTGACCAGGAGAACGACCTGACCATGCTGCAGTTCGCCGGCACCAGCGTGGCGATGGGGAATGCCATTCCTGCGGTGAAGGCGCAGGCGGGTTTCGAGACCGGAACCAACGCAGAGGATGGTGTCGCTTTGGCAATCGAGCGTTTCGTGCTGGCGCCGACGCGTACCGACGTCCAGGCGGGTTGATGTCCGCCCTCAGGCAACGCCAGCTGGATGATCTGGTCGCCGCGCTGGCTGCACTGACTGCTACGTTGTCGCGCGATCCGGACGGTGGCTGGACACTTCATTTCGACAGGTGCCTTGCGCAGGCGCAGGCGATGGCCGGCGAAGCGCTCGATGCAGCGCGGCTCAACCTGCTTGCCGGTTCGGTGATGTCCGTATTCGGCGGTATGGGGAGTTTCAACGACTACGTGCCGTACAGGGCAGGGCGCCTGATTCCCGGGATGGAAGCCCTGGACGCGGTGTCAGAACAGGTATATCAAGCGGCGTTCGCGCTGCGCGTGGTCGAGGGACAGGGCTGAGGCTGTGCGACGGGGCGCGCTGTGCGGCGCGCCTCTACGGTACGTTCCCTCGGCGGCTACAGCCGGACGCACAGCGCGTCCGGCTTGCCGGCAACGGGATGCAGGGCATCCCATGAGCAGAGTCCGCTTATTTCGGCAGGGCGTAGGCGACGACCTTGTTGCCACGCGGGGTATGCATGAAATGGTGGCCTGTCGCGGTGATCACCACGAACTCGCGGCCATCCTGTTCGTACACCATGGGCATGGCCTGGCCACCGGCCGGCAGCGGTGCCGACCACACGGTTTCCCCGGTGGTGATGTCGATCGCGCGGATCAGGTCATCGGTGGCAGCGGCGATGAATACCAGGCCGGACCGGGTGATCACCGAGCCGCCGTTGTTTGGCGTTCCGATGACGATGGGCAGCCCGGTCGGCAGGCCGAACGGTCCGTTCTTGCGCGCGGTGCCCAACGGACGGTCCCAGACGGTGCGGCCGTCACGCACGTCGATGGCGCGGATCCCGCCGTACGGCGGTTCCTTGCACAGCATGCCGGTGAACGGCATCTGCCAGCCAGCGTTGACGTTGACCGCGACCGGCAGGCCTTCCTGTGGATCACCCGCGCCCTCGCCATGCGCCTTGTAGCCGGGGTCATTGATGATCTCCGGTGCCTTCCAGCCCAGTTTGTCGGCCTCTTTGCGGGAGACCAGCCGGGTGTAGTTCGGCATGTCGTTGTAGTTGGCGATGATCAGACCACGGGCCGGGTCCAGCGCCACGCCGCCCCAGTCCGAACCGCCGTTGTAGCCGGGGTAGTTGATGATCGGCTTGTCCACGCTGGGCGGCGTGTACTGTCCGCGGTAATCGGCCTGGTGGTACTGGATGCGGCAGGCCAGCTGGTCCAGCGGCGTCAGCCCCCAGGTCTGCTCCGGTGTCATGTCGCCCTTGGCCAGGCTGTTGAACAGCGAGAAGGGCTGCGTCTTCGAACGCGCGGCCGGCTCGAAACCGCCCTGCGGAACGGCACGCTCCTCCACCCCGAACAGGGGCTTGCCGGTTGCCCGGTTCAGCACGTAGACGTCACCGCTCTTGGTCGGGAAGATGATCGCCGGCACCCGCGTGCCATCCTTCTGCGGATAGTCGAACAGCGTTGGCGGCGAACCCGGGTCGTTGTCCCAGACATCGTCATGGGTGTTCTGGAACGTCCAGCGTGGATGGCCGGTTTCCACGTCCAGCGCGGTCAGCGAAGGCGAGTACTTGAGCTCGTCGGGCGTGCGCTCGGAGGAGTAGTAATCGCCCGACGCATTGGCGACCGGCAGGTAGACCAGGCCCAGCGTGTTGTCACCGGTGAACGAGGTCCACACGTCCGGCGAACCGCGCTTGTAGACATCATCGCCCTGGCGTGGCGCGGTATCGAACGGCGTTGCGGCATCCCAGGCCCACTTCAGCCTGCCGGTGCGCACATCGTAGGCCTTGGTCACACCTGAGGGACCGTAAGCGCGCTGGCCATCGATGGTGGTATGGCCGACGATCAAGGTGTCGCGGACCACGGCCGGTGCGGAGGTGATCGCGACATAGCCCTGGTAGACCTTGCCCATGCCCTCGGTCAGCTTGACTTCGCCGTTGCTGCCGAACCCGCTGCAGCGCTCGCCGGTGCCGGCATCGAGTTCGATGATGCGCGCATCCAGCGTACCCACGATGATGCGCGAGGCGCAGCTGGCCGCCGCGGTGTCCGCCGGAGCGGCTGATGCGGGTGCAGCGGGCTCGGCGAAGTAGGCCAGGGAACGGCAGGCCGGCGTGTAGGGCACGGCTTTGGAGGTGACCCCGGAATCGAACGTCCACCTGGCTTTGCCGGTGGCTGCGTCCAGTGCGGTAACCGTGTTGAGGTAGCCACAGACATACAGCGAGTCGCCTACCTTCAGCGGCGTGTTCTGCACGCCCCAACGCGAGTCTGTCGGCACCTCGCCCACTTCGGCCGTCCAGGCGACTTCAAGGTTCTTCACGTTGGCCGGGGTGATCTGGTCGGCCAGCGAGTAGCGCATGGTGGCCTGGTTACCGCCGTAGGTCGGCCAGTCACTGGACGGCAGGGCGCTGTCCAGGCCGCTGCCGGTCTGTGCGAGGAACGCCGCCTCGCCTGCTTCAGGAACGTTCTGCGCCGCGGTCACGCCGTGCGGGACGAAGGCCAGCCCGGTAGCAACCAGGAAGCCTGCCACCAGTACGCCTGTCACTGCGGCGGCCTTGCGCCGTGTCAGCCGCGCATGCAGGGTCGGCAGCAGCAGCGAGAAGGCGATGGCGAACACCAGCATCAACGCGAAGCGCGGGACCCAGGCCCAGTAGCGTGAGCCGGCCTCCCACATCGTCCATGCCAGGGTCAGGGCGAACAGGATGCCGAACCACAGGGACGCACTCGCGCGACGGCGTGCGAGCGCTACTGCGGAGGCCACGCTCAGCACGCCGGCGATGGCGTAGTACCAGTTGCCGCCGAGCGAGATCAGCCAGATGCCGCCGCCGACCAGGTAAAGGCCGAACGCGCCGAGGACCAGCGCCAGCAGCCATCGGCCGGTGCGGGTTATGGGTTTTTCAGGAGGGGTCATGGTGATTCCGTGCGGGTGGGTCGGCTGCCCGTGCGTGGCAGGGGCAGTGTCTTCACCCTTCAAGGGGGAGATGATCGCCAACGTCGCGATGTCCGCTGTCGCGGTTGTGCGCAACGTTGAATCCGCAGTACGAATTCAGGCTACGCCTGCAGATACGGTGCCGCAATCGTTGCGGTGTGAACCGATGCGATCTGCACGGCGTTCGGCCTCAAGCGGCAAAATCCCTTGTTTTCACGGTGTTTTCATCACGTCGCGTGATGCGGCATGCGTGTGCGGCCGGCTTCAACCGACGGTGCGCGGCCACGTTTGCCGGCTGAAGCCGGCACGACAGGCCGGCATTGCAGCCGGCCTCCTTTCAGCCGCCCTTGCAGCCGCGTCGCTGCCTCAGCCTGCGCTTGCGGCGACCGGGCTATTGAGCAGTTGTTGTTCCCAGAGATACGCAATGCCGCTGCCCGTCGCGTGCTGCTTCAACACCTCGGTGAGCTCGGCGACGTGCTCGCTGCGGGCCCAGTCGCGTTGCCACTCGGCCGCCAACGCCATCCAGGTCATCATGTTGGCGCCGGCAGCGATCATGCGCTGGATGGCAACCTGGTGGGCCTCTACCGACACGGCACCACAGGCATCGGTGATCACGGTGACATCCCAGCCTTCACCGAGCGCCTGGATCACCGGCATCGCCACGCAGATCTCGGTCCACAGGCCGGCGATGATCAGCTGCCTGCGGCCGGTCGCCTTCACCGCGTCCACCACCTTGGCGTCCTCCCAGGTGTTGATCAGGGTGCGGTCAATGACCTCCTGCCCCGGGAAAACGTCGGTGATGTGCGGGAAGATCAGCCCACCCCGATCAGCCACCACGCTGGTCAGGATGGTCGGTACGTTGAACGCCTTGGCCGACTTGGCCAGCGCCGTGGAGGCGTTCACCACCGCGTGTGGGTCGTGACTGTTGAGGTTGGCCAGCTGGTAGGGCTGGTGGTCGATCAGCACCAGCACCGAATCTTCGGGGCGGAGCAGCGAGTCGAGGCCGTTGCGGAAAGTCATGGAGTCGTCCTGTTCTGGGTGGGTGTGCAGCAGCCACAGACCTTGTCACCCGGGCGCCGGACGCGGTAGCGCCATGGCCGGGGTCGCTCTGCGTATCGCAGCCCCGTTGACCTTCGGGCCCACCCATCTGGCCCCCGTGATCGCGCAGATGGCACTGCAGCATCCCCAGCTGCATGTGCATGCGGTCTACAGCGACCGCTTCGTCGATCTGGTCGGGGAAGGGTTCGACTGCGCGATCCGCGTGGGCTACCTGGCTGACTCCAACCTGGTCGCGCGCAGAGTAGGTCCGCTGCACGGCAAGCTGGTCGCCAGTCCCGCCTATGTGGAAGCAAACGGCGCGCCGCAGACTCCGGACGCGCTGGCGGCCCATGAAGCCTTGATGCAGGGCACTGAAGCGTGGAAGTTTTCCGACGGTGACCGCGTGCTCACGGTGCACCCGCGCGGGCGCTTCAAGGCCGACAATGGCACTGCCCTGGTGGCCGCAGCGGTGGCCGGGCTGGGCATCGCCTGGCTGCCGGATGGCATCACCGCCGAGCACATCGCGGCGGGCCGGCTGGTGCAGGTCATGCCGCGCTATCCGCCGCCTGCCGCAGGCATCTACGTGATCCGTCCTCCCGGCCAGCACCCGTCATTGAAGGTCCGGGCGCTGACCGAGATGCTGATTGCGTGTTTCGATCCCCCTTCGTGAAACGGAAGGATGGCCGCGACACGTAGTGACGGCCGCCGGCCGTCAACGGGTCCTGGAGCCGCCCCTGGCGGGCCTGCACGGGCTGCTTGCGCCAGCCAGCCTAACGCTGTTAGATTCGCCCCCTAACAGCGTTAGTCCAGGATCTTTCAGGTGCGCCAGGCCATTGCCCGCGATCAGATCGTCGAGGCCGCCTTCCAGATCCTGGATGAAGCGGGGTTGGAAGGCGTGACCCTGCGCAAGGTCGCGTGCTCGCTGGGCATCCGCGCGCCCTCGCTGTACTGGCATTTCAAGAGCAAGCAGGCGCTGATCGACGCCATGGCCGACGCGATGATCGCGGACGTGGCGCGGATCATCCCGCACGGCCAGCCCTGGCGGCAGACGCTGCTGCAGATCGCCCGCGAGTTCCGCGTCGCGTTCAAGGCGCGTCGCGATGGTGCGCGGGTCTACGCGGGCACCTTCCTGGCCACCGAGAACGTGCTGCGTGTCGGCGAGGCAAGCATCGCCGCACTGGTGAACGCCGGTGCGCCCGCGTGCTTCGCCGCTACCACTGCGATGGACCTGGTGTACTACGCAATGGGCTTTGTCATTGAAGAACAGTCCTGGCCCGGAGACGGCAGCATGGAAGCGCTGGGCGAAGCCTTCATGGTGCTGGCCGAGCAGCGTTTTCCGCATTGCTGGGCCGCGCGCGAAGTCTGGCGCGAAGTCGATTTCGATACCCGCTTCGAGCAGGGACTTGGCCTGATGCTGGACGGCATCGAGCTGCGGCTGGCCCGCCCGAGCTGATCCGTTCCCTCCCACTCTGCCGTTCCGACATGGACTTTCTTTCATGCGTGCTTCCAATTTCCGCCTCGTCGTTGTCCTGATCTTCGCCGCTGCGCTCGCAGCCTGCGGCAAGGACGAAAACGCCGCAGCTGACGCGGCCGCCACCTCGGCGTTGCCGGTGTCGCTGGCCACCGCGCAGCAGCAGCCGATGGCACGCACGGTTCTGGTGTCCGGACCGGTCAGTGCGTACGAAGAGATGCAGCTTGGCGTGGAAATCAGCGGCCAGCGGGTGACCGCGCTGCCGGTGGACGTAGGCCAGTGGGTCAGGAAAGGGCAGGTCCTGCTGCAGCTGGACCACCGCACGCTGGACAGCGAACTGGCCCAGGCCGAGGCGTCGTTGCGCCAGGCCCAGGCCGCGCAGGAACTGGCAAGACTGAATTACGAGCGCAGCAGCAAGCTGGCCGCGCAGCAGCTGATCAGCGCCAGCAGCCTGGACGAACTGCGGGCCAACCGCATCAATGCCGAAGCGCAGACTGCCACCGCGCGCGCCGCGCGTGACGCGGCCCAGCTGCGGCGCGAATTCGCCGATCTGCGCGCGCCAGCCGATGGGCTGGTGTCCAAGCGGCTGGTGCAGCCGGGCCAGGTGGTATCGGCGGGCACCGAACTGCTGCGCCTGATCCGCGACGGACGACTGGAGTGGCGCGCCGAGCTGCCGGAGAACCAGCTGGCCGACGTCGCCGTGGGCAACACCGTTGAACTGCCTTATGCGGGCCAGGGCGTGACCGGGCGCATCCGCGCGGTCACCCCCGGGGTCGACGCACAGACCCGTACCGGCACGATCTATGCCGACCTGCCGGAGCCCGGTCCGCTCAAGCCGGGCGTCTACGTGGAGGGACGCATCGTCACCGGCGATGGCCAGGCGCTGACCGTGCCGACCGCCGCGATCGTGCAGCGCGACGGCCACAACTATGTGTTCTCGGTCAATGACAAGCAGCAGGCCACCCGCCTGCGCGTGCGCACCGGCCAGGCCGTGCACGGCCGCACCGCGATCCTCGAAGGGCTCAAGGCGGGCGACAAGGTCGTGGTTGAAGGCGCCGGCTTCCTCGGCGAGGGTGACCGCGTACGCGTGGTCGCCGCGACCCAGGCGAGCGCTGCCAAGGCGGCCGCGCGATGAACTTTTCCGCCTGGGCAATCAAGCGCCCGCTGCCCGCGCTGCTGATCTTCTTCGTGTTGTGCGTGGCCGGCCTGTGGGGCTTCTATCAGTTGCCGGTGGCGCGCTTCCCGGACATCGCGTTCCCGATGACTACGGTGACGGTGACCCAGCCGGGGGCCTCGCCGAGCCAGCTGGAAGCGGAGGTGACACGCAAGGTCGAAGACTCCGTTGCGACCGTCAACAACGTCAAGCGCGTGATGTCATCGGTCACCGAAGGTGTCAGCACGACCACCATCGAGTTCCAGCTCGAGGCCGATCTGGCCACGGCGCTGGACGACACCCGCGATGCCGTCACCCGCATCCGCACCGACCTGCCGCAGGACATCCAGGAACCGGTGATCTCGAAGGTGGATATCGGCGGATCGCTGATGACCTACGCTCTGGTTGCACCGCACATGAGCCGGGATGAGGCCAGCTGGTTTGTAGACCGCGATATCGCACGTGCGATGTACGGAGTGCCGGGCGTGGCCCGCGTTACCCGCGTGGGCGGCGTGCAGCGGCAGGTACGCGTGGACCTCGATCCCAATGCTCTCATTGCGATGGGCATCACGGCCGGCGATGTCTCCCAGCAGCTGGCCCGCATCCAGGTGGAGCGTGCAGGGGGCAAGGCGGAAATCGAAGGCACCCAACAGACCATCCGCACGCTGGGCACGGTCGACGATGCCCAGGCACTGCGTGATTTTTCCATTGCCCTGCCTGACGGGCGGGCGGTGCGTCTGTCGACCCTGGCCACGGTCACCGATGCTGCCGCCGATCCAACCGAAGCGGCACTGCTGGATGGCGACCAGGTCGTCGCGTTCTCGATGTCCCGCACCCGCGGCTCCAGCGAAGTGAAGGTCGAAGCGGGCGTGCATGACGCGCTGGACAGGATCAAGGCCGAGCATCCGGGCATCGATTTCCGGCTGGTCACCACCGCCATCGACGAGACCCACCGCTCTTACGATTCGTCGATGACCATGCTCTGGGAAGGCGCGCTGCTGGCCCTGCTGGTGGTATGGCTGTTCCTGCGTGACTGGCGGGCCACGTGGGTCGCTGCGCTGGCGCTGCCGCTGTCGATCATTCCCACCTTCGCGGTGATGTACTTCTTCGGCTTCACGCTGAACATCATCACCCTGCTGGCGCTGTCGGTGGTTGTCGGCATCCTGGTGGACGATGCCATCGTGGAGATCGAGAACATCGTGCGCCACCTGCGCATGGGAAAGTCGCCGCTGGATGCCGCGCGCGAAGCGGCCGGTGAGATCGGCAACGCGGTGATCGCTACCTCGCTCACGCTGGCAGCGGTGTTCGTGCCGGTGGCGTTCATGCCGGGCATCGCCGGCAAGTTCTTCCGCGAGTTCGGCTGGACCGCAGCGACCGCCGTGCTGTTCTCGCTGCTGGTGGCGCGCCTGCTGACGCCGATGATGGCCGCCTACCTGCTCAAGCCGCACGGTGAAGAAAAGCCCGATTCGCGCCTGATGGTCTGGTACCTCGGCTGGGTCGACGCCGCGCTTCGCCACCGGGGCCGCACGCTGTGGCTGGCGACCGGCCTGTTCGTGGCGTCGCTGGGTCTTGTGCCGTTCATACCGGCTACGTTCATTCCGCAGTCGGACCTGGGTCGCAGCAATCTCAGCCTGGAACTGCCACCGGGCACCCGCCTGCAGGAGACCGTGGAGGTGGCCGAACGCGCGCGTGGCCTGCTCAAGGACATGCCCGAACTGAAGCAGGTCTACACCGCCGTGGGCAGCGTGCTCGACCTCGGCGATCCCGGCGCGACCGGGGTGGGCGAACCGCGAAAGGCCACGCTGGTACTGGACTGGGGCACGGCGGACGACCGCGATCGCGACCAGCGTGCGCTGGAGCGCCAGGCACGGCAGAAGCTGGCCGACCTTCCCGGCGTGCGCGTGAGCTACATCAGCTCCGAGCCGGGCAACCTGCTGCAGCTGGTGCTGTCCGGCGATGATCCGCAGCGCCTGCAGGAAGCGTCCATCGCGCTGGAGCGTGACCTGCGGGGCATCCAAGGCCTTGGCAGCGTGACGTCCACCGCCTCGCTGCTGCGCCCGGAACTGCAGATCCTTCCGGATTCGGCGCGGGCGGCCGACCTGGGCGTGGCGACGGCCGACATTGCCGAAGCCGCGCGCATCGCCACGGCCGGCGATTACGAACAGCGGCTGGCCAAGTTGAACCTGCCCGATCGCCAGGTGCCGATCCGGGTAGGGTTCGCCGAGGCCACGCTCGCCAATCCTGCGCTGATCAGCCAGCTGCGGGTGCCGGGCCGTGACGGGCCGGTGCCCTTGGCCGCCGTGGCCGATATCCGGCAGGGCAGCGGGCCATCGCAGATATCGCGCTACCAGCGCCAGCGCAACGTGACCCTGACCGCCGAGCTCAACGGACGGCCGCTGGGCGAGGTGATGACCGAGGTGCAGGCGCTGCCCAGCGTCAAGCAGCTGCCGCCCGGCGTGAGCTTCCTCAACACCGGTGATGCCGAAGTGTTCGTCGAGCTGTTCATCGGCTTCATGCTGGCGATGGCCGCCGGGCTGATATGCATCTACATGGTGCTGTTGCTGCTGTTCAACCATGCGCTGATGCCGGTGACCATCCTGGCAGCGGTGCCACTGTGCGCCGGCGGTGCGTTCGGTGCACTGCTGATCACCCAGAACATGCTGTCGCTGCCCGCGCTGATCGGCCTGCTGATGCTGATCGGCATCGCGACCAAGAACTCGATCCTGCTGGTGGACTACGCGGTGATTGCCGAAGACGAGCAGGGCATGAGCCAGCACGATGCGCTGATCGATGCCTGCCGCAAGCGCGCACAGCCGATCATCATGACCACCCTGGCGATGGGCGCGGGCATGATGCCGATCGCGCTCGGTTTTGCCGGTGATTCCAGCTTCCGTGCGCCGATGGCGATCGCGGTGATCGGTGGACTGATCACCTCCACGCTGCTCAGCCTGATCGTGATTCCGGCCGCGTTCACCGTGATGGATGATCTGGGTGAGTGGGTGTCACGCAAGTTCAGCCGCCGCAGCGCAACCCGGTAGTGACGGCCGCTGGCCGTCATCCGGAATATCCAGACCCCGGTAGTGACGGCCGCTGGCCGTCATCTGGACTCGCAGTGGTGCCGCCGGGTCGCCTGGAAACCGAAGGCTGACCTCACCCCGCCGTAGGCCACACCAGCGTCCGGTGGATCTGCGCCCCCGCCCACGCGCCGTCCGCCACGGCCAGTGAAACCGAGTGCGGCATGCGCGCAACGTCACCGCAGGCGAACACGCCTTCAACGCTGGTCTCCTTGGCCTCACTGGTCTGCAGTTGGGTACCCATCGGCGTCTCCATCAGGGCACAGCCCAGGGTCTGCGCGATCGGTGTGGAAGGCGCATTGCGCGATGCGGTGAACAGCCCGGCGAAGGACAGCCGTCGCCCGTCCGCCAGCACCACATCGGCGTGTCCTTCGATCCGTGCAATGGGCGTTGCCTCGATGCGCACCCCGCGCGAAACAAGTTCCTCGCGCGCCGCCTGATCCAGTTCGATGGCCCCGTTGAGCAGGAACGTAATGCTGCCCCATTCCGGGAGCAACTGCGCCTGGTGGATCGACATCGGCACCGCGGCAATCACCCCGATCTCGCCCTGGTCCAGCTCATATCCATGGCAGTAGGGGCAATGGAACACGCTTTTGCCCCATCGTTCCTCAATGCCTTCGATGCAGGGCAGTTCGTCCGATACGCCGGTGGCAAGCAGCAGGCGGCGGGCGCTGAACGTGCCTGACGCTGCGGTCGACACGCTGAATGCATCGCGCGTTCCCGATGCATCCAGGGCCACGTCTTCCACCCAGCTCAGGGTGGGATAGGCCTGCAGTTGCCGGCGTGCGGTGCGTGCGATCTCGGCCGGGTCGGCACCATCTTGGCTGAGGAAGCCGTGCGAATCGGCGGCGGCATGGTTGCGACGCTTGCCTGCGTCGATGATCAGCACGCGCCGACGCGCACGTACCAGCTGCAGCGCGGCGGCCATGCCGGCGTAGCTGCCGCCGATGATGATGACGTCGTAGTGCAGGTTCATGGGTGCTTGCTCCGTAGGTGGTGGGCGTGACGGCGTTTGAAGTCGGCGGCGAGATCGGCCAGTGATACCGCGGCAAAGCGCTCCAGCAGCAGGGCTTCTGCCTGCTCGAAGGCATCGTTCAGGGCGGCGTTGACCGCCTGCTCGACCAGGCATTGCGGGTTTTCATGGCGGTTGCCGACGGCGAATAGCGCGGGCTCGCCCAGCGCATCGTGCAGCTGGCGCAGGCTGACGTTGCGCAGATCGGCGGTGATGCGCCAGCCACCGGCGTGGCCGCGCTCAGCGGCCACCAGGCCGGCATCGCGCAGCAGGCCCATCGTGCGGCGAACGACCACCGGATGGGTGCCGAGGCAGGCCGCCAGTGCGTCGGAGGTCATCGGTCCGGGTTGCTCGGCCATATGCAGCAGGGCATGCAGGACGGCGGAAAGTCGGCTGTCTCGTTTCATGTAACTAATGATGTTACCTTTAGCGCCGCAGGTCAAATCGACGAGGTAAGCGCGTATGTTTTCCGATCCCCACGCCGTTGCAGGCTATGCGGAGGGTGCGATACAGAAGGTGCCGGGGCTGCGGGACATGCAACGCATGGCGCGGTTGCTGCTTGAGGAATGCGTGCCCGAAGACGGTCGTGTGCTGGTGCTCGGAGCAGGCGGAGGAATGGAGCTGCGCACGTTCGCCGAGGCGCAGCCAGGCTGGCGACTGTGTGGCGTGGATCCATCCGCGCCCATGCTCGCTCTGGCACGCCAGGCGTTGGGACCGTGGGCACCCGGCGTGGATCTCGTGCAGGGCTACATCGACGACGCGCCCGATGCGCTTTTCGACGGCGCTACCTGTCTCCTGACCCTGCATTTCCTCCCTGCCACGCAGCGGCTGCAGACGCTGCAGGCATTGCGACGCCGGCTCAAAGCGGGCGCACCGCTGGTGGTGGCGCACCACAGCTTCGCGCAGGACGACACGCAGAAGCGCCGCTGGCTGCAACGCTTCGCTGCGTTCTCGGCGTCATCCGGGGACACGCTGGATGTTCCGCATACCGTGGACACCATGGCGCGCTTGCTGCCCGCGCTATCGCCGGAACAGGACGTCGAACTGCTGCGCGCGGCGGGCTTCCCCGTCGTTGAGCTCTTCTATGCAGCTTTCAGCTTCAGGGGCTGGGTGGCGTACGCAGGCTGAGGCTCCCTTGGGCTGTAAAAAGATAATGTTATTGAGTAACATTGCGCCCCACATCCAGTCTGTCTCCCCGCATCGGGTACCCCCATGAAGATCCATGCCCTTGTCGCTGCCACGGCGGCCATCCTGCTTGCGCCCGACGCGCGCGCGCAGTCCTCCGGCTCCGCGCTCACGCTGGGCAAGGTCGACGTGCATCAGCACGCCGACGGCCAGCTCACTGCGCACCAGGTGCTGACCTCGGTGGACGTGCTCGGCGCGGACCAGATCGAAGACAAGAACGTGGCGCACAGCTGGGAGCTGCTGGGGCAGATGCCGGGCATCCAGCTCACCGAGACGCGGCAGGGTGCGGAGTCCGGCAAGGTCAGCTTCCGCGCCTTCAACGGCGAGGGCTACCTCAATGCGATCAAGACCCTGATCGACGGCGTCCCCAGCAACGTCAACAGCGGCAACCAGCGCTTCATCGACATGCTGTTCCCGCTGGAAATCAGCTTCATCGAGGTGGTGCGCGGCACCAACGACCCGCGCTATGGCCTGCACAACATCGGCGGCAACGTGAATTTCGGCACCCGGCAGGGTGGCAACTACGCCGATGCCCGCCTGGGCTACGGCAGTTACAACACCCGCGATGTGCAGCTGGCGGTCGGCCGCGAGAGCAACGGCCTGGCGCAGAACTACTTCGTCGGCACGCAGGCGTCGGATGGGTATCGTGACCATGACACCTCCGAAAAGTACTCGCTGGGCGGCAAATGGTTCGTTGGCAGCCTGGACGACGGCATGCGCATCGGACTGACCGCGCGTGCGTACCACCACGTTGCCGACGAGCCCGGCTTCATGACGGCCGAGGAACTGCGCACCCAGCGCCGCAAGGCCCAGCGCCGCAACCTGAACGACCGCGATGTGCGCGACATGCAGCAGCTCGGCGTGCACATGGACCTGATGCTGACCGACTCGCTGTTCCTGGGTAGCAAGCTGTATTACAACCGTTATGAAGACGATCGACGGGTGACCTTCAGCGACCTGCCTGTCGGCAATGCGCCCCGCCAGCGCCGCGTCTGGGATGAGAAACAGGTCGGCATGCTGACCACGCTGACGTGGCATGCGCAGGACCGCCTGACCCTCGAGGGTGGCATCAATTTCGAGCACCAGGACAACGGCTACCAGCGCGAGCGCTTCAGCTACAGCGAGCCGACGGATTTCTCGGCGGTCCCGGCACGCGTCCAGAACGATGACCGGCACACCTTCGACAACTGGGGCGCCTACGTGCAGGCGATCTACCAGCCGGTCGAGCCGTTGAAGATCGTGCCGGCCTTCCGCGTGGACCGCTTCGATGGCAACACCCGGCTGCCCGGCGGCATCACCGGTCCGCTCCAGCGCTACGGGACCATCGAGCAGCCCAAGCTGAGCGTGGTCTACGCACTGACCTCCGACACCAATGTGTATGCAAACTGGGGGCGTACATTCCAGGTGCTGACCGGCTCCACCGCGCCGGCCTACCTGACGCCGGGGCAGGGCGCGATGCAGCCATCGACCAACACCGGCATGGAGTTGGGGCTGAAGTTCAGCCCGTTCGCAGGCAGCCAGGCGCGCGTCGCGGTATGGCAGCAGGATGCGGCCAACGAGGTCTCCAACATGCCGGCGACCGGCACCACCGTGACGCTGGGCAAGACCCGCCGCCGTGGCGTGGACGCGCAGATCAGTGCCCAGCTGGGTGATGACTGGACGGTGTGGGCCTCGCATGCCTATCAGGAGGCGCGCATCACCCGCGACGACCGCGACGCGGCCGTTTCATTGCAGGGACGCGAAGTAGCGGCCACGCCGCGGCATATCAGCAACATCGGCGTTGACTACCAGGCCACTGACGCGCTGCAGCTGGGCCTGCAGGCGCGTGCGCAGGGTGATTACTACCTCGAAGAACGCAACGTGGCGGGCAAGTTCGGCGCCTTCGCCGTGCTGGACCTGAGCGCCCGCTACCAGATCAGTCCGATCCTGAGCGTCGACCTGCAGGTCAAGAACGCGACCGGCCGGGACTATGCCTATGCCTGGTATGACAGCTTCTTCTGGGAGCAGGCGCAGCCGATGTTTTCACCGGCCGCCGGGCGCTCGGTGTATGTAGGGCTGAACATGAAGCTGTGATGCCTGCGGGGATCGGGGCAGCCGGCTGGAGCCGGCTCTACCCGGTCGGCCGTGGTTATGGCACGGTAAGGAGACGCGGCACTCTGCAGGGAGCAGGCCATGCACCACAAGAAGTACTGGTTTTCCGCGAAGACGTTCGGTTGGGGCTGGGGTTTGCCGCTGACGTGGCAGGGCTGGGTTGTCTACAGTGTCGCCTTCGCGCTGCTCGCTGCCGGATTCTTCCTGTTTCCGCCCAGGCAGCACATGCTGGCATTCCAGGTACATACTTGGGGCGTGGTGGCAGTGCTGCTGCTGATCTGCTGGCTGAAAGGCGAACCGCCGCGCTGGCGTTGGCGGTAAGGCCGATCGGCTTCCGTCGACCCCGATGCGGGCGTGCTGGACGATGCCGGGTCGAGGGCGGTGAGGTGGCGGGGCGGCGTTGACGGCCAGCGGCCGTCA